>JAJECW010000151.1 GCA_022821865.1 Pseudomonadales bacterium
TTCGTCCGGCAAGACGCCGCGAGCGCCGTGTGGTTGATCCACATGAGCGAGCGGCAACGCCGCCCGGAGGAAAAAGAGAACCGGCCCTTCGGGTTGTGTCTGTCACGTCGCCACCCGGCGTTGCGACTCGCTCATTTGGAATCACCAAACTACGCTCCCCGCGCCTTGATTGGCGACGTGACAGACACAACAGGGCAACAGCGCATAGTGTGAACAGACCCTAGTCCACGCTGGTGATGACGCCGCAGGCGATGCGCGGACCGGCGTTGCCCGCCGGGTCGGACGTGTAATCGTCCGGCCCCGCGTGAATCACGATCGCGGCGCCGTCGGCGTCGAACAGGCCGTAGTCGAGCTTGAGGTCCGTGTTGAGAATCTCGATTTCCAATTCCCCCGAAGCGGGCACATGGATGTTGGGCATATCGCCGACATGCCCCTCGGCCATTTCCGCGCGCCAGGTGCCGGGCGCCAGATTCCCATTCTCGTCAAAATCAAAATACAAGGTCAGGGTGAATTCGTTTCCGGTATAGTCCCGCGCGGTGACCACGGCCTGTTGCGAGAGCGGCGTGGCGCCATCGGACGATTGCCGCGCCGGGCCCAATATGCCGTGCAACTTGCCCTGTGGATTGAAGTGTCCGCCCGACGAACTGAACGGCGGCTCGCATATTCCGGTCGTATGCACATGAAACGCATGGGCGCCGGGCGGCAGATTTTCCAGCCGCGCGTGCAATAGCGTGCCGACCGGCGTATGCCGCAGGATGACTTCGCCGACGCTCATTCCTTCGGTGTCCATCAATTCGGCGCGCGCCTCACCCGCCGCGCTGAAGACATGTGATGACAGCCCCGCAAACGCGATACCGGCCGCCAATGAGAATGTCGCTATTCTTGATTTCATTCGGGGTTCCCCCATTGCTGTTACTGGTTCCATACTATGCACGAAAAGTCAACTTCTGCCAAAACCAACCACCCTGACACGGTTTGCAAAGGGAGGCGGGAGCCTGAAGAAAGTCTTCGCCGATTTCCGGCGCTGCGGCATGAGTCGTGCTACTGCCCGGAATCCGGCGCCTTGACGCGGATTTCGTTGAACCAGTTCTCCAGTATGATCTGGGCGGCGATATGGTCGATGGCGGTTTTCTTGACCATCATCGTGGTATTGGCTTCCACCAGCCGCTCGATGGCCTCCCGGGAGGAAAGCCGCTCATCCATGCCATAGCAGGGTTTTTCAAAACGTTCCTGGAGGCGGCGCGCGAATTTCTCCGCCCGGCCCAGCAGTTCGCTTACCGATCCATCGATGTTGTACGGCAGGCCGACGAGAAAAACATCGGGCTTCCAAAGTTCCACAAGCTGGGCCATTTCATTCCAGCGCGGCTGGCCGTCCCGGGCCTTGAGCACGGTTACCGCGCTGGCGGTTCCGCTCAGGCTCTGACCGAAGGCGACGCCAATGCGCTGGGTGCCGAAATCAAACGCCAGCGCCGAAAAATGGGAACTCAGATCATCTGGGAACAGGCTCAGGCTCATCGCGGTCGTTCAGGAATGGCCCGCCTCCGGCGACATTTTTTCCAGGGCGATGCCGAGCTGCGCCGCCGCCGCGCTGGGCTTGCCGGTATAGTCTTCGGAAAATATCAACTCACAGCTCGCCGGCGTGGTCAACCAGGAGTTGTTGAGGATTTCCCGCTCCAGTTGTCCCGGCCCCCAGCCGGCGCAACCCAGGGCAATCAGGTAGTTGTCCGGACCATCGCCCGAGGCGATGGCTTCGAGGATCGACTTGGAGGTGGTCACGGTGATGTCGGGGGTAACCCGAATCGAGGAATCCCACTTTCCCCCGGCGTCGTGCAGGATGAATCCCTTGTCGCGCTCCACCGGACCTCCGGCGAGCACCTGGCGGGCGCGGAAATCCCCCTCGCCCGCGCTGCCGCTGATTTCGAGTTCGTCAAAAATATCGGCAAGGCTGGTCTTCATGGGCTTGTTGACCACGATGCCGATGGCGCCGGACTTGTCGTGCTTCCACAGATAGGTGACCGTGCTGCCAAAATAGGTGCCAGTCAGGCGCGGCATTGCTACGAGGAACTGGTTTTCCAGAGTGTTGGCGGCAGTCATGCTGTATCCATCAGCCGGATAACCTGCCCAGTATACAATCCATCAGGTCGCCGGCAATATCGAGCCCGGTCTCGTGCTGGATTTCCCGCATGCAGGTGGGACTGGTCACATTGATTTCGGTGAGATAGTCGCCGATGACGTCGATGCCGATGAAAAGCATTCCCGCCTCGGCCAGCGATGGTCCGATCTGGCCGCATATCCAGCGGTCGCGATCACTCAGTTCCCGGCAGACGCCGCTGCCGCCGGCAGCCAGATTGCCCCTGGTTTCGCCAGCGGCGGGGATCCGCGCAAGCGACCAGGGAACGGGTTTGCCGTCGATCAGCAGTATGCGCTTGTCGCCTTCGGCAATTTCCGGGATGAAGCGCTGGGCCATGATCTGGCGGCGGCCGTTGCGGGTCAGGGATTCGATAATGACCGAAAGATTGGGGTCGTCGGGGCGCACCCGGAAAATGTCGGCGCCGCCCATGCCGTCCAGGGGCTTGTATACCACATCCCGGTGTTCCCGGTGGAACTCCCGCAGCAGTTCCCCATTGGCCGACACCAGGAAAGGGGCGCAGCATTGCGGGAACAGGGTGGCGGCCATCTTCTCGTTGTAGTCGCGCAGGCCGCGGGCTTCGTTGACCACGAGAACGCCAGCCGCCTGGGCGTGTTCGAGCAGGTAGGTGGCATTGACATAGTCCATGTCGAAGGGAGGGTCCTTGCGCATGAGGATGACATCGAGTTCGGCAAGTTCGATATCCCTGGTTTCCCCGAGGCTGAACCAGTCCCCGGGGTCGTCGCGCACGGTGAGTTCACTGGCGATGGCGCGGCAACCTCCGGGGCCGAGCCAAAGGTCGGCGGGAAGCATGTATTCGATGCGCCAGCCCCGGGATTGGGCGGCCAAAAGCATGACGAGGGTGGTGTCCTTTTTTGGATTGATGGACGGGATGGAGTCCATCACGACGCCCAGGTTTACTGACATTTCACTTGGCTTGGTTGTGTGCGTTGGGCGGCATTGTGCATCTGAACGGATTTGGTCTCAAGGGGAGTTGTATTGAAATTGATATCTCACCGCCGCCGGAAGCAGGTGGGCGGCGGACGCCGTGAATACGCTGGAAGAACCTGTGCATTCTTTGAGTTGGGCGCATGCCATACATGGCAAGCCGTTCGTCCAGCCACCGGGCGCAGCCCGGTGTCGCTCGGCCCGCGCACGAAGCTGCGCTTCGCAAACGCTTGGCCTCGCCCCTTGAGAAGCTTCGCTTCTTATCGGCTGCGCCGAACGGGCCTCACCCATACCGGCCAGTGATGTATTCTTCGGTTCTTCGCTTTACGGGGTTGGTGAAGATTCTGGCTGTGGTGTCGAATTCCACCATTTCGCCCATGTCCATGAAGGCGGTGTAGTCCGCCACGCGGGCGGCCTGTTGCAGATTATGGGTGACGATAACGATAGTGTAGTTCTTTTTCAGTTCGCTGATCAGTTCCTCGATTTTCAGGGTGGAAATCGGGTCCAGCGCCGAAGCGGATTCATCGAGCAGCAGGACTTCGGGCGCAACCGCCAGGGTGCGGGCGATGACCAGCCGCTGCTGCTGGCCGCCGGATAACTCCAGGGCGCTCTTGTGCAGGCGGCCCTTGACTTCGTCCCAGAGCGCCGCGGCGCTGAGCGATTCCTGGACGATTTCATCGAGCCGGCGGCGCGACTTGATACCGCGGATGCGCAGGCCAAAGGCGACGTTCTCGTAAATCGACTTGGGAAAGGGATTGGGTTTCTGGAACACCATGCCCACCCGTCGCCGCAATTCGGTCACATCGACCTTGGCGGCATAGATATTCTTGCCCTCGAGCCGCACCCTGCCGGTGATCACGCAATCATCCACCAGATCGTTGAGCCGGTTGAAGCAGCGCAGCAGGCTGGTCTTGCCGCAGCCGCTCGGGCCGATCAGCGCGGTCACCCTTTGCCTGGGAATCGTCAGCCTGACCTTGTTCAGGGCGCGCCGGTTGCCGGCATAGCGCAGGCTGAGATTGCGCGTTTCCAGGCAGGGCTCGGGCCTGACGCCGTCCGCATCCGGATTGAGTTCGCTGAATTCCCCGCCTTTCATGCCCAGGCTCCGGTATCCATGGCCCGATAGCGTTCCCGCAGCCGCCCGCGCAACACCACCGCGCTCAGGTTCAGCGCGGTCACCACGGCGACGAGCAGAAAGGCGGTGGCAAAGGCCTGTGGCATGGCCGCCTCCACATTGGGGCTCTGGGTGGCGAGATCGAACACATGGTAGCCCAGGTGCATGAATTGCTGTTCCGGGTGCAGGTAGGGAAACTGGGTATCCAGCGGCAGCGAAGGCGCCAGCTTGACCACCCCAACAAGCATGAGCGGGGCGACTTCCCCGGCGGCCCGGGCCACGGCGAGAATCAGCCCGGTGAGCATGGAAGGCCGCGCCAGCGGCAGCACCACCCGCCACAGGGTCTCGAACTGGGTCGCGCCAAGGGCAAGGCTCGCCTCCCGCAAGGAAGCGGGAACGTTGCCCAGTCCCTCCTCGGTAGCGACGATGACCACGGGCAGGGTGAGAAGCGCCAGGGTGAGGGAAGCCCAGAGCAGGCCCGGGGTGCCGAAAGTCGGCGCTGGCAGGGATTCGGCGTAAAACAGCCGATCAATTTCACCGCCGGCCAGATAGATGAAAAAGCCCAGGCCGAACATGCCATAGACAATGGAAGGCACCCCGGCCAGATTGTTCACCGAAACCCGGATGATCCGCGTCAGCCACCCCCGGGGGGCGTACTCGCTGAGATACACACCCGCCACCACGCCAAGCGGCGTTACGATCACCGACATCAGCATCACCATCATGGCGGTGCCGTACAGCGCCGGCAGCAGGCCCCCTTCGGTGTTTGCCTCCCGGGGATTGCCGCTGAGGAATTCGATCAGCCGCGCAAAATACACCCTTGTTGATTCCACCCAGTCCATGCCATTGGGCCGGTGCGCCCGGACGATGTCGGCAATGGGGATTTCCACCGTGCTGCCGTCGGCTATGCGGAACAGCGCGGTATCGCGCTGAATCTGTCGGTTGAGTTCCAGCAGCCGCAGGCGGATTTCGGCGTATTGCGCGTCAAAGGATTCCCGCTGCCTGGCGTTTTCCCGCAGGGCGCCGGCGCTGTCGCCGCCGGCGAGGACCAGCTGTCGTTCCTCCAGCCGCAGGCGTTCCATGCCGAAATTGATGTCGGCGATAATGGATCGTTCAATGCGCTCGATTTCCCGGCGCAAATCCCGCGCCCGGTCCAGGCGCGAATGCAGTTCATTCCAGCGGGCCTCGCCGGTCCCGTCCTGCGCTCCCACAGGCAATACCGCTGCGCCAGCCTGCCGCAATCCGTTCAGATAGCCGTACAGATTGCCCCATTCCCTTCGTTCGATCACGGCCAGTTCCGGGGGATAGCTGACATCCTCCAGCAGCCCGGTGAGCACCCAGGCGAAATCACCGCCGGTGATGTCGCGGTTGCCGAGCTTGAGCAGTTGCCGCTCGATTTCGCCTTGTTCTTCCCCCGGCGTGGCGGGATACAGATCATCGGCGTCGATGGTCTCGCTTGCCGCGACCTCGCCGATAATGCTTGCCGGAGGCTCCGCCCCAGTATATGTGGCCTGTAACACGGGTTGCGGCCAGAAATGCCCCAGCCCTTTCACGCCCAGCAGCAACAGCAGACCGAACACCATAGCCAGGCACAGGGTTGCCGCGCCGGCATTGATCCAGACCCAGGGGGCGCCGCTGTCCAGCCAGTTGGCAAGGGATCGCTTCATATCATCCGGTACTTCCGGCGCAGGCGCTGGCGCACGAGTTCGGCCGCCGAGTTGATGACAAAAGTGAACAGCAGCAGCACCAGGGAGGCGAGAAACAGGATCCGGTAGTGGCTGCTGCCGACTTCGGATTCCGGAATCTCGATGGCCAGATTGGCCGCCAGACTGCGCATGCCCTCGAACAGGCTGGCGTCCATGATCGGGGTATTGCCCGTGGCCATGAGCACGATCATGGTTTCCCCGATGGCGCGGCCGAACCCGATCATCAGCGCACTGAGAATGCCGGGCGCCGCCGCCGGCAGGATCAGCCAGCTCAGGGTCTGCCAGCGATTGGCGCCAATCGCCAGGGCGCCGTTGCTGAGGTGGCGAGGCACGGTGAATATGGCATCGTCGGCAATGGAGTAAATCGCCGGAATCACCGCAAATCCCATGGCGGCGCCGACAATCAGGGCATTGCGCGAGACATAATCCAGCCCCCAGCGCTGCAACAGCCAGTCCTTGAGACTGCCGTCAAAGAGCAGGCTTTCCACACCTGGCGCAAGCAGCCAGGCGAGCATGCCGGCCAGCAGCAATACCGGCGCCAGGGCCAGCGCCTGCCAGCCTTCCCGCCACTCCAGGTCAAGGCGTTCCGGCAATCGCGCCATGGCCAGGCTCGCCAGCAGAACCCCCAGCGGCAACAGCAGGGCCCCCAGCGCCAGGGCCATGAGATTGGCGTCCACCAGCGGCGCCAGCCAAAGCCCGGCGAGAAAGCCGATCACCACCGTGGGCAGGGCTTCCATGAGTTCGATCAATGGCTTGATCTGGCGCCGCGCGCCGGGCGGCATGAAATAGCCGGTGAAGACCGCGGCGCAAATCCCCAGCGGCGCCGCGAACAACATGGCGTACAGGGCGGCCTTGAGCGTGCCGAAAGTCAATGGCGCCAGACTGTATTTTGGCTCCAGGGCATCGTCCGCCGCCGCGGTCTGCCAAACCAGGGCAGGCTCGGGATAATTTTCGTACCAGGTTTCTCTCCACAGCGCGGCCAGGGAAAATTCCGGATGGGGATTGTCGATGCGCCAGCTTGCGAGACTTCCCGCAGCGTCCTCCAGCATCAGCAAATCACCCGCCGGGGCAAGCGTCACGGTACGCACCGCCGGGCCGTCCCATTCGCCGGGAAAGCTCATGGTTTCGGCGGTGACGTTGACCAGGGCAATCTCGCCACTGGCGCTGACCGCCGCAAACACCCGGCGGCCCCGCTCCACGTCAAGGGCGGCTACGGCGTTGCCGAACAGGGCGAAACTCCGCACCGGCTCCAGACTTGCCCGGCCATCTTCCACCACAATGAACCACTGGGTAACACGACCGCTGTCGTCCGCTGCGATCAGGGACATGCCACCGGCGAGCAGGCGTACGTCGCTCAGGCTGCCCGAGGCGGAGGCCAGTGGCGCGGCGTCGATGATCTCCGCCTGGTTTCCGGCGCCGATGCCAAGCAGATTGAGTTCGCCCGTTGCGGTCAGCAGCAGGACCCAGCGCGGGTCCTGGGGCAGCAGGATCTGTTCTGGACGGATATTGCCGACGAAAAACTCCCGATGCCGGTTTTCCGCGCCGGTCCGCGGCAGCGCCGGCAAGCCCAGTGGACCGCTATCGAGCGCCTGTTCCAGCAGCGCCACCGGCCCATCGTCGCCTGCGGCGGCGACACTGATGGCGTCCCGGCCGCTTCGCAGTCCCAGGGCGCGCACCGCCTGACCGTCCAGCAGGGCCAGAGATTGCGGACCCAGGGGGTATTCCAGCCGCGGGGCAATCGAACCCGCTTCCGGCGCCGCATTCCAGCCGGCCACCACTACGCTGCCGTCATTGAAACCCGCAGCGAACAGGCCGCTTCCCGCGGAATCCCGGGCCATGGCGGTCAGCGCGGCGCCGGGAGGAGCGGCAAGCGCCTCGGTATCCAGCAGATTCCCCGTATCCAGGTCATAAAAGGAGGCCAGTCCCTGCTCGTCCACCCGCAAGGCCACTCCGGCGCCGGGGTCGGCTTCCAGCCATACCACCTCGCCCGCCGCAAACCGCGGCAAAATTTCCGCGTCCCCCGCATCGGCGCCGCCAAACAGCGGCAGCACTTCGTACACGAGATAAAAGAAGATCAGCAGAATCGAACTGATGATGCCAAGGCCGCCGACGGAAACCACGGCTCTCGCCGCCCGGTCCCAGAATCTGCGGCGGGCGGCGTAACGCAGCAGCCGCTGCCGCGCCCGTTTGGCTTTCGGCCCGCGCTTGCCGGCGGCGCCATTCGCTGCCGGTTCATTCTGCCGCTGGCGCTTCACACCGGCGTTCATTCGACCGCCCGCGGATTGGCGATACCGGCCAGGGATTCCGCCGCCAGCGCTGCGGGAAGGGAAATGTAGCCACTGCGGGAAACAATCCGCTGACCATCCCGGGACAGCACCATGCGGATAAACTCGCGCTCCAGCGGCGGCAGCGGACCGCCGGGCGGCTGATTGACATAAAAGTACAGGTAGCGCGAGAAGGGATAATCATCCGCCGTCGCCTCACTGGGCACTGCGGTGGATTCCACGCCATTCCGCCGCCAGCGCACGGGGGTCATGCGAACGCCCGGCGTTGTGAAGGCGATACTGGCGTAGCCAATCCCGTTCCGCGCGGAACTGATCGCCTGCACCAGCGCGCCCGAGCCCGACAACTCGTTGACGCCAGAGTGGAAATCACCCCGGCACAGGGCGGCCTCCTTGAAAAAGCCATAAGTGCCCGAAACCGAATTGCGGCCAAAAGCGAGTATTTCCCGCCCGGCCAACCCAAAGGAGGCGGGCAACCCGAGTTCGTCCCAGCTTTCCAGGCGGCGGTTCGCGCCGCAACGCAGGGTTTCGGAAAAAACCGCATCGATCTCGGCCAGGCTGATGCTCGACAGGGGATTGTCGCGATGCACCAGAATCGCCAGGGCATCCAGCGCCACCGGCAGCGGCGTGGGCGGATAACCATAGCGGGCGGTGAATGACTCGACTTCATTGCGCCGCATGCTGCGGCTCATCAGGCCGATGCTCGCGGTGGTCTCGATCAGCGCTGTGGGCGCGGCGGAAGAGCCCGTGGCCCGAATCTGGATATTGACATTGGGATACATCCGCCGGAATTGCCCGGCCCACAAGGTCATCAGATTGGCTACCGTATCCGAGCCAGTCGCCGACAAGGTCCCGGAGATCCCGCTCACCGCCTGATACTCCCCCAGCTCCGCCTCAACCCCGGCAGCCGCATGCGGCGCCACCGCCAGCAGCAAAAGCCGGCACAGGCGAAGCGGACCAGGCAATCTCAATGGCAACACCCCGGGCGAAAACTCAGCGCCATAGTGTAAGACATCCAGGCAAACCGCGGAAAACCGGGTTCCAGCCCCCGCCGCGAGCCCCTGCTGCGGGACATCCATCGGATATGGGAGTCCCACTTTGATTGCCTCGGGAAAATTTCGGGAGACTGCCCCCGATGATGCTAGTATGTCCTGCCGGATGGGAGGGAATGCGAGGACAGACATGACCGCGACGGACGCCATGCCAGCTTTGCAGCTTGTATCCAGCGAGGCGGAACATCCCGGCGAGGGGCTCGACAATCTGCATACCGATGACCTCGGCAAGGGCGAGGACATCGACCTGAGCCATGGCGGCTATTTCGAGAACCGCGAACTGAGCTACTTCAAGTTCAATCTGCGGGTGCTCTCCCAGGCGAGCAACCGGGAGCATCCGCTGCTTGAGCGGCTGATGTTCCTGCTGATTTTCAGTTCCAATCTGGACGAATTCTTTGAAATCCGCGTGTCCGGGCTGAAGAAGCGCCTCCAGTACGACATGCAGAAGCCGGACCCGGACGGCAAGTATCCAGAACAGATTCTCAACCAGATTCACGAGCAGGTGCGGGCGGCGCTGAACGAGCAGTACCGCATTCTCAATGAGGACCTGTTCCCCTCGCTGGCCCAGGAGAATATCCATTTCATCCGCCGCCAGGACTGGAACGCCAAACTGGCGAAATGGGCCAAGGGTTATTTTGACAACGAAGTGGTTCCCGTCATCAGCCCCCTCGGGCTCGACCCTGCCCACCCCTTTCCGCGCCTGGTGAACAAGAGCCTGAATTTCATCCTGTCACTGGATGGCAAGGACGCATTCGGCCGGGAAAGCGGGCTGGCCATCGTGCCGGCGCCCCGCTCCCTGCCGCGGCTGATCAAGATTCCCCCGGAAATCGCGTCGGAAGGCGACAATTTCGTTTTCCTTTCGTCAATCATTCATGAATTCGTGGGCGAGTTCTTTCCGGGAATGGAAGTCACCGCCTGCCACCAGTTCCGCGTGACCCGCAATGCCGATCTGGAAATGTCCAATGTGGAAGTGGAGGATGTGGCCACGGCGCTGCGCAACAAGCTCCATAGCCGCCGTTTCGGCGCGGCCACCAAACTTGAGGTGGATAGCGGCTGCCCGGAACGTCTCACCCATTTCCTGCTCGACCGCTTCGACCTCGCCAAGAGCGAACTGTTTGAGCTCGACGGCCCGGTGAATCTGCAGCGGCTCGTGGCGCTGTTCGGCATGATCGACCGGCCCGAGTTGCACTTTCCCAAGTTCTCGCCGGGGCTGCCGCCGGCGCTTGCCGGCAAGCGCCAGGACATCTTTGGCGCCGTGGGCAGGGAAGACCAGTTGCTGCTGCATCCCTTCCAGTCCTTCCTGCCCATCATCCAGTGGGTGCGGGAGGCGGCCAAGGATCCGTCGGTACTGTCGATCAAGCAGACCCTGTACCGCACCAACGAATCTTCCGAACTCGTGGAAGCGCTTGCCGAGGCGGCCCGCAAGGGCAAGGAAGTTACCGTGGTGATCGAGTTGCGGGCGCGCTTTGACGAAGAGGAGAACATCGAGTTCGCCAGCATCCTGCAGGAGTCCGGCGCGGTGGTGGTGTATGGCGTGCTCGGCTACAAGACCCATGCCAAGATGCTGCTCTTCGTGCGCCGGGAAAATGGCGGGCTCAAGCGCTACGCGCATCTGGGCACCGGCAACTACCACCGCAAGAACTCGCTGTTGTACACCGACTACAGTCTGCTCACCGCGGAGGAAACGATCTGCGCCGATGTGCACAAGGTATTCCAGCAGATCACCGGCATGGGCAAGAAAATCCAGCCCCGGCTGCTGATTCACGCGCCCTTCCGGCTGCGCAAGTCCATGATCAGGATGATCGATGCGGAAAAGCGCGCCGCCAAGGCTGGCAAGCCCGCCCATATCAGGGCCAAGATGAATTCGCTTACCGATCCGCAAATGATCCGGGCGCTGTATTCGGCTTCCCGGGCGGGGGTGAAGATCGACCTGGTGGTGCGCGGCATCTGCTGCCTGCGCCCCGGTTTGCCGCGCATCAGCGAGAATATCCGCGTGGTCTCCATCGTCGGTCGCTTCCTTGAACATTCCCGGGTCTATTGCTTCCGCAATTCGGAGCCCGGCGTCTATTGTTCCAGCGCCGACTGGATGGAGCGCAACCTCTCCAACCGCATCGAAGTCTGCTTCCCCATCCTCAACCCCAAACTCGCCAAGCGGGTGGTCGACGAACTCGACCTCTACCTCGAAGAACGAGTGCAAAGCTGGGAACTCCAGACCGACGGCGAATACCTGCCACTCACCGCCAATAAACCCGGCGAAGCCGGGGTTCAGCAAAAGCTGCTGGAAAAGCTTTACTAGGGAAGCTCCGATTAAGTCGGAGCTTCCCTGCGGCACAGGGATGTGCCGCCGAATTCGATGGCGCAAGCCATTGAATTCGTAAGCAAAACAAAACCATGCTTTTGTTTTGCGATAATGAAAAATTCCAGGGAGGGAATTTTTCAGAGAATACCTGGGAGTCTGCGCCGTGGGAATTCGCGAAAGCGAAAATTCGCTATCGCCGCGCCCCCGGCCGGTCGATTAAGGCGAATATTGGTGGATATGCAACGAAATCGAGCGGCCGGGGGCGTGGACGGGAGCGGATTTGCAGCCGTGAATTCCCGCGGCGCAGGCTCCTAGGGCCTGTTCACCGCGGGGAGGGGGCTCTGGCGCATGATGGGCATGGTTTTTTCGTTGCGGACGAGGAAGTCGAGCATGCCTTCGCGCAGGGCGGTGGCACTGAAATGCAGGGTTTCGACGCCATAGACCCGCATCAATGCCGAGGCGATGCACCAGCCTGGGAGCAGTAGTTCCCGGCGCTCGGACTTGAGGCCCTCCAGTGGACTGTTATCGGCGATGCCCGCGGCCAGCAGGGGTTTGAGTTCCGCCAGCGCGGCGGCGGTGATGCGATTCTTTCCATGGCCCCGGTGCTCGCAAATGTATTTCAGCATCTTCACCGTGCCGGAGGAGGCGTAGGCCTGATCCCAGCCGGCCCGGGCCAGCGCCGCGCGGACGGGTTGGAAAATCTCGATGGCCGCTTCGAGGCCCGCTTTCATGCCGCCTTCCAGCGCCTTGGCGCCGGCCGCCGGTTCCGCAAAGAAGCGGTCGCGCCAGGTCACGGTTCCCACCGGCAGGCTTTCGGTGATGATGCGTTGGTGGCCGCGGCCGGCGATGACTTCCGTGCTGCCACCGCCGATGTCGATCACAAGGCGGCGTTCGCCGGTTTCAGGCAGTGAGGTGGTGACGCCGGCGTAGATCAGCACGGCTTCCTGCATACCACTGATGACCGAGATGCGGACGCCGATTTCCCTGGCCGCGGTGAGAAATTCGGGGGAATTCCGCGCCAGGCGAAGGGCATTGGTGCCCAACGCCCAGTATTGCCGCACCGGATGCTTCCGGATGAGTTCGCGGAATCCGGCAAGACAGTCGAGGCCGCGCCGGAAGGCGGCCGCGGAAATTATCCGTGAGCGCACCACATCCTCGCCGAGTTGCACTTTCTCGCTGCAACGCTCGACAATGCGGATGCGACCATCTTCCCATTCGCCGATGAGCAGATGAAAACTGTTGGAGCCCAGGTCGATGCAGGCGTACATGCCGCGTGATTGGACCACGTTCCGGCGCGAAATGACAGAATTGGAAGCCCGCGCCTACATCATCGACTGCTGATAATTCTCGATGCCCACCTTGTCGATCAGCGCCAACTGGGTTTCGAGCCAGTCCACGTGCTCTTCCTCGTTGTCGAGAATGCCTGCAAGCAGGTCCCGGCTGACATAGTCACCCGCGGATTCGCAGTAGGCGATTCCCTGGCGCAGGTCCGGGCAGGCCCGCATTTCGAGCTTCAGGTCGCATTCGAGCATTTCCCGGGTGTGCTCGCCGATGAGCAGCTTGCCGAGATTCTGCAGGTTGGCGAGCCCTTCCAGAAAGAGGATGCGCTTGATCAGGGCGTCGGCGTGTTTCATTTCGTCGATGGACTCTTCGTATTCTTTGTCCGCGAGCTTTTTCAGGCCCCAGTCTTCGTACATCCGGGAATGCAGAAAGTACTGGTTGATGGCGATGAGTTCATTCGCCAGGGCCTTGTTCAAATGCTTGATGACGGTCGGGTCGGATTTCATGGGATGTTCCTTGTGCTTGGCAAGCGCCACAATGAGGTTTGGCCAAGCATGGGGTAAAGTTTTGCGCAAGTCAAGCGAAAGTTTTCGTAACTAATTGATTTATATGTAAATTCTAATGAGAATTGCTAGCGTTCGCATTCCCTGTGGATTGATTCCCGCTCGTCGGATATCGATTCGGCGGCACACCCCTGTGCCGCGGGGGATGCGCCCTTCGGAAGCGGTCGAAGCGCCGCTGCGGCGTTGCCGCCCCTGGCGGTACTCGCGGTATTACCCGCGGCCGGCGCCTTGCATTGACGCTTCAGGGCCGCTCTGAAATACGGCGCAGATACAATTCCTCCAGGAATTGCAGATTTTCCGAAGCCGGATGCCTTTCGGGCCGCACTTCGGCATCGAAAATCTGCACCACGTCGGCTTCCGGGTCGTAACTCGGCCATGTTGGCAGGCCCGGCCCATTGGGGTCGCCGGTGGCTGCGAAATTCACCCAGTAATCCGCCACGGTATCCGCCAGGGCATGATCGGCGGCGTTCCAGCCGAGCCCCACCAGGTCGAGATTGTCGAATACATAGGCCAGGTCTCCGGAGTGATACGCGCCCCAAAGACGCTCGCCGCCATTGCCCGTCAGGTCGGGGTCATCGGCCACATACAGCCGGAAGACCGGCGCCGGCCGGGTGAAATAGTACGCCCAGGCATTGTCGCCGTGGCCCGCCACGAGCCGGACCCACATCCGCGCATCGAGCAGGAAATTGTTTTCCCCCAGGATCTGCTTGCGGGCGTCGAGTGGCGAGCGGTCCAGGGCGGCGCCGTAATTGGCCTTGACCGCGGAGGCTTCGCCGCCGAAAGTCCCGGCGAGAAATTCATCGAGTTCGGCTTCGCTGATGGGCCTGGCGGCATGTTGCAGGCCATGGTACTCCTCGCTCATGCCGCCGACGATTACGGGTATCCGGTTATGGGCGCCGGACTCGAACAGGTCGTAGGGGCGGTCGGGTATGAGCCAACCATCGATCACCGGTGCGAAAGCTCCGCCGGTGGTGGCAATGAGCTGTTCGGCGGGAACCGCCCGCAGATCGGCAAGGGCGGCGGCATCGCTGTCATCAACGCCAAGCCGGCGGGCCCAGGCGGCACCGGCGGCATGGGCCTCATCGAGTTCGGTATCCAGCTTGATGCACACCGGCGACTGGCCGATCACGCGATGGATCAGGCCCTCGCTCAATGGCGAGGATTGCAGCAGGCAGACATCGGTGCCGCCGGCAGACTGGCCGAAGATCGTGACCCGTTCCGGGTCGCCGCCGAATGCCGCCACATTGTCGCGAACCCATTCGAGGGCGGCGAGCTGGTCGAGCAGGCCGTAATTGCCGGAAACGCCTTCCGGGGACTCGGCGCTCAAGGCGGGATGCGCCATGAAACCCAGCGGGCCAAGCCGATAGTTCGCGGTGATGACCACAGCTCCCCGGGCGGCAAGATTGGCGCCGTCAAAGATGCGCGGGGCGGCATGGCCGGTGGTATTGCCGCCGCCGTGGTACCAGACGAGCACCGGCAGGCGCTCACCGGGCTGCGCGGCGCCGCTGAAGACATTCAGATAGAGGCAGTCTTCGCTGCGGTGCAGATTGCCCCTGGCATAGAGCGAGGCGTCGGAATTGCGCGCCTGCCAGCAGGCGGGGCCGATGCGGTCGGCTTCCTTCACTCCGGCAAAGGGAATCGGCGCGGCGGGCGGGCGCCAGCGCAACCCGCCGGTGGGCGGCGCGGCAAAGGCGACTCCCTGGAATACCGTCACCCCGGGCTGATGGATCGAGGCAAAACCCCGCAGCACGCCGCTTCGGGTTTCGACTTCGCCGATATCGGCAAAAGTCGCGCCGGCACAGACAGCCGCCACCAGGAATGCAAGCTTTCCGGCAAATTTCATGGCTTCATTTTCCTCAGGGAATCAGTGTTGGTGACCCGGGCCGTGTCTTGCCGCCACTGACTCGTAGTGCATACGAATCAGGTCCCGGCCAAAATCGCCGGCAAAATCGCGCCAGACCAGGTGGATATGGTTGGCGTTGTTCTGGGTATTATCGTATTCGATCAGAAAAGTTGGCCCCTGGACGCGGTAGTAGTGGGCGTCGCCTCGCTCCCGGCCGCCGATCCAGAGAAAGCGGATGTCCTCCCTGCCCGCCTGCTCGATATTTTCCAGCCGCGCCCGGGCAAGCTCCGGCGCCTGCACCATGGCGACTTCCCGCACCAGCTCCATGAGCTTGTCCTGTTGCGCCGCATCGAGTTCCGTCCAGCCGACTCCCAGATCGTCCAGGGGTTCAACCAGCCGTTCATTGCCGGTGAGGATGTCCCGGGGAACTTCCGCATCGAGAATCGCCGCGGACTGCCGCCCGGCATCGAGGGAAGTGACGAGTTCCCGGGCCAGGTCCTCCTCGCGGTGCAGCACCCGGGTTCCCCTGCGGTCGCCGCTGCGCACTTCGGCGGGATTGCTGCCGAGAAATTGCGGCGTGCTGGCGATGCCCGCGCCGCCGGCGAAGGTCCAGTTGAAAGCCAGGTGGTGGCCCTCGTAGCGCAGCGCCCAGGGCGTATCCCGGCCGGGTTCGCCAAAGATGGAGAAGAAATACAATTCCGGGTCGCGGTCAAAGCGGCCATTGACCTCGATTTCCGCGAGCACCGATTCCAGGCTGCGAATGGCTTCCGCCTTGGCGAATCCACCTGCGCCGAGAAAGACCCGCAACAGCCGCCGGGCCGCCGCCCGCTGGTTTTCGTCCATGGCCTTGTAGGGCACGCCCTTGCGGTCCACCGGCGTGAAAAACCAGTTGCCGCGCTCATCGTCATCGAAATCGAACAGCGCGCTGTTGCGCTGCGTTGCATTGAGCGAGGCGATGAAATCCCCGGCGGCGGAGATCATCTCCCCGCTGAGTTCCATGGGTTGCTGGGAGTAGGCCAGTGCCGGCGTCAGGCACAGCATGAGCGCCATTGCCGACCCGCGAAGAATCCTGCCGACACTATTGTGCATGGATTGTCTTCCCGAAGCGGATTACCCGCAGAGCATAAACCCGCCACGGATTACAGTCCATAGCCAGCTTGCCGATAAACTGCAAACTGGAGTTTGCAATCAATCTTGGGGGACCCATCCATGACATCCAGCAAGTTCAGATTGACCGCGCTTTCCGCCGGCATTGCCGCCGCCATTGGCTCGGCGCCGCCGGTTCTGGCCCAGGACGAACAGACGCTTGAGGAAATCCTGGTGACCGGCTCCTATATTCGCCGCACGAGTTTCGATGGCACGAAACCCGTGCAGGTAATCAACCAGGAAACCATCGAACGCATCGGTGCCGCGCAGCCGGTGGACGTGCTCAAGGAACTGACCGTGAACAGCGGTTCCCAGTTCTACAACGAGACCAACAACCGGGCCGGCACGGCAATGTTCAATGTGCGCAACCTTGGCCTCGGCTCGACCCTGACCCTGTTGAACGGCAAGCGCGCGGGCATCGCGCCGGTGGCCGACGACACCGGCACCGATTATCTCGATATCAACCAGTTTCCGATCACGATGATCGAGCGCATCGAAGTGCTGACCGACGGCGCTTCCGCCCTGTATGGATCCCAGGCGGTCGCGGGAGTGGCGAACATCATCACCCGCAAGGGTTTCGAGGGATTCGAACTGAGCGGCAGCTATTCGGACTCCATAGTCGATCAGCAGGATATCGGCTTCGCCGCCGGCGCCCAGTTCGACCGGGGCGGCTTCAATATCTACGCGAGTTGGTACCAACAAGGCGACGCGTATCGCTCCGACTTCGACTGGCTCAACGAAAGGCTCAATCCGAGCCCGCGCGAATCGCGTTTCCTGTCCTCGACCGGCTCCCCTGGCACCTATCGCGGCGCCACCCTGAACGGGGCCGGCAACGCGGTTCCCACCGGCGGCAACCGCGTGCCCGACCCGGACTGCGAAGCCGCCGGCGGCGTCTTGCGCAGCCCGAGCGACTCGCGCTGCCGCTACCTGTTCGTCGATCAGGTTTCGATCATTTCCGGCGAAGAGCGGGTGCAGGTGTTCAACGAATTCGAATGGGAATTCAGCGACCGGCTGCGCTATTACGCCGAGGCGAGCTATTCCAACAACGCCATCGAAAGGGCGAACGGCGGCGCCACCATGAACACGGGCCAGGCCGTCGGCGGCGGCTTCACGATTCCGGGCTCGCATCCGTTCAACTTCTTCATCGCCGATCCCGCCAATCCCGACGACATCGTCTACATCGGCCCGGAACAGTGGGACAACTCGATCCACACCGCGACAGACCTGCAGGCGACCGCGCGCCCGCTCGGCCGGGAAGTAAACAACACGGCGCTGACCCAATACATCAAGCGGGAACTGGCCTACTCGCGCATCCTCAATGGCGTCGAATTCGATATCGGCGACACCTGGAGCATGGATCTGTCTTACGGCTGGGCGAAGTCGACGCGCACCACCAACGCGCCGCACAACTACCGCTCCGATGTCTTCCAGGATCTCGTCAAGTCGGGCGAATGGAACCCCTTCGGCACGCGCATCGCCAATCCCGCGCTGGTTTCGCCGAAAGACGGCACCAGCGTCGCTGGCACAAGCGACATTACGCTGGCCAAGTTCGACACGCCTTCGGCGAGCAACGCCCGGGTGCTGGAACAGGTTACCGACCTCGTATTCACCGGCGACCTGTTCGAGTTCAACGGCAATACGGTGCAGGCCGCCTTCGGCAGCCAGTACCGCGACGTGTTGATCGAAATTTACGGCGACTCGCTGTCGGCCGCGGGCGAAGCCAACGAACAAAGCATCTCCGGCCCAGTGCGGGGCGCCGAGGACGTTTGGGCGGTATTCGGCGAGATCGCGGTGCCGGTGACGGATACGCTGGAAATGCAGTTCGCCCTGCGGCGCGAGGATTACGGCGGCAGCATCGGCGCCACCACGGACCCGAAAGTCGCATTCGAATTCCGGCCCATGGACTGGCTCGGCTTCCGCGGCTCCTGGGGCACTTCGTTCCAGGCGCCCACGGTGCGGCAAACCGCCTCGGCGACCTCGTCGGCCTTCATCGACGATCCCGCCTCGCCGACCGGGCCCGGCGGCAGCACGGTTTGCGTTTCCACTGGCTTGAACAACAACATCACCGTGGCCGTGCAAGGCTCGCCCAATCTGGCCCCCCAGGAGTCGGAGAATTTCAACCTGGGCCTGGTGCTGCAATTGGAGAACGGCTTCAACGCGAGCGTGGATTACTTCAACTTCGACTACCAGGATCTGATCGCGCAGTCGGAAGGCGCCCAGGCGATCGTCAACAACGACTGTCTGGACGACGGCGTGCCGAACGATCCGAGAGTCATCCGCGACGCCGGCGGCCAGTTGCGCCAGGTCAATACCGAGTTCGTCAACATCGGCTCGGTCGAAACCAGCGGCCTTGACGTGAATCTGGCCTGGGACGTCGATGTCGGCGTAGGCGACCTGTTCCTCAACGCGGCGGCGACCTACGTGACCGAGTTCGCGGTCAGCGACGGGGCCGTCAGTTTCGACGGCGCGGGCAGCAGGAACTTCCGCAACAACTTCTCGACCCTGCCGGAGTTGCGCGCCCATTTCGGCGCGACATACTCCTGGGGGGACAGCAGTCTGACCGCCAAGTTCCGCCACATCGACGAGTATCGCAACGACCAGAGTCGCAATGGTATCGTCGAAGCCTGGAACGTGGTCGACGCCCAATACAACCAGGTGTTCCCCGGACTGCTCGGCGACGGCGATACTTCGATCACCGTCGGCCTCAACAACGTGTTCGACGAGGACCCGCCACGGTTGACGCGCCTGGACGCGAACGGCAACGAATTGCCGGCGTTCCGGCCGAGTGCGGGCGGCGTGATCTACGATGGCCTGTCGGACCGCCCGGGCTATGACGACCGCGCCGGCCACGACCTGCGCGGCAGAATGGTCTACGTGAGGTTCACCCAGGACTTCTGATCGAATCATGCGATCGCTGAGTGTCCTTGTGCTGTTTGCCGCGGCAGCGAACGCTGCCGCGCAAACGGCCTCCCAGCGGGAACTCGAAGCCTGCGCCGCGATCGAACGCGCGATCGAACGGCTCGACTGCTTTGAGACACTGACGGCACGCGGGGCGACACCCGCGCCGGTCGATGTGGAACCGGAACGAGAATCAGAGGTGGAGCCCGGGCAAGCCGCCGAGGCGCTTCCCGAGCGGACTTCGGACCCCAGCCGGGACCGGCTGGAGAATGTCGGCGCCGAGCAATTGCCCCACAACCGCCGGGAAGAGCGGAGCCGGGAGCGGGGCGACATCGGCGTGACCGTGACGGAAGTCAGCGAAGGCCCGCGCGGAAATCTCCTTTTTCATCTGGAAAACGGTCAGGTCTGGCGCCAGATCGAGGCCCGCTATGTGCCGCTGCCCGCGAACGCGCCGTTCCCGGTTCAGATTTCCCGGGGACTGTTCGGCGAATACCGGCTGCGCGTGGAAGGCGAGGGCCGGCTCGTGCGCATCCGCCGTGTGCAATAATCGGCGCTGTGCAAAGACTCGACATCAGCCAAAGCACCTCCTCGCTGTTCGGGACCATCCTGGTCGCCCATGACTGGCCCGACAGCGAGGAACTCAACCGGCAACTCGCCGAACTGCTGCTGGCGAAAGAGCGCTCGCTTGCCCAGAAGGGCGAGAATCGTTCCAACGCCGGCGGCTGGCAGTCGCCGGGCAACCTGATCGGCTGGCCCGATGCGCCGGTCAGGGAACTGAAGCGACGCATCGAGACCATCGTCTTCAATCTCACCGACCGGATCATTCGCGACCGCGACCGGCAGCGGCAATTCCGCCTGCTCATCGACGCCTGGGGCAACATCAACCGCAGCGGCGACTACAACGTCGTGCATACGCATCCGAACTGCATGTGGTCGGGCGTCTATTACATAACGAAAGGCAATCCGGACCCCTCGATTCCGCAAAACGGACTGCTGGAACTGCTGGACCCACGCGAAGCGGCCAATTACCTCCAGATCAGCAACACGATCCTCGACGGCCGGGAGTTCATCGAAAACGTTCCGGGCCGCATGCTGCTATGGCCAAGCTGGATGAAGCACATGGTGCATCCCTACACCGGCGGCGGCGAGCGAATCTCGATCGCCTACAACGTCAACGTCATAGAGGGTGAGGTCCGGCCGGCGCAGCCGACAAGAAGCGCAGCTTCATGCGCAGGCTGAGCAACACCGAGCTGTGCTCGGTGACTGGACGAACGGCTCGACATGGATGTCGAGACTGGGGGTTGGAGAAGCCAGAAGAGTCGCGCCAGGGAAGGCGTGCACGCCGTTCCTAGACCGCGAGCGCCCTGGCGTGATGGCGGATGTGGTCCACGATGAAGGTGGCGATGAAAAAATAGCTGTGGTCGTAGCCGGGCTGCATGCGCAAGGTCAGGGGATGCCTGGCCGCGGCGCAGGCTTTTTCAAGCAATGCCGGTTTCAGTTGCTCCTTGAGGAAGTCGTCGGCCTTGCCCTGATCGATCAGGATCGGGAGGCGTTCGGCGGCTTCGGCAATCAGTTCGCAGGCGTCGTATTCGCGCCATTGGTCCCGGTCCGGCCCGAGATAGTTGCCCAGGGCCTTTTCGCCCCAGGGGCATTGCATGGGCGCGCAAATCGGGGCGAAGGCGGAGACCGATCGGTACTTGCCGGGGTTTTTCAGCGCGATGGTGAGCGCACCGTGGCCGCCCATGGAATGGCCCATGATTGAACTGCGCCCCACATTTACCGGGAGATTGCTCGCCGCCAGTACGCGCGGCAGTTCATCGACCACGTAATCGTACATGCGGTAACTCGCCGACCATGGGGGCTCGGTGGCGTTGACATAGAAGCCCGCCCCGAGTCCGAAGTCCCAGGCGCCTTCGGGATCGTCGGAAACGCCTTCGCCCCGGGGACTGGTGTCGGGACAGACGATGGCGACTCCCGCCTCGGCCGCATAGCGCTGGGCGCCGGCCTTCTGCACGAAGTTGTCGTCGGTGCAGGTCAATCCCGACAGCCACCAGATCGCCGGCACGAGGCCCTTCGCCGCCTGGGGCGGCAGATAGACCGAGAACGTCATCTCACAGCCGAGAACCTCGGAGCGGTGCTTCAACTTGAACTGCCTGCCGCCGAAGCAGGCGATGGAACTGACGGTTTCCGTACTCATGACGCTTCCCGCCGTTAAGTATTCTCTGACTTAATCAGAGCTTCCCTAATATAGCACCACGGAACGAATGCTTTCGCCGGCATGCATGAGATCGAAAGCCGTGTTGATCTCATTCAGCGACATGGTGTGCGTGATCAGATCGTCGATATTGATCTTCTCGTCCATGTACCAGTCGACGACCCGCGGCACGTCGGTGCGTCCGCGGGCCCCGCCGAAGGCCGTGCCGCGCCACACGCGGCCGGTGACCAGTTGAAACGGCCTTGTGGAGATTTCCTGCCCTGCTCCGGCAACGCCGATAATCCAGGATTCGCCCCAGCCCTTGTGGCAGCATTCGAGCGCCTGGCGCATGACTTCGACATTGCCGATGCATTCGAAACTGTAGTCGACGCCGCCGGTGAGTTGAACGATATGGTCGACGATGTTCTCGACATCCTTCGGATTGACGAAATCGGTCATGCCGAACTGCCGGCCAAGGGCTTCGCGTTTCGGGTTGATGTCGACGCCGATGATGCGGCTCGCCCCCGCGAGCCGGCAGCCCTGGATCACGTTCAGCCCGATACCGCCGAGACCGAACACCGCCACCGTCGCACCCATTTCCACCTTGGCTTCGAATACCACCGCGCCAACGCCCGTGGTGACGCCGCAGCCGATATAGCAGATCTTGTCGAAAGGCGCGTCCTCGCGGACCCTGGCGACGGAAATTTCCGGCAGCACCGTGAAATTGGAAAAAGTCGAGCAACCCATGTAATGCAACAGGGGCGTGCCGTCGAGCGAGAAGCGGCTGGTGCCGTCGGGCATGACCCCCTGGCCCTGGGTCGCGCGCACGGCCTGGCAGAGATTGGTCTTGGGATGCAGGCAGTACTCGCAAGTGCGGCATTCGGCGGTGTAGAGCGGAATCACGTGATCGCCGGGCTTCACCGACGTGACGCCGGCCCCGATTTCGACCACGACGCCGGCGCCTTCATGACCGAGAATGGCGGGAAAGGCGCCCTCCGGATCTTCGCCGCTAAGGGTGAAAGCGTCAGTGTGGCAAATTCCGGTGGCCTTGATCTCCACCATGACCTCACCCGCTTTCGGGCCTTCGAGATCGACGTCACAGATTTCCAGCGGCTCACCCGCCGCGAAGGCTACTGCTGCTCTGGTTTTCATCGGCTGCGCCCCATCGAGAGTTTCCGGGGCAATGTTGCACACAAGTGGAGTTTCCCGCAAGCGTTCGCAACTGGAGAAGAATCTTGGCTTCTATAGCAATTCGACTTGTTTCGCTCGAAGCGGTCGCTCCGATTCAGGCAGAAGATCGGCCAGCGCCGCGGCCGGGACGTTTCCCAATTCCTTGGGCTCCAGCTTGTGCAGCCCGCCGCCGTAAACGCGGCTTTCGCCCAACATGGCTCGCGGGCATATTTCGTTCAAGTACTCCCAAAATTGCCGTTTCAGTTCCGGTCTGTTCCGCAGGGCGCGAGCGACAGGGCCATGCGGATACAACATGAGGTAAACATTCGCCGCGGTCGCCTGTGAGTCGTTGAGAATGAAGCGAAACGGCCGGCCCACTTTTTTGTCGCCCCGACCGAGATAGGTGCAGACGAACGGCGCCGGCGGACGGCGTTCCTGGCGATACCAGGGCGCCCGATGTCGGCAGATGTAGCGCGTGGCTATACCTGTTTTCTTGCCGTTTTCAAGATACTCCCAGAGTGTTGGATATTCGTTCTTGATTTCTTCTTCCGTCCAAGGCGGATCCAGCAAAAATAAGCGCTGGTCCAGCAAGGGGTTGCCGTTCCGGTCTCCTTCGATTTCATCCCTCTTCAAGTAGCGCGGACTCGGCAGAATGGGTTTGAAGGCTTCGAAAGGAAATCCTCGCTGAGTGATCTCTTCCGCGGACAAGATGAAAAAATTGTTGTTACCGGTGGCCAATCCCCGCTTGATCTTGAAAAAGTCGCTTAGCACGGGCTCATTGCTAACCACCGAGTCCTTCTTGACCGGATAGCGCGTCCATTTGGACTCCCGGCGCAATGCCTCCACCGGCACGAGCCGTTCCAGCTTCGGATCAGCCAACGAGCCACCGAAAGTGAATCGCACTTCATGCCCGGCTTGAGGCGGCTCATTACGTATCCACACGACAGCCGAAGATACAAGGGCATCACGAAACTGCGAGTCCTTCGGATCGAAACGGTGGATATGCAGCAGTGAAACTTCATCGAGCAGGTAGCGCTTGACCGGCTTGCCGTAATTAACATCCATGAACTCGCTGGGAATCAGCCAGACCGCCGTCGGCCATCCAGGCATGGCTCAAACCCAAAAAATAGCAGTAAAGTCCGGCCAGCCCGTTGAACTCGCCACCGCAGGCGTTTTTGACCCGTAACTTCAGCCGCTGCTTCTGATCACTGGCGATGTGATGATGACGCACAATACGGCGGGTTGCAGATAAGCAGGTTGAATTTTTCCGCGATTTCGGGTGCCTCGGCTTCGGTGAAGTCCTCCAGACGAATCTTTAGCCCTGTACCGTCCCACATCTCAACCGCGGGACCGCCATAATGGCGATCAATTTCATAACCAACGGCCGCTTCTATGCGTTCTGGCGAAAACGCTTCGCGCAAAGCGGAATAGAAAGCGCCGGTTCCGATCGCGGGGTCGAAAAAGCGCACTTTTTCGCTGTCGCGCAATTGCTTGCCGGCGTATCGCAACATGTCGACCGCCAGCCTGGTAGGGGTCGCGAATTGCCCCATGCGATTACGCTCGGCCGCGTCTTTTTCGGCATCCAGCCGACCCTGCAGGGCCAGTCGCTTCGGTTCAAAATCAGTGATCGCCTTCTCCATCAGTTACAAGCCAAATTTGCTGAGATCATCTATACGATGTTCCCATACCCAATCTATACCTTCGGCAGCTTCATATCCGAGATAACCGCTTTCGAAATAGCCGCAGAGGCGGTCCGCCACGATCGTCGCAGCCCTTAACAGCTCCAGATCGGTCGGGCCATCTTCGCGCTCCAGCCACACGAATATTTCGGGATCGGCCATCTGCTCTATCGTCCGACCGATCTTTTTCAGATCCCGATCCAGATTCGATTGCCCCATGCGAGGAGGCAGGCAACCGTCTTTCTCCATCTTCTCGACAAGATTGCCCGATACGCCGGCAAGGCCGATGAGCCGGTCGCGCGCCAGCGGCGGACACGTGGACATCCGAAGCGTAGGCAAAACCGATGGCTTCGCCTTCAATAGCTCCACACTCACGTCGGTAAGATTCCGAGTCGCAACAAACGTCTCCCGGACTTCCTCCGTAGTCTGCTCGCGCGTCGTCCGGAATGCCTCCGGCGCGAACCGCATGAACCATTCGTTGTACATGTCCACTGAAAGCGCCGTATCCTCCTTCCACCGGTCCGGCCTGTTGTTGTTAACCGCCATTGCCAGTTGCTTATCCTCATTTGTTTGCCACCCCCCGGAGGGGCAGTCGAAATATTAGGGCCTGCGCCGTAGGAATTCGCGAAAGCGAAAATTCGCTATCGCCGCGCCCCCAGCCGGTCGATTGAGGCGAATATTGGTGGATATTCAACGAAATCGAGCGGCCGGGGGCGTGGACGGGAGCGGATTTGCAGCCGTGAATTCCTACGGCGCAGGCTCCTAGTCCACCGTCCCATGATACGCCAAAGTCTTGGGTGATTTGGTTTGCTGGCATTCGGGTTCAGATGCATGTAAAGCTGGATTGACGGGACACGCCACCCCATTTATTCTAGCCGGCACTCCAAACTCCCGAAACGAGGCATGTACCAATGACACGCAAGCTGCACAAGGCGCTACCCGCATTCTTCCTTCTCCTGGCATCGACCGGCACGCTGGCCCAGGACGAATCCCTGATGACTTACGACCAGGCCGCCCAAGCCATGATGGCGGCCCAGGCCTTTGCCATTGACCAGAGCTGGAACGTGACCATTCTCGTTACCGACCAGAACAACAATCCGGTCATGTTGCACCGCATCGACGGCGCGGGCGGACGCACCTTCGAATTTGCCTCCCGCAAGGCGCTGGTGGTGAACGAAACCGGGATATCCTCCGGTGAGTACGGCCAGCAAGTGGAAGCCGGTGACAGGGAAGAAATCGAAGGCGGCGTCACCTTCGCCGGCGGCGTTCCGATCTTCGTGGAAGGTGAGCGAATCGGCGCGATTTCCGTCAGTGGCGTAACCGCCGCGCAAGACGAGGAAGTGGCGATCGCCGGAGCCGAGGCCATAGGCAGCGCGTCCAACTAATCTGTCAGCGGGGAAAACCATGAGCGATTCATATCCCTTGAGAGTGCTTTTCGTCTTTCTCGCCGTCGTTGCGACCGGTGCGGCATTTGCCCAACCGGCGCCTCCCCCGTCGCCACCCGCGGACTGGGGACCGGTTTCCATGAATCTGGAGGAAATCGAGTATCCCTATCCGGTCAGCTATCTGGACTTCCGCATCTACAACGAAGATGTCCGGCTTGCCTACATGGACGTGGCGCCCAGCGGGGCCACCAATGGCCGCACGGTGATCTTCCATCATGGCGGGCTGTATTACGGCTGGTATTGGGAGAAACAGATCGCGGCGCTGAGCGAGGCGGGCTACCGGGTAATCGCCAAGGACCGGCTTGGCTGGGGCAAGTCTTCCAAACCGGTCATTCCCTACAGCATCAACCTCTGGGCATCGAATACCGCGCGCCTGATGGATCATCTCGGTATCGAACAGGCTGCCGTGGTGGGCCATTCCATCGGCGGACAGATGGTGACCCGCTTTGCCTTCCTCTATCCGGAACGCACCACGCATCTGGTCACCGTCAACCAGGTCGGCCTCACCGACCGGCGCAAGGGCCGCGGCTTTCAACCGCTGACCGGTGAAGTCGACGCCAATCCCGACATGGACCAGGTCTATGCCGGATTGCTGCGCTGGGCGGAAGACAATTATGTCACCTGGCAGCCGGAATTCGCCGAACACATGCGCATCCGCTACGGCCAGCGACTCGGCGGCGACTGGCCGCATCAGGCCTGGGTCAGCCGGCTGACCGGCCAGATGCGCGGCATGGACACGGTAGTCAATGACTGGCAGCACATCGAGACCAAAACCCTGATCCTCGGCGGCGCGGAGGATTATCCCACCTACGCGGAGGAAGCGCGGCACGCCGCGGATGTATTCCCCAATGGCGAGGCGGTCAACATTCCCGATGTAGGCCACAACCCGCACGAAGAAGTTCCGGACATCGTCAACGCCGAACTGATCCGATTCCTGGGTTCCTGAGCGCAGCTCCGAGCGTGGCAGCAACGGCGCAGAGCCATTCCGCGACTGGACGGGAATTTTAGGGAAGCTCTGATTAAGTCAGGGCTTCCCTGCGGCACAGGGAAGTGCCGCCGAATTCGATGGCGTAAGCCATTGAATTCGGGAGCAAAACAAAACCACGCTTTTGTTTTGCGATAATGAAAAACTCCACGGATGGAGTTTTTCAGAGAATGCTTGGAGAAATAGTTGGGGGCGGATCATGAAAGCTGTGCGGGTACAGGGCTTCGGAGGCCCCGAAGTCCTTTCCCTTGAGGAAATGGAGGCGCCGGCCCCCGCCGCGGGGGAGGTACTGGTGGAAATCGAGGCCGCCGGCCTCAATTACATCGACACCTACCAGCGTTCCGGCCTCTACCAGATTCCCCTCCCCGCCACCCTCGGGCTTGAAGGCGCGGGGACCGTTACCGAAGTGGGCCCCGGGGCCGGAATCTTCCAGCCGGGGGACCG
This sequence comes from Pseudomonadales bacterium, assembly GCA_022821865.1. Lineage (GTDB taxonomy): Bacteria > Pseudomonadota > Gammaproteobacteria > Pseudomonadales > Pseudohongiellaceae > UBA9145. Next base: position 27,175 of record JAJECW010000151.1, read on the forward strand.
GGTCGCCTTTGCCAATGTCATGGGTGCCTACGCCGACCATGTGGCCGCGCCGGAAGAGCGGCTCGTGCCGGTGCCGGAAGGCGTATCCCTTGACGCCGCCGCCGCGGCCATGCTGCAGGGCTGCACCGCGCATTACCTGAGTCAGTCCACTTACGAACTTGGCGAAGAAGATCGCTGTCTGATTCACGCCGCCGCCGGAGGCGTCGGCCTGCTGCTCATCCAGATGGCGAAGAATGCCGGCGCTTATGTTATCGGCACCTGCTCCACCGAGGCCAAGGCCGAACTGGCCAGGGAGGCCGGCGCCGACGAGGTCATCCTGTATTCCAGGCAGGATTTCAAGACCGAGGTGGGGCGAATCACCCAGGGCGAAGGCGTTACCGTCGCCTATGACTCGGTGGGCAAGGCGACTTTCGAAGACAGCATCGACTGTCTCAGCCGCCGTGGCTACATGGTGCTTTACGGCAATGCCAGCGGCCCGGTCACCGAATTCAATCCGGCCAGCCTCGCCCCGCGAGGTTCATTGTTTCTGACCCGGCCGTCGCTGTTCGACTACATCGCCAGCCGCGAGGAACTGCTCGCCCGCAGCACCGACCTTTTCAACTGGATTCGCGAGGACATCCTGCAACTGCGCATGGAACATCATTACCCCCTGGCGGAAGCCCGCGCCGCGCACGAGGCGCTCGAAGGCCGCCGCACCACGGGCAAGGTATTGCTCAAGCCCTGAACCCATCCATCCCATGAGGATTCCCAACATGAACGCCAGCAAGATTCCGCTCACCGCCTGCGCCCTGCTGCTGGCCGGCAGCCTGTCCGCCCAATCCATCGACCCTGGCCGCGGCGAATTGCCGGTAACCGTGCCCGCGGGCTACGACGGGGCAAACCCGGCGCCGCTGGTGGTGCTGCTCCACGGCTATACCTCAAGCGGCGCCAATCAGGACCGCTACATGGGTTTCAGCGAACTTGCCGACAGCTACGGTTTCCTGTTCGTGGCCCCTGACGGCACCCGGGAAGCCAGCGCCAATGAGAACCGCTTCTGGAACGCCAGCGACGCCTGCTGCAATTTCTTCGGCTCGGAAGTCGACGATGCGGGGTACATCGCCTCGGTCATCGACGAAATGAAGTCCGAATACAGTGTGGATGAGGACCGGGTTTACCTCATCGGCCACTCCAACGGCGGCTTCATGAGCTTCCGCATGGCCTACGAGCACTCCGGCACCATCGCCGCCATCGTCAGCCTCGCCGGAGCCAACCACATGGAACAGCGCGATGCGCCGCCCAATGGCGTGCATGTGCTGCAGATTCACGGCACCGCCGATTCGGTCATCGAGTACGGCGGCGGCGACATCCAGGAAGTCCGCTACCCCGGGGCCCTGGGTTCGGTGCAGCGCTGGGCCGCCTACAATGATTGCGCGATGGAAGGCGCCGGACGCGAACTGCGCGACCTCGACGCCAGCCTGCCAGGTCATGAATCGGGCACCTACCTGTTCGAGGCCGGCTGCCGCGCCGGAGGCTCCGCCGAGTTATGGACCATTCCGGCGGGCGCCCATTCGCCGATTCTGTCGGACACCTTTGCCGAACAGGTAATCGAATGGCTGCTGGCGCACCCGAAGACCCGGGGCGAAAGCGGTTAAGCATTCCCTGCCCAGGCGCAGAGCCTGATTCTGCGCCGTTCCGGCTGCGCGCGAAGCTGCGCTTCGCAAACACTTGCCTCCACCCATGGAAATTCGCGAATCCCTCATTTGCCGCCTGCCATTACTCGCACTCGTCCTGCCAGCCGCCTGCGACAGTGGCAATGATGGCGGGTATCCGCTTGCCGTTTCCCACCGGGTCGAATTCGACGCCATCAGCGAAATGAGCGGCATCGCGGGCAATCCGCTCGATGGCTCGTTCTGGGTCCACAATGACAGCGGCGATGCGCCCCGGCTTTTCGCCCTGGATGACGCGGGCCGGGTACAGATACCGGCGCACCTCGCCCAGGAGTACTTTGGTGAGGAAGCACAGCCCGGCGCCGAGCCCTGGCCGGGGGTGTGGATCGAAAACGTCGACAACCGCGACTGGGAAGATGTCGCCAGCGACGGGGTCAACCTCTACATTGCCGACCTGGGCAATAACATGAACGTCCGCCGCGACCTCGGCATCTACGTCCTTCCCTGGGCCGCGCTGGAGGCGACGCAGACCGCAAGCGCCACCCGCTTCATTCCCGTGCATTACCCGGAACAGGCCGGGTTTCCTCCGCTGGAGCGGCATTTCGACAGCGAAAGCCTGTTCTTTGCCGACAGCAGTTTGTATGTGATCAGCAAGCACCGGGAACCATTTCCCAGCCAGCGGGTGCAGCCGGGCGCTAACCTCTACCGACTGGATTCGCAATCCGAATCGGAATCGAACGCCCTGACGCTGATCGACCATCATCCCGAACTAACCGCGGCAACCGCCGCCGAGCTATCGCCGGACGGCCAGACTCTCGCCGTACTTTCCTACACCGCCATCTGGTTGTTCGAAAGGCCCGGGGAAGGTGACGGCTGGCTTTCCGCTCCTTCACGCAAACTCGAACTCGACACAGACGCCGCCCGCCAGGTCGAAGCGCTAACCTGGCTCGACGCGGAAACGCTGATCGTGACCAATGAGCAACGCGACTGGTTTGTGGTGTCTACCGCCTGGTTTGAAAACTGAACTTCTCCCGGTTGTCATTGTGTGCGAAGCGCAGTCACTCCCTATCCCCGTCATTCTGCGCGGAGCGAAGCGCAGTCGCAGAATGACGTGAATACCCGGAGGCGGAGCGGTTTACGCCGCCGGGGCAAATGCGGTACAGTGGGCCGTCAAATCCACCCCTGCCTTGCAAGCAAGCAAGAACCCCAAGGAGTTCCGAATGAAGAAGCTGATTTCCATGGCAAGCGCCATGACCGCCCTGCTGTTTTCCCTTGCCAGTTACGCTCAGGAAATTCCCGAAACCATCACGGTAACAAGTTCCATTTTCGAACACCACGGCACAATCCCCCGGGAAAACACCGCCTGGGGCGACAATACTTCCATCGACCTGTCCTGGTCGAACCTGCCGGAAGGCACGGTGCACCTCGCGCTGATCTGCGACGATCCGGTGGCGGTGGAAATCGGCTTGCTGGAAAATCCTTTCATGCACTGGGTGATGTACAACATCCCGGCGAGCGCTCCGGGAATCCCCGGCGGACTGCCGGCCGAAGCGGAAATCACCGGCATTGAAGGACTCGAAGGCGCCATCCAGGGCAACAATGGCCTCGGTCGCGCGGCCTACTTCGGCCCCCGCCCACCTGTAAATGGCGTACTCCACGCCTATCACTTCCGCGTCTACGCCATCGACGCCGATCTCGGCCTCGAACCCGGCCTCAATGCCGATGAACTGCTAGAAGCCATCGACGGCCACGTCCTCGCCACCGGCATGCTGATGGGGCACTACGAACATACCGAGTAAGTGCGAGCCCCGCCCGAGCGGAGCTTTCCCATTTCCACAGGCTTGAGCCAGTAAGGCGTTCGCTGGCTGGATAGCGGCCCGATTCCAGACCACGCCGCAGCGTTTCCTTCGCGACCTGCTTGAAAGTCTTGTCCGTTGCATGGGCAAGATCTTTCAATTGAGTGCGAAAACAGGAAATGCGAAGTACCCATCAATCAAGCGGTTACCTGCATGAGCGAATACGAATACTACGAATTTCTGGCAATCGACAAATCGCTCGACGACAGCGCCTTGCTTGCCTTGCGCGCCCTGTCATCGCGAGCGCGGATTAGCCGTGCGAACTTTTCGGTTCACTACAATTGGGGCAATTTCAAGGGCAACCCCGATGAGATGATGAAGCGGTGGTTCGACCTGCATGTTTTTGTGGGTATGGGCAGTCGCAGATTGATGATTCGGCTTCCGAAGAGACTTGTGGACCACGCCCGGTGGCAACAGTTGCTGAATGGAACAGGAATAGTGGAAGTGCTTGATGCGGGAGAGAACTGTATCCTCGACATCCACAAGGAATTGGAGCCGACGGATTATTACGAATTCGATGAAGGTGGCGCCTGGATGCCAGAACTGGCGCCGCTGCGAAGCGATTTGCTTGCCGGAGACTTTCGTTTCGCCTACTTGCTTTGGCTTTGTGAAGTGGAACAGGGGCGCGTGCCGCAAAGTGTCAAGGAGCCATTAGCGGGAATCGGACCGTTAACAAGTAGTTTGGAATCCTTGGCCGAGTTCTTGCAAATTGATCACGATTTCATTCGCGTCGCGGCGGAGCGCATGTACCCTGAAGTGCAACCACTTTCAGGTCAGTCCGTGCGGACAGTACTCGAGACGCTTTCTGAAACGGAAAGGATGCAGCTGCTTCAAAGAGTAGCGGAGAACGATCCACAGGTTGCCGCGGAAATCAGGCAGCGAGTCAGGCAAGATCTCGCTGCTGATTCTGTTTCGGAGTTTCGATCAGTCTCCGAGCTGCGTCGAAGAGTTGAAGAAATCCAGACGGCGCGGGCGACGGAAAAGGCGAACAGGGAAGAGCGGGAGCGGCTAAAACGGGAACGCCTGGAAGCACAGCAGCTCAAGGAAAGGCTTGATCGCCTTCGGACCCGCGTACCTGAGACGTGGCAGGAAATCGATGCCGCAGTCCAAACGCGGACAAGCGCGAACTATGATCGCGCCGCAGCGTTGATTGCCGACCTGCGGACACTGGCCGAGCGCGATGGGCACAAGGCTGATTTTTCCAGGCGGCTGCAATCTCTGCGGGAGCGCCATCATCGCAAGCTGCGCTTTATCGAGCGGCTATCGGGATTAGATTGATCAGTTTTCCAATTTGGATTCGCCGAAAATCATGAAACCTCGCAGGCCGATGCAAGCTTGCTAACGAAACACATTCAAGTGACCGGAAATCTGACCAGGCAAGGACGCGACAAACCGCTGAAAAATGCCTGACAGCGCCACGGAGTCGAGACTCGATTCTCACGCGGCAACCACCGAAACGTCACTGAACAATTCACTGGTTTCCCTGGTGACACGATCTACCGCCATCTTGTGATACTCGGGGTCCACTTCCACATCTGTCTCTGGCCTAGGAGCCTGCGCCGTAGGAATTCACGGCTGCAAATCCGCTCCCGTCCACGCCCCTGGCCGCTCGATTTCGTTGCATATTCACCATCGGGAGCGGCCAGGAAGAAGGCGAACGACCCCAGGGTGGCACGCGCAGTTGTGCCCTTCTCGAACATGTCATGATGCTCGGGGAATCCCGGGAACAGTATGAAACCAGCAGCGATGCTTGAACGATAGCTCCATGACCTTCAGATATCTGACTGCCGTTGCTGGTGGTATTCCTCCAGCGCCCGATTCGCGTTCACGATCGTTTCCAGCTTTTCGACGAGCGCCTGAACGTGCTTGCCCGGCAGGGCGAAATAGAATTCATCGTCGGAAAGCCCCGTGTACACGCGGTTTCCGATGCAACCCAGGCTGCTCATGCTTCTACCCTCTTGCATGACCGCGGGTATCATCGCGCAGGTCGGGCGTCCCATCACGGCGTTTTCCACGCCAACTCCGGCGGCGACCGCGGCTTCGGCCAGGAGCATCATCTGTCGCGGTTCGCCGGAGATGATTACGACATCGGGAACCTCGGCGGCGTCCTTCAGAGGAGAATAGACCGCCCGGTGGAAAGGCTCCTGACGCCGGGGAATGCCGGACACTTCCTCCATGGCGATGTAGCCGAGTTCTCCCATCAATCCCAGCGTGCCATGCAGTTCTCCGGCCCGCTCCTCGGGTAGTTCGACATTGTGCGTATGGCAGCCTATCGGGCAGTTGTAATGATCGGCGGCCTCGGTATAAAAGGACTCGCCTTCGGCGGCGCGCCGCCAATAGGAGCAGCCGGAAGCCTCGGCCTTCTCGACATGCGGCATTTGCTCCGGCGGCTCATCGCAAAACGACATGGCCACGGGTGATGTCTTCAGATCAAGCAGTTTCTGAATCTGTTCCGTCATTGCTGATTCTCTCTTTGGTTGCAAATCACTTGGTCCGTCGTTACAGGTTCGCGCCCTTCACGACGCGCGACACTGTATCACGGCGGGACAGCGCATATACTGAAGCGTGCTTCGATTATGTTAGCTCACGCGCGGAAACTGCATTGGGATGGCCAATGAGTAACCAATTAGCAGTTGGTAGCTTGGACCCCTGCTCCAGAAACGCCATGAAGTCGTACAGAATAGACGTATCGAGCAGCAAGCGCATTAGCGAGCCTGATTCTCCTTGTCGAGGCCAAGAACCTCGCGGCTAAATGCCGGATCGTTGAATTCTTCCGGCCAGCCTTCTCCATCTCCTTCGATTCCAAGTCGGCGACGCGATGCTTCCAGTTTCTTGAAATCGAGGCCGCCCCGCTGATCATAGCGCACCAGTTCAACAACCGGTTGGCCATACCTCGTAATGACGACCCGCTCGCCTTTTCGCGCCGCAGCAATCAATTCGGACAGCCGTGCTCTTGCTTCGCGCAGTGCAAGTTCCATGACGAATCGCTCTTGTCGTCAAGTTCGTGATCGAGAGCATGACGTACCGGGTAACTCGGATCAAGACTTCAATGTGGTTACATGGCTTTCGGCAGAGATTCCCAGATGGGTGTCCTCGCAGCCATACATCGCAGCCACAATTCGGCGCATCCTGAGATGCGATCCGTAAATCTCGCACTAATTGCCCGTATTTCTCGCAATAGAACCCCGTAAAACTCGCAATAGGGCTTCGTAAATCTCGCAATAGCGGCTACAATTGAAGCCATGTACAAACGACATGTCCAGAGCCTGCTCCATGAATTGC
>JAJECW010000091.1 GCA_022821865.1 Pseudomonadales bacterium
CTCGACCGGGCCATAAGCCAGATCCGCGCCCGGGGCTACGCCGAGAGATACCGCGACCGCAAAGAACCGATCCACCTGGTCGGCGCCGTTTTCGGCCGCGAAGAGCGCAACCTCCTCGCCGTGCGCGCCGAACCCGCCTGAGGCCCGGCCGCGCATGCATGGCGCTCCGGAAGACGCCGATCCCGGGTTTGCCAATGGCAATAATGGATACCTGGAACAGAGCGACGTTGCCGCCGCGTAAGGCTGTTCATGCTAATCATGGCGTGGGCTTGTGGTAGAGTTGCGGGTCTGGAAAAGTTTGTCCTGCCGCCTGTCTGATATCGATGCTGGGATCCCTCTACTCCGACCGGCCGCTCGCGATTTCTCCCGCGCTGGCGGCGACCATCGGGCTGGAAGAAGCGGTGATGATTCATGTGCTTGCCGAACTCATCACCTTCCGCGCCACCGAGCACCTGCCAGTTCATCCGGGGCTCGATTTTGTGCTGCTGGATGCGGCGGACGCAGGTCGTTTTTTTCCTTTCTGGAAGCCTGCGGATATCGACCGCATTCGCTTGCGGCTGATGCAGCTCGATATGCTCGCCTGGGAGCCGCACCCGGAAGTCTCGGGCGCGGCCTGGTACGCATTGCAGCGAATCGACAGCGCGCCGCCGCGGCAAAGTGGGGTGCGGCGGCGACGCGGAACCACAGGCCCCATGGCGCCCGACTGGCAACCGGATGCGGAGTGGATCAAGCAGTGCCGCCAGCTCAATATCCCGGATGACTTCATCCACCGTGAAGTCTCCCGCTTCGTGCTGTACTGGCGCGAGCGCGGCGAGGCGCGGCACTCCTGGGGCAATGAATTCGTCAAGCATGTGCTGAAGCAGTGGCGCGAGCAGCAAACCGCCGACGCCGCCCGGGAGCGCTTCCGCGACATGGGCTGGAATTGGCGGCCCGACGAGGTTGCCGTGGATATTCTCGCCCGCGACGGCGTGAACCGGAACTTCATCGACGACAGCATTCCGGAATTCGTGCTTTACTGGATGGAGCGGGGCGTGGACCGGGATGACTGGAATTCCAGATTCATCGCTCACGTGCAGCGGCAGTGGCGCCGTCTGCAGGCGGCGGAACTGTACGGAAACGAGACCCGGCCCATCAGCGAGGGCTGGCAACCGGCGGCCCCCTGCCTGGAAATCCTGCAATTGGCCCGGATCGATGAGCAGTGGGCGCTTCAGCAGGTCCCGGAATTTGTGCTCTACTGGCGCGAAACCGGCGAGGCCAGGGAATCGTGGAATACGATATTCCTGCAACGGGTCAAGCAGTTGTGGGCCAAGCGCCTGAATGGCAAGCTCATTGAGGCTGGCAATGAAAGAGATCAAGTCCCTGACTCAGCTTACGGAGAAGATGATGACGCCTGGTACCGGCGCATCACCGATCGAAGCTGGGCCGAGTGATCCCCGGAGTCGTCCTGAATCCGCTGCGGGCGGACAGGACCATGTGGATGCGGTCACGCGCCTGTTCGAAGAGTTCGCCCTGGCCTATCACAATCAATATCGCAAGGCATTTCCGAATCGTTCCACATTGGACCGGGCCAAAAAGTACTGGCTTGGCCATCTCAAATGTTTCAGCCCGGCCCGGATTGTTCGCGCCGGCGCGGAACTCGTCTCTTCCAGCGAATTCATGCCCACGCTTGCGGATATGGTCAACACCTGCCGCAAGGACACCGCCCTCTTCGGTCTCCCCTCCACCCGCGGCGCTTACCACGAAGCCTGTCTGAAACCCTCGCCCAAGGCGGAGCAGAACTGGTCCCACGAGGCGGTATATCTCGCCGGCCGCGCCACCGGCTGGCAGTTACTTGCAAGCGAAGCCGAATCCGTCAGCTTTCCGCAATTCGAGTACCACTACCGCCACTTTTGCCGGCAGGTCGTGGAAGGCGCTGAGTTGCCGGAAGAACGGCCCACCCCGCTGCCGCGACAGGTCGAGACCGAACTCAGCCCGGAAGAGCTGCTCGAGCTGGCAAGCGAGCTGCGCCGCGATTTCGAAAGCTGAGCAGTCCGCAGCGGCTTTCGCCCGCCGGGCTTCGGGTATAATCCGCTCCCCCCACATCAGTTCCAAGGAATAGCGAATGTTCAACCAGGACGACACCCTGGCCAACTGCGACCCCACTCTGGCCGAAGCCATCCGCGCAGAAGAAGACCGCCAGGAAGATCATATCGAACTGATCGCTTCGGAAAACCACGTCAGCCCCCTGGTGCTTGAGGCCCAGGGCACGGTATTGACCAACAAGTACGCCGAAGGCTATCCCGGCAAGCGCTATTACGGCGGCTGCGAACACGTCGATGTCGTCGAGCGGCTCGCCATCGACCGCGCCCGGGAACTGTTCGGCGCCGATTACGCCAATGTCCAGCCCCATTCCGGCTCCCAGGCCAATGTCGCGGCCTACAGCGCGCTGATGCAACCCGGCGACACCCTGCTCGGCATGAGTCTGGCCCATGGGGGCCATCTGACCCACGGCGCCCCGGTCAGCTTTTCCGGGAGAATCTACCAGGCGGTGCAATACGGCCTGCACCAAGAAACCGGGGAAATCGATTACGAAGAGGCGGCGCGCCTGGCCCGGGAACACCGGCCCAAAGTGATTGTCGCCGGGTTTTCCGCCTACTCCCGCGTCATCGACTGGCAGCGATTCCGCGACATCGCCGACGAGGTGGGCGCGTATTTCGTTGTGGATATGGCCCATGTGGCGGGACTGGTCGCCGCCGGCCTGTACCCGAGCCCGGTGCCTTGCGCCGATGTCACCACCACCACCACCCACAAGACCCTGCGCGGCCCCCGGGGCGGCCTGATTCTGGCGAAATCCAATCCGGAGCTGGAGAAAAAGCTTAATTTCAATGTTTTCCCCGTGGGGCAGGGCGGGCCGCTGATGCACGTCATCGCCGCCAAGGCGGCCTGCTTCAGAGAGGCGATGAGTCCGGGGTTCCGGGACTACCAGCAACAGGTTCTCGATAACGCCCGGACCATGGCTGGCGCCTTCATGGCGCGGGGGTTTGATGTCGTTTCCGGCGGCACCGACGATCACCTGTTCCTGCTCAGCCTGATCCGGCGGGGGCTGACCGGCAAGGACGCGGACGCCGCCCTCGGCCGGGCCAATATCACAGTCAACAAGAATGCGGTGCCCAATGATCCCAAGCCGCCTTTTGTCACCAGCGGCCTGCGAATCGGCACGCCTGCGGTGACCACCCGGGGATTGCGCGAGTCTCATGTGGCGGAACTCTCCGGCTGGATGTGCGATATTCTGGAAGAGTTGGACAATGATTCCCGGATTGCGAAAGTCCGGGAACAGGTTCTGGCCCTGTGCCGCGAGTTTCCGGTATACCGGCAATTCGCCTGAGCGGAGCTGACAGCGATGCATTGCCCATTTTGCGGCGCCGTGGATACCAAGGTGATCGATTCCCGGCTGGTTTCAGACGGCAATCACGTCCGCCGGCGCCGGGAATGCATCACCTGCGAAGAGCGTTTCACCACCTATGAGTCCGCCGAACTCGTCATGCCCCGCATCATCAAGAGCGACGGTTCCCGGGAGCCATTCCACGAGGACAAGCTTCGCGATGGTTTGCAGAAGGCTCTGGAAAAACGACCGGTAAGCGTCGAACTCATGGAAGCCGCCATCAACCGCATCAAGGGGGAACTGCGGGCCGGCGGCGAACGGGAGATTCCTTCGGTAATGGTGGGGGAGGCTGTGATGAAGGAACTGCGCGAACTGGATGAGGTGGCATTCGTGCGCTTTGCCTCGGTGTATCGCAGCTTCAAGGATCTCGATGAATTCCGCCAGGAAATCGAACGCCTTTCCAAGGCCGCCGACTGATTCCCATGCGCACGATCACCAGGGCGGATTGCAACGGCGCGCTGGCGGACTGGCCGGGGCACATGGAGCGCGCATTCGAACTGGCGCGCTCGGTGCTCTCCTGCGCCCCCAATCCCCGGGTGGGCTGCGTATTGGTTCGCGATGGCAACCGGGTGGGCGAAGGCTTTCATGCCGGGGCGGGACAAGCCCATGCGGAAATCGCGGCCCTGGCGGCTGATCCCCGGGGCGGCGCCGGCGCCACGGTCTTTGTCACCCTTGAGCCCTGTTCCCATCAGGGCCGCACCGGCCCCTGCACCGGGGCGCTGATTGACGCCGGCGTTCGCCAGCTTGTGGTGGCGGGCCTTGACCCGAACCCAATGGTGTCCGGCGTCGGGCAACTCGAAACCGCCGGCATTCCGGTATTCCACCTGCGGGACTTTGCCGGCGCGGCAGAGGAACTGAACCGGGGATTTGTTTTCCGAATGCGGCGCGGCAGGCCTTATGTGCGCTGCAAACTCGCCATGAGCCTTGACGGCGGGACGGCTCTCGCCAATGGCGTCAGCAAATGGATCACCGGAGAGCGGGCCCGGGCCGATGCGCAACTGCTGCGGGCCGGCAGTTGCGCCATCATCACCGGCGTCGGCACGATGCTCGCTGACGATCCCTCCCTGAATGTCCGTCCCGAACTGCTTCCGGACGAATCCCGGAAAAAGGTGGAAAAACGCCTGGCGGCCGTCGCCGGTCTCCGCGCCGGCATGGGACACCCATCGCCGGAAAACGAAACGGGACAGCCCCTGCGCGTGATACTGGACAGCCACCTGCGCATTCCGCCCAGTGCGGGAACCTTCTCCCGGGATGGCGCGGTCAAGATCTTCAGCCTGCGGAAAACCTCGCGGGAGCACGCTTTGCCGGACCATGTCGAACTGATTACGACGCCGGCGGTCTCGGAAAGGGTGGACCCGGGATTCGTGCTAGACTGCCTCGCCACGAGATTTGCGTGCAATGAAGTCCTGGTGGAAGCGGGCCCGGCGCTCAGCGGAGCGCTGGTCAAGGCCGGCTTGGTGGACGAAATGGTGATCTATATGGCGCCCCGCCTGCTCGGCAGCGACGCCAAACCCCTGCTGACGCTGGCCGGGACGGAGAATCTGGATTCGAACCCCGACTGGCGGATCCGGGATGTCGCAAGAGTCGGCGATGATCTGAAGATCACCCTCCGCCCGGCGGATCATTGACAGTGCCTGACTATTGCAAGCGCCTGGAGTCATCCGATGTTCACCGGAATCGTCGCCGCCATGGGGGCAGTGTTGGAACGCAACGAAAACAGCGGCGGCTGCCGCCTGCGGGTTGCGGTGGGCGATCTGGATCTGGCCGGCGTCGAGATCGGCCACAGCATTGCCGTCAACGGCTGTTGCCTGACCGTGGTGGAACTGCCCGGCGACAGCTTTGTCGCCGATGTATCGAAGGAAACCCTGCGCTGCACGACCCTGGGCGCCCTGGCGCCGGGGCGGCGGGTGAATCTGGAACTCGCCATGCGGTTGGGCGACCGACTCGGCGGCCATCTGGTGAGCGGTCATGTGGACGGCATGGGCGAGTTGCTGCGGCGGGAGAGCGACGGCGACAATCTGCGGCTTCAATTCCGGGCACCGGCCTTTCTGGCGCGATACATCGCCCCCAAGGGCGCCATCTGCATTGATGGAACCAGCCTGACGGTAAACCAGGCGGACGGCGAGGAGTTCAGCGTGAACATCATTCCCCACACCCGGGCGGAAACGATTGTCGGCCAGTACCGGGAGGGGCAGCAGGTCAACCTCGAAGCCGACCTTCTGGCGCGCTATCTGGAGCGGCTGCTGCGGGGCAATGGCGAAGAGCGGGCGGCAAACAGCATATGAAACTGCATTCGGCGGCGGAACTCATCGACGATATCCGCCAGGGCAAAATGGTCATCATCATGGACGACGAGGCGCGTGAGAACGAAGGCGATCTCGTAATCGCCGCGGAGCGGATACGCCCGGAAGACATCAATTTCATGGCCAAGAACGCCCGGGGCCTGATCTGCCTGACGCTGACCCGGGAGCGCTGCGAATTCCTGCAACTGCCATTGATGGTGGACGACAATCGCACCCGTCACAAAACCCGTTTCACGGTATCCATCGAAGCCGCCAGCGGGGTAACCACGGGCATCTCGGCCGCCGACCGGGCGCGCACGGTGCAGGTTGCGGTGGCGCCTGATTCCCGCCCGGAAGATATCATCCAGCCGGGCCATATCTTCCCCATCATGGCCCAGCCCGGCGGCGTGCTGCGGCGGGCCGGACACACCGAAGCGGGCTGCGATCTCGCCCGGCTCGCGGGCCATACCCCGGCGGCGGTCATCGTCGAGATCATGAACGAGGACGGCAGCATGGCGCGCCGGGGCGATCTCGAGGCATTCGCCAGCGCCCACGATCTCGGAATCGGCACCATTGCCGACCTGATTCATTACCGGCTGGCCAACGAACACACGGTGACCCGCACCGCAAGCAACCGCCTCAACACCCCCTACGGCGAATTCCAGGTGCACAGCTACCGGGATTCCATCAGCGGCAGCACCCACCTGGCTTTCACCCTCGGCCGGATTTCCCCCGCCGAGCCGACCCTGGTGCGGGTGCATATTCCCAATACGTTGCGCGATGTCTGCGAAGTGCTGAGCGGCGAGCGCACAAGCTGGTCCTTCGGCAACGCGCTGGAAAGAATCAGCGGGGAAGGCAGGGGCGTTGCGGTGCTGCTGTCCGGCGATGACTACGGTCTCGGGCTCGATTCATCCCTGGCGCTGGCGCTCGCCACGGGCCGCCGCCGCGGCGGCGGGGATGGGCAGGAGCTGCGCAGCGACCTCACCATCGGCACGGGTTCCCAGATTCTGCGCGATCTCGGCGTGGGCAGGATGCGGCTGCTGAGCCATCCGGCGCGCTTCAAGGCGATTTCCGGTTTTGACCTGGAAGTGGAGGAATTCGTGCGGTTCCGCAAGTCGCGCAATGGCGCAACACGAAATGAAGGGAAAGCCGGATGAACGCCAACGCGGTGCTCAGGGGAGACTTGCAGCCGGGCGAAGCGCGCTACGCCATCGCCATGAGCCGGTTCAACAGCTTCATCGTGGAGCGGCTGCTTGAAGGCGCCCTGCGAACCCTTGCCGCCCAGGGGGTGCCCAGGGAGCGAATCGATATCGTCCAGACGCCGGGGGCCTGGGAGCTGCCACTGGCGGCGCAGTCCCTGGCGCAACGAAAGGACATCGATGCGGTAATTGCCCTCGGCACGGTGATTCGCGGCGAAACCGCGCATTTCGAATATGTGGCCGGCGAATGTGTCCGCGGCCTGCGCCAGATCATGCTGGAAAGCGGCAAGCCGGTCACCCTGGGGGTATTGACCGTGGAAACCCTTGCGCAGGCCGAAGCCCGCTCCTGCCCCGGCGACAACAAGGGAGCGGAAGCGGCGCTGGCGGCCATGGAAATGGTCAGCTTGCAGGCGCGTCTGGCGTCCCCGTGAGCGGCGCTTCCCAGCCCAGACGCCCGCCTTCCCGGCGCCGCGGCGCGCGGCGGCTCGCCCTGCAGGCGCTGTACCAGTGGATTCTTTCGGACAACGACCCGCGCATCATCGCCAGGCAACTGCGGGAGGACGCCGGCAGCCGCATCGACTGGGACTACTTCAACCGCTTGTTCCCCGCGATCGCCGATGGCAGGCGCGAACTCGAAGAACAGCTCGCGCCGGTGCTCGACCCGCGCAAGCTCGATCCGGTGGAACAGGCCGTGCTCTGGCTCGGGACCTTTGAACTCGCCCGCCTGCCGGAAACTCCTTACCGAGTGGTCATCAACGAATCCGTGGAACTCGCCCGGGTGTTCGGCGCCACCGACGGCCACAAGTATGTCAATGCGGTGCTCGATAAGCTCGCCCCCATACTGCGCGGCGCGGAAGCCGGTCGGAACTGACGAGCCCGCAAGTGTCCACCAGCGAACAAGACATCATCCGCCGCTACTTCGCCGTGCCGGAACTCGCCCTGCCGCGTGCTGAAATCGAACTCGGCATCGGTGATGACGCCGCGGTAATGCGCATACCCGAAGGCAGACGCCTGGTCACTTCCACCGATGTGCTGACCGCGGGAACGCATTTCCCCGCCGATGCCCCGGCCGAGTCGATTGCCAGCCGCGCATTGGCGGTGAATCTCAGCGATCTCGCCGCAATGGCGGCAGAGCCGTTGTGCTTCACCATGGCGCTGAGCTTGCCTTCGGTCGAACCGGACTGGCTGGGACGATTCAGCCGCGGCCTGGCGCAACTCGCCGGGGCGCACCGCTGTTCGCTGGCGGGCGGCGATCTCAGCCTGGGGCCATTGCAGATTGCGATTCAGGTTCATGGCCTTTGTGAAGCCGGGTGTGAATTGCGCCGCGGCGGGACTGCGCCCGGACAAGGGATCTATCTCACCGGCCATGCCGGCGACGGCGCACTCGGGCTTGCCAGCCTTGGCCTTGCGGCGCAGGGCGTGGAGCTTTGCCTGCCGCCGGATGAACTGCCGTCTGACTGCAGGACGCATTTCCACAAGGCCTATTTCAGCCCGGACCCCCGTATCGAATTCGCTCTCGCCGCCGCGCCGTTCATCGCGAGCGCCATTGATGTTTCCGATGGTCTGCTCGGCGATGCCGGACATCTGGCCGCAGCCAGCGGGGTTGGCATTGTGCTGGATGCCGAAGCTTTGCCATATTCTCCGGCGGCCCGGCGCTGCGCCGGAGAGGAATCACGCCTGCGCGCGGCGCTTTGCGGCGGCGATGATTATGAACTGTGCTTCAGCAGCGACCCGGCGAACGAATCCCAGCTCATGGCAATCGCCGCCGACCTTGATCTGCCGCTGACCCGCATTGGCGAGGCAATCGCCGGGGAGGGAGTTCACTGTCCCGGCGTGGAAAGCTCCGGCTGGTCTTCCTTTGATCATTTCTCCGGCGCTGTCGGGGGATGAGGTCGTGGACCAGAAATTCTCATTTTGGCGCTCCGACTCTCATGTCATTCCGCGCGAAGCGAAGCGTAGTCGCAGAATCTCTCGCAGTGGCCACGCAATGAGATCCTGCGACTGCGCGCAGGATGACCCATGTGAGCACGCCCGGCGCCGGCGCCATTATGAGAATTGCTGGCCGTGAACGATTCTCCGGTTCAATTTGCCGCAAATCCCACATTCCCCGAACTGCTGCGGAACCCCGTGGACCTGCTGGCATTCGGTTTCGGCAGCGGCCTTTCGCCCCGGGGGCCGGGCACCGTCGGCAGCCTGGTGGCCGCCGTCATCTGGTTCGCCCTGCCGACGCAGATTTTTCCCCAAAACCTGCTGCTGCCCATACTTGCGACCCTGGCGGGATTCTGGATTTGTGGCCGCAGCGCGGCGCGGCGCGGGGCCGGCGACCATCCCGGCATCGTCTGGGACGAATTCGCGGGTTGCTGGATCAGTCTGGCGCTGGCGCCCGCCGGCCTGCCCTGGGCGCTCGGAAGCATCGCGCTGTTCCGCGTGCTGGACATTCTCAAACCCTGGCCGATCAAGTGGTTCGACCGCAATCTGCATGGCGGCGCGGGCATCATGCTTGACGATGTGCTTGCGGGTATAATGGCCGCCCTTTGCATGCAGAGCGTCTATCTGATCGCCTGAGCATCGTGGCGGAATGACTCTGAGGAAGTCGAATTGAGCATCGAGTTTGTCGCATCGGCCCGGCTGCCGACCAGGTGGGGCGAATTCATCATTCACGGCTTCAGGGACCTGGAAGCCGACAAGGAACATGTCGCCCTGGCCCTGGGGGATTTGCGCAACGGAGAGCCGCTGTTGTGCCGCATCCACTCCGAATGCCTCACCGGCGATTCCCTGTTCAGCCTGCGCTGCGACTGCGGCTCGCAACTCGAAATGGCCATGAAGCGAATCGGCGAGGCGGGACGGGGGCTGATTCTCTACCTGCGTCAGGAAGGCCGCGGCATCGGCTTGCTGAACAAGCTCAAGGCCTATTCCCTGCAGGATAATCAGGGCGCCGATACGGTGGAAGCCAATGTGAGACTCGGCTTTGATGCCGACAGCCGCGAATACCGGATATGCAAGCCCATGCTCGATTTCTTCGACATCCGCAATGTCAGGCTGTTTACCAACAACCCGGCCAAGGTCGGCGCCCTGCGCGACATGGGCATCGAAGTCAGCGAAGTAATCCCCATCCGCACCGGCGCCAATCCCCACAACGAAAGCTATCTCGCGGTAAAAATCGCCAAGCTGGGCCACATGGGATGATCCCCCCGTCATTCTGCGCGCAGCCGCAGAGTCTTGTTGGGATGCCACCGCATGAGATTCTGCGACCGCGCTGCGCTTCGCGCGGAATGACGCGGGAGAAAAATCCCGGAACAGGACACCCATGAACACAACCAGCAAACACATTACCGTGGACCTGCTGCGCCACGGCGAACCTGGCGGCGGCGATATCCTGCGGGGGCGAGTTGACCCGGAACTTACGGATCGCGGCTGGAGGCAGATGGAAGCTTCAGCCGAACGGGCGGATGCAAACTGGACCCACCTGTACGCTTCGCCCCTCAAGCGTTGCCGGGACTTTGCCCACCAGTTGGCCCAGAGTCGCCGGCTTGCGCCGCGAATCGAAGACCAGTGGCAGGAAATCGACTACGGCGACTGGGACGGCATGGAGATCAGCGAGTGGCGCAAGTTGGCGGCCTCGCAATTCCGCAGTTTCCGGGAAGACATCACCGCCCTGGCGCCGCCCAATGGCGAAAGCTTCGTCGATTTCCGCGACCGGGTGCTGCAAGCCTGGGAGGGAATCTCGGAATTGCCCGACGGCAGCCATGTGCTGGTTGTGACTCACGGCGGGGTCATGCGGGTCATCCTTCCCAGCGTGCTCGGCATGCCGCTGAATCAAAGCAATCCGCTGAACATCCCCTTTGCCTGCCTGAGCCGGATTCTGCTCAGTGTCGAAGCAGACCGACGCCGCGCCAGTCTGCTTTTCCACAACGCCAGTCTTGGCCAGGAGCCTGCGCCCTACGGCGCAGACTCCCAGCTCAGTAATCCAGCCCCTCTTGCGCTTTCACGCCATGGTTGAAAGCGTGGCGCACGTCCTTTATCTCGCTCACCGTGTCGGCGATTTCCAGCAGTTCCCGGCTGGCGTTGCGTCCGGTGACCACCACATGCTGCCGGGATGGCCTGGCGTCAATGGCTTCCAGCACCGCGGGCTTGTCGAGATAGCCGTAGGTGAGCATATAGGTGAGTTCGTCGAGAATAACGAGCTGGACCGACTCATCCGCAAGCAAGGCTTCGGCCTTGTTCCAGGCCTGTTTCGCCGCGGCGATATCGGTTTCCCGGTCCTGGGTTTCCCAGGTGAATCCGGTCCCCATGACGTGAAACTCCACCAGCGGATGTTCCGCGAACAGCAGATGCTCGCCACACTCCCAGGTGCCCTTGATGAATTGCACCACGGCGCAGCGCATGCCGTGGCCGACGCTTCGCGCCAGCATGCCGAACGCCGAGGAACTCTTGCCCTTGCCGTTGCCGGTGAGAACGAGCAGCAGCCCCCGGTCTTCGGTGGCGGCTGCGATGCGGCTGTCCACATGGGCCTTTCTGCGCTTCATGGCACGCTTGTGGCGCAGGTTGCGATCAGTTTCCATGGTCGAAAAAATCCCGATTCAAACCGCCCGGCGGCGAATCTTTTCCGCCTTGAGCCGGGTGCCGATGGAAGCGGAAATGCCACTGGCGTCGAGGCCGACGTCGCGCAGCATGTCGGCGGGCTTGCCGTGTTCGAGAAACCGGTCCGGCAGGCCGAGCTGGAGCAGGGGAAGCTGGTAGCCATCGCGCAGCAGGACCTCGCCCACCGCGGTTCCCGCGCCTCCCATGATGGCGTTCTCCTCCACGGTGACCAGCAAATCGTGGGAATCCGCGGCGGCGCGGATGGCATCTTCGTCGATGGGTTTGACAAAGCGCATGTCGTATACCGTGGCGTCAAAGGCTTGCGCCGCTTCCAGGGCCGGCGCCACCATGCTGCCAAAAGCCAGAATCGCCACCGTGCGGCCCCGGCGCCGCAGCACGGCTTCGCCGATGGGAACGCTCTTCCAGTCGCCGCTGATCGCCGCGCCCGGACCCTTGCCCCGGGGATAGCGCACCGCGGCGGGCCCCGAATGCTCATAGCCGGTGCAGAGCAACAGGCGGGTTTCCTCTTCGTCACTGGGCGCCATGACCATGATATTGGGCACGCAGCGCAGGTAGGTCAGGTCGAAACTGCCGGCGTGGGTGGGGCCGTCTTCCCCCACGAGGCCGGCGCGGTCGATGGCGAACAGCACATCGAGATTCTGCAGGGTAATGTCGTGGATGAACTGGTCGTAGGCGCGCTGCAGGAAAGTCGAGTAAATCGCCACCACCGGCTTGAGTCCTTCACAGGCCAACCCGGCGGCGAAGGTGAGCGCGTGCTGCTCGGCGATGGCGACATCGTGGAACCGGTCGGGAAACTCCCGGGAAAACTCCACCATGCCCGAACCCTGCCCCATGGCCGGCGTGATCGCCGCGAGTTTCTTATCCCGCCGGCCCGCCTCGCACAGCCACTGGCCAAAAACCCGGGAATAGGTGGGCGGACTCCCGGCTTTGCCGCCCGGGGCATTTTTCGCTTCGGCCAGGGGCGCGACCTTGCCGATGGCGTGGAGCCCGAATGGGTCGCTTTCGGATTCGCTGTAACCCTTGCCTTTTTGGGTGACGATGTGCAGCAACTGGGGGCCCTTGAGGTCCTTGATATTGGTGAGCACTTCCAGCAGTTGCGGCAGGCTGTGGCCATTGATGATGCCCATGTAATTGAAGCCGAGCTGGTCAAAGACCGTGCCGGGCGAGAGCATGCCTTTCATGTATTTTTCGGTCTGGTCGGCGGCCCGCAGCGCCTTGGGCGCCCTGGCAAGCACCTTGCGGCTGCCGGCGCGGAAAAAATTATAGGACTTGCTCGCCCACAGTCTCCCGAAATAGTTCGACAGGCCGCCCACATTGTGGGAAATCGACATGTTGTTGTCGTTGAGGATGACGAGGATGTCTTCTTCAAGGTGGGCGGCGTGGTTCATCGCCTCGAAGGCCATGCCCGCGGTCATGGCGCCGTCGCCCACCACGGCGACAATCTTGTGGTCTTCCCCGTTCATGCGGCGCCCCACCATCATGCCGAGGGCGGCACTGGTTGCGGTGCTCGAATGGCCGACGCCAAAAGTGTCGTATTCACTCTCGGCGCGGGCGGGGAAGGCCGCGAGTCCACCGCCCTGGCGAATCGTCTGCATGCTTTCCCGGCGGCCGGTGAGAATCTTGTGCGGGTAGGCCTGGTGGCCCACGTCCCATACCAGCCGATCGTTTGGGGTATCGAATATGTAGTGCAGGGCGATGGTCAATTCCACCACGCCAAGGCCCGCGCCGAGGTGGCCGCCGGTCTTGCCCACGCAGTAGAGGAGGTACGCCCGCAATTCATCCGCGAGCGCCTGGAGTTGACCGGTCTCGAGTTGACGCAGGTCCGCCGGTGAATCGATCCCGTCGAGCAGTGGCGTTTCGGGTCTTGTTGTTGGTATTTCCGTGAGCATGCCGTTTCACGCATTCCTTCAAATCGGAAAGGATACCGCATGAAGCCTGCCCGAATACAGCGCTACGCTCTACCCTAGTCGATTCGCTCGACGATGTAATCCGCGAGTTGGCGCAGGGGCGCGGCGGAGTACCCGAGGCCAGCGATTGCCGCAATGGCGTCCGCGGCGAGTTCCCGCGCCTGGTTCCGGGCCGCATCCAGCCCGAGCAGGGAGACGTAGGTGGTCTTGTCCCGCGCCGCATCGGAGCCTTGTGGTTTGCCGAGGGTGGCGGTATCGGAAACCACATCGAGAATATCGTCCCGAATCTGGAAGGCGAGGCCGATACAGCGGCCGTATTCGCGCAGGCCGGCCAACTGCCCTGGCGCGGTCTTGCCGGTGCTCATGGCCCCGAGCGCCACGCTGGCCTGAATCAGGGCGCCGGTCTTGAGCGAATGGATGGATTCGAGTTCCGCCAGCGAAGTGCCGGCGCCGTCGGCGGCAAGGTCCAATACCTGCCCTGCCACCATGCCCCGGGGGCCCGCCGCCCGGGCAAGTTCCCGCACCATGCCGGCGCGGTCGCCCTTGCCCGCCGATGCGCCGAGCGTTTCAAACGCCATGCTTTGCAATGCGTCGCCGGCAAGAATGGCGGTGGCTTCATCGAATGCCTTGTGCAGGCTGGGCCGGCCCCGGCGCAGATCGTCATCGTCCAGCGCCGGCAAATCGTCGTGGATCAGGGAATAGGCGTGGATGAATTCCACGGCGCGGGCGGCGGCGTCGGCATCGGCGAACTCACCGCCAAGCGCCTGGCAGGCGCCGTATACAAGCAATGGCCGCACGCGCTTGCCGCCAGCGAGGAGCACGTATCGAATCGCCTCGTCGAGTCCGGGGCAGGGCAACGGCGCGGCGTCGAGACAGGCCGCCATGCTCCGGTCTACCCGCCGCCGGCAAGTCTCCCGGAATTCGTCGAAGGCCAGGGTCATGGACAGTACACCCGTCGCCTGGCTTCAGTCCCCGGCCGGGTCGAGCTTGAGGTCTTCGGTTTCGCCATCGGCGGAAACCAGCACCTTGATTTTCTGTTCAGCCTGCGCCAGGGCCTGCTGGCATTGCTTGACGAGCTTGACGCCCTGTTCAAAGGTTTGCAGGGACTCTTCCAGGCCGAGTTCGCCCTCTTCCATGCGCGTGACAAGCTGCTCGAGTTCGCCGAGTTTTTCCTCGAAATTGAATTCTTCTGTTTTGTTCTGGCTCATGATTTCTACTGCCCGGCCGGGCTTTCCAGCAATTGGGCAAGCCCCTGCATGACGATATCCCGATCGGTGACGATGCCGATGACCCCGCCATCTTCCGTCACCGGCGCCACCCGGATGCGAAAATGTTCAAACAGCCGCGAAGCGTAGCGGATATTCATGCCCGGATGCACGGACAGCACCGGTTTGCTCATGATTTCATAGATGCGCATCCGCTCCACCGAGCGATCCGGCCCGATGACCTTGCGGGCGATGTCGGTGTACAGCACAAGGCCGAATTCGTCAGCCTCGTCGCGCCGTTCCACGATCATGCAGTGGGCGTCGGCTTCGCGCATTTGCAGAAACGCTTCGGCCACGGTGTCCATTCCGCTGACGCGGACATAGCGCTGGTTCATGACCTCGCGGACGGTAACCACGTTCTTGTCGCTCATTTTCCGGTCTCCGTGAATTTTCCAATCAGATACTGTCGCCCAATGCCCGCGCCAGCTTGTCCACCTGCCCCGACACGCCCACCACGTCTTCCACGTCGAGCTGCAAGGCAATACCGGCGCCGGACTTTTCCTCGAATTCGCCCGCCTTGCAGATTGCCTCAAGTATGGGACGGCTCATGTTCTGTTCCACCGTGAACAGCACCACATCCCGGCGCGAGCCCAGCGACAGTCCCAGTATGCCTTTGGGCGCATCCAGACCTTCGCCCCGCGCGGTGGGGATGATGGTGGCGCCGGTTGCGCCGCGTTCGCGGGCGGCCTTGACGACCTTGTCGGTCAGCCTGTCATCGACGAAAGCCGCGATCAGTTTGAACTTCATTTGCGGGAACCCCTCTTTCAGCCCTTGCGGGACATGGTTACGGAGAGCTGGGCGTAGGCCAGCACGCTGATGATGGCGAACGGGGCCGCGAAGGCGATCAGCCCGAAACCGTCGATCAGCGGATTGCGCCCGGGCACGGCGCCGGCGAGGCCGAGGCCGAGGGCGGCGACCAGGGGCACGGTAACCGTGGATGTGGTCACGCCGCCGGAATCGTAGGCCAGCGGGACCATCTTGCGCGGCGCCGTGGCGGTCAGCATCACCACCACAATGTAACCCGCAATGATGAACCAGTGAATCGGCAACCCGTGGATGATCCGGTAGACGCCCAGGGTAATGCCGGTGGCGACGCCCAGGGCCACCGCGAGGCGCAGGCCGAAAACGCCCACCGAGCCGCCGGAAATTTCGCCGGCCTTGCCCGCCACCGCGATCAGCGAGGGTTCGGCCATGGTGGTGCTGAAGCCGATGGCGAAGGCGAACAGATAGATCCATCCGAATCTGAGCCAGCCCTCGCCATTGACGCTGGCGATGGCCTGGGCGATCAACTGTTCCGCCATGCCGCGGCCGAGTGGAAAGATCGCCGTTTCCAGGCCGATCAGGAACAGCACGATGCCGAGCACCACGAAAACGAATCCGGTCAGCACCCGGGCCGGATTGGCCAGACCCCGGCGCAGCACGAGAAACTGGAACACGACAACGACGAGCACGATGGGCAATACGTCGCGCAGGGTGCCGAAAAAGGTCGTGAACAGGAGTCCGGTCCAGTCCATCAGTTGGTGGCCATGCCATAGCCCATGACGAAGATCATCGGCGTCAGGGATGCGAAAGCGATCAATCCGAAGCCATCGAGCATCGGATTGCGGCCGCGGATCGAACTCGCGAGGCCGACCCCGAGCGCGGTGACCATGGGCACGGTGATCGTGGAGGTGGTGACGGCGCCGGAGTCATAGGCGATGCTGATGATCTCCCGGGGTGCGAGCATGGTCATGACGACGACGAGAGCGTAGCCGCCGATAATCAGCCACTGGATCGGCCAGCCCATGAGAATGCGGGTCACGCCGATGACGATGGCGATGCCGACGGCAAAGGCGACCACAAAGCGCAATTCCAGCGCGTAGCGGGTGATCGCGGCCGGGTCGTCGGCGATGACGCCCGCCAACGCCGCGGCCCGGGCCGCCTCGGAGCAGACCGCGATCAGCGCGGGTTCGGCGACCGTGGTGCCGAAGCCGAGGGCGAATGCGAAGGCGATCAGGGCGGTGAGGCTGCCCTTGCGCACGAAGCCGTTCGCCATGCTTTCGCCCAGTGGAAACAGCGCCATTTCGAGCCCGGCCACGAACAGGGTCAGTCCCGCGGCGACGCATAACATACCGGCGAGAATCGTCAGGAAGTCATCGGGCGCCTGGCCGAGCACCAGAATCTGGAAGAAAGCGATTACCGAAACGATGGGCGCGAGGTCGCGAATGCTGTCGCCGAACGCGCGCACCAGATCGCGCAGCAACGGCGGAATCCGCAGTCTCTGGACAAACTCCGGACGAAGCCGGGGCGAAATGTCTGGCAGCGATAGAAAATTCAGGGCCATCAACCGTCCCGGAAAAAGCGGGGAAATTCCGACCGGCAATATATGCCAAAGGCCAGTGCGGTTCAATTGGCCGACCCTCGCCGCCATGCCGCGCGGAGTAGCGGAACGCGCTGACAGATCATTATCTTTAAGCACTAAAAAATAGTGAATTTTTGGATTTAATCATATATATTCACGATATTAAGCAATATAATCGTAAATATGAAATGGCGACTGATCGAAGATTCAGAGACAGGGTTCACGAACTGAAGCAGGAATACGAAACCCTGCGGCGAGGGAAGGACACACTGCTCAGGCATATCGACGATGTGGAAATCCCGGAGACTGTCTACAACTCGAACGCGATCGAGAACTCAACCCTCAGCCTTGAGGATACCGAACGTATCCTGCTCGATCAGCAAATGGTTCGCAATGTGTCTTTGCGCGAAGTGTATGAGGCGAAAAATCTTTCCCGGGTAATGGAGCGCAAGAAGCTACTTGCCCGCAGTGATGAACTGAACCACGAACTGATCCTTCGCCTGCACCAGATGTTGCTCGGCGGCATCAACGACGATATCGCCGGACGCTACCGGCGGGCCGGGGAGTATGTTCGGGCAGGCCCGCATATCGCTCCGGCACCCGAGCAGGTGGAATTCATGATGGAACAGATCATTATTGCCTGCAACAGCGATTTTGAGTCCTGGTTTCTGGACAACACCGCCCGTTTCCATCTCGAATTTGAGTCCATTCATCCCTTCTGCGACGGCAATGGCCGCATTGGCCGTGTTCTGATCGATTTTCAGCTTCTCAAACTTGGTTTTCCCCGCATCATTATCAGAAACTCGGAGAAACAGCATTACTATCGGGCGTTTCTGGACTACGAGCGTCGCGTGGCAACCCGCCCCATGGAAAAGATTCTTGTGCTCGCCCTGCTGGAATCACTCCACAAGCGCATCGCCTACCTGCGAGGCGACGCCATCGTCCGGCTTTCAGACCATGCCCGCAAGCAGGGCAAATCCGGATCCGCCATCACCAATGCCGCCCGCCGGCAAACCATCCCCGCCTTCCGCGAGCGAGGCGTCTGGAAGATTGGGGAGTATTCGCATTCGAATGGATAAACGAGCCGCAGGGAAGCTCTGACTTAATCAGAGCTTCCCTAAAAGCCGACACGCACACTGTTTTACTGTATGAAAAATCCCGCGGAAATCACTTATCGCGGCCTGCTGCTGCGGGCATTGCCCCTGATTCTGGCGAATATGGCGGGGCCGCTGCTCGGGCTCGCGGATACCGCGATTATCGGCAATCTGGGCGATACCGCGGCGCTTGGGGCGATTGCCTTTGGCGCGCTGATCTTCTCCCTGGCGTACTGGAGTTTCGGCTTTCTGCGCATGAGCACCACGGGTTTTGCCGCCCGGGCGGCGGGGGCGGGGGACGCGGCCGAAGTGCGCGCCATCATGGGTCGGGCGCTGCTGCTTGCCCTTGCGCTCGGCGCATCGCTGCTGCTGGCCCGTGCGCCACTGGAGTGGTTCGCCTTCTTCCTGCTTGACGGCAGCGCTTCGGTGGAGTCGGCGGCGCGGGAGTACTACCGCATCCGCATCTGGGGCGCTCCGGCGGCCTTGTCGGTGTTCGCCCTGTCGGGGATTATGGTGGGGCTGGGGCGGGGCCGGCCGCTGCTGACGCTGCAACTGTTTCTGAATGGGCTCAATATCGCTCTCGATCTGCTCTTTGCCGGCGTGCTGCAGATGGGTGTCCCGGGCATTGCCCTGGGCACCTTGCTGGCGGAATGGGCCACTCTGGTTTTCGGTGGGCTGCTGCTGTGGCGGGAACTTGCCGCGGGCAAGCCGGCGGGCGAAGCTTTCTGGCCGCTGGCGCGGATTCTCGACCGGCGGGCCCTGGGGCGCACTTTTTCCGCCAATGGCGATATTCTCCTGCGCACGCTGACCCTGGTGCTTTCCTTCGCCTTTTTCACCAACCAGAGCGCCCGCTTCGGCGACGTGACCCTGGCCGCCAACCATATCCTGCTGCAGTTTCTGGCCTTTGCGGCCTTTTTTCTCGACGGCTACGCCTATGTGGTGGAATCGGTGGCGGGCAAGGCGGCCGGGGCTGGGCGGCGCGATGTATTCGATCTCGCGGTGCGCCGTTCGACGGTGATTGCCTGCGGAACATCCATTCTGCTCGCCTTGCTGTTGCTGCTGGCGGGAGGGCGGTTCGTGTCCTGGCTTACCGACATCCCGGAGGTGCGCTTCGCCGCCGGGGAATTGCTGCATTATGCGGTGGTCTATGTGCTGCTCTGTTTCGCCGCCTTTCAGTTGGACGGCATTTTCATCGGCGTGTCCCACACCCGGCAGTTGCGCAATGCCGCCCTGCTGGCCGCCGGTATTTTCCTTGCCGCCTGGTGGTTGCTGGAGGGAAGCCTCGCGGTTGCCGGCCTGTGGCAGGCGATGATCGTCTTTGTGGTGGCGAGGGCCTGTGCCCTGCTGCTGTATCTGCCTGGGCTGCGGGAGTCCATCCCCCGGTTCGCGGATTAGGGAAGCTCTGATTAAGTCAGAGCTTCCCTGCGGCACATGGAAGTGGCGATAATGAAAAATTCCAGGGGTGGAATTTTTCAGAGAATACTCAGTCCGCGGGAATGGCGTAGGCTTCGGTCTCCACTGCCACCAGCTTGGTGCCGAGCACGGAAATGCCGCCGCTGTAGCGGTGTTCGCCGGTGGTGGAGAATTCGAACTGGTAGCGCCTTCCCACGGCGAGGAAGCCGTCCTCGTCGCGGCTGAACCAGATGCCGCGCAGCACCGTGGTCTGGTCGAGCAATTGCAGACCCCGGTGCCGGCAATAGCGCCGGGCGTAGGCCACCGTGAGACGCTTGATCTTGTCGCTTTGCCACCAGAAGGCAAAGATCACGGCGGCGATGGCCAGGAAGATGACAACACTCAGACTCAGCATGGCGGCTTGATTCCCGCTTGTTGCATTTGGTTCAGACGGGGCGCCGGGTTCACTCAGATCAAGGGAGTTTCGGCTGACGCGGCGTCCGCTTCCGCGGCGGCGCCATTCTTGCGTTCGGCGTGGCGCTGATAGCGCTGGATATGCGGCGCCAGCAGTTCCAGGGCGGTCTTGTCGCAGGGCGGCAGTTCGGCGTCGCTGGTTTTGAGCGGCGTAACCCGCTCGCCCCAGCGAATCAGGCCCGCGGCCCAGGTCAGGCCGGCGCCGAAAGCCGCCGACAGCACATAGTCCCCCGGCTGTATGCGGCCCTGGTCCAGGGCTTCGGCGAGCGCCACGGGGATGGTGCCCGCCGAGGTATTGCCGTACTTGTCCACATTGACGATGACTTTTTCCCCCGGTACGCCGAGGCGGGCGGCGAGGGCGTCGAGAATGCGCTTGTTGGCCTGATGCGGCACCACCAGGGCCACATCTTCGATGGCGACATTGGCCTCCTCCAGCACATCGATGCAGGCCTGGGCCATGCTGCGCACGGCGCGCTTGAATACCTCGCGGCCGTCGAAATTCCATTCCACGTAGAGAAAGTCATCGGTGAGGCGTTCGTAGGCGGAGCCGAAATTGGTGATCTGGATGGCGTTTTTGGCGTCGGCCTCGCAGCCGATGCGCGAGGCCAGCAGGCCCACGGGTTTTTCGCTGGGCTCGATAATCGCCGCGCCGCAGGCGTCGCCGAACAGAATCGCCGAGTTGCGCTGGCTCCAGTTCAGGTAATGGGTGATGTATTCGCCGCCGATGAGCAGGATCCTGCGGTGCTGGCCGGTGGCGATCAGTCCCCGGCACAGGTGCAAGCCGTAGAGAAAGCCGGTGCAGGCGGTGTTGATGTCCACCGCCGCCGCCTTGCGGGCGCCGAGCGCGTCCTGGATGATGGCGGCGGTATTGGGGCAGTAGCTGTCATTGGTCAGGCTGGCCAGCATGATCAGGTCAAGCTCGGCCGGGTCCATGTCGGCCGCGGCGAGGGCGCGGCGGGCGGAAACGAGGCCGAGTTCGGAAAAATTGACGTGACTGACGCGTCGCTCCCGGATGCCGGACCGGGTGACGATCCATTCATCGGAAGTGTCGAGAAAAGTGGCCAGATCGTGATTGGTGAGTCTCGCCGGCGGCACACACATGCCCCAGCCGGTGATCTCGGCGTGATACATCAAATTGCTCCTGTTCCGCATCCCGCAAGCAGTCCGGCTTACCTGGGAGCCTGCGGCGGAGGCTTCCAGGGCCGGCAAGAACCGCCATGGGCCGACCCCGCATTGCCGGAAAGGTTTTATAATCCACGAAGCTTACTTGATTTTCAGCCCGATGAACACAAGCCCGGCCAATCTATCGCCTCCCATGAAACACAGAGATTTTCAAGCTGGCGCTCAGGGAGCGCGGCGGTGACGGAAAGTGGCCCGGCGCAAGCCGGGAAAGTGTTCCGTTACCGACGGAAAGCGGCCGGAGCTTATTCGGAACCGAGCAAATGCAGTACCCCACAATAGAAAGCCTGGTAGGCAATACGCCGCTGGTTCGCCTGCAGCGATTGCCCGGCGAGACCGGCAATCACGTGCTGATCAAGCTCGAAGGCGACAACCCCGCGGGTTCGGTGAAGGACCGCCCCGCCATGAGCATGATCCAGCGCGCCGAGGAGCGCGGCGATATTTCCCCCGGCGATATTCTCGTGGAAGCCACCAGCGGCAATACCGGTATCGCCCTGGCCATGGCCGCGGCGATCAAGGGCTACCGCATGAAACTCATCATGCCGGGCAACATGAGCGAAGAGCGCAAGGCCTCCATGGCGGCCTATGGCGCCGAGTTGATTCTGGTTTCCGAAGAAGAAGGCATGGAAGGCGCCCGGGACCTCGCCATTGTGATGAACCGGCGCGGCGAAGGCAAGCTGCTCGACCAGTTCGCCAACCCGGACAATCCCCTGGCCCATGTGGAAGCCACCGGTCGGGAGATTTGGCGGGATACTGCCGGAACGGTGACACATTTCGTCAGTTCCATGGGCACCACCGGCACCATCATGGGGGTATCGCGCTATCTCAAGAAGATGAATCCCGCCATCGAGATTATCGGTCTGCAGCCCGATGACGATTCGCGCATTCCCGGCATCCGCCGTTGGCCCGAGGAATATCTGCCGAAGATTTTTGATCGCAGCCGGGTGGACCGCATCATCGATATCGCCCAGCGCGACGCCGAAGCCACCATGCGCCGGCTCGCCGCGGAAGAGGGTGTCTTCTGCGGCGTATCCTCGGGCGGGGCGGTATTCGCCGCCTTGCGGATTTCCCGGGAAGTGGAAAACGCCACCATTGTGGCCATCATCTGCGACCGTGGCGACCGCTATCTTTCCACCGGCGTTTTTTCCAGTGAATCCGGAACCTGAGGCGGGTTCCCGCCCAGCCCGGGCTCCCCGGTCTTCTTCGTCAAACCCGGAAACGACCCAAACCACTCCCCGCTGCGCGGTATTTGCCGCTTGCGGCGGATGCGGCCGGCAGGATGTTCCCGGCGCCGCGCAACTCGCCGACAAACAGGCGCTGCTGCAGCGGGAACTCGCGGAGCTCGCCGGCATCGGGCCGGAAAGCTACCAGTTGCTACCGCCTGTGACGGGGCCACAATGGAATTA
Source organism: Pseudomonadales bacterium (assembly GCA_022821865.1). Classification (GTDB taxonomy): domain Bacteria; phylum Pseudomonadota; class Gammaproteobacteria; order Pseudomonadales; family Pseudohongiellaceae; genus UBA9145. Next base: position 22,563 of record JAJECW010000091.1, read on the forward strand.
CCGCCGCAAGGCGCGGCTCGCCGCGCGCCTCGTGCGCCGCAAGGGCGGCGTACTCGTGGGATTCCGGGAAAAACGCGGCGGCTTTGTCACGGACATGAAGGACTGCGAGGTGCTCGTTGCGCCGCTGGCCGCACTGATCCGCCCCCTGCGGGCATTGCTCAACGGCATGACGGCCCGGGAGGCGATTCCCCAGATCGAAGTCGCCGCCGGTGAAGACTATGCCGGCGAATGCGCCCGGGCCGCCCTCGTGCTGCGCCATATACGCCCGCTGGGCCGGGACGATTTGCAGCGGCTCAGCGCATTCGCCGCCCGCTGGGGGCCGCAAGTCTATTTGCAGCCAGGCGGGGTGGACAGCGTCCGGCGGCTGTACCCGCGCAGCGGGCCGGAACGCCTGCATTATCACTTGCCAAAATTCGGCCTGCGGCTGGCCTTCCACCCCATGGATTTCCTTCAAGTGAATGCGGTGGTGAACCGGCGCGCCATCGATCTCGTGAGCGAATTGCTCGATTTGCGACGAGGCGACCGCCTGCTCGACCTGTTCTGCGGCCTCGGCAATTTCAGCCTGCCCCTGGCGACCCGCTGCGAATACGTGACCGGCATCGAAAACAGGCGGGAAATGGTGGCCAGGGCAGCGGAAAACGCCGAGGCCAACGGAATCACGAATGCCGGTTTCCTCGCCGCGGACCTGTACCGCAAGCATCCCCCGGCCCTGCCGCAGCCGCCGGAGTCCTACAACCGGATTCTGCTCGACCCGCCCCGCAGCGGCGCCCTGGAGACCATCCCGCTGATTGCCGCCAGCGGCGCCGACCGGGTGGTCTATGTTTCCTGCAATCCGGAAAGCCTGGCCAGGGACGCCCGGGAACTGCGCCGCCGGGGCTTTGATTTGAAATCCGCCGGGGTAATGGATATGTTCCCGCATACCTTGCATGTCGAGTCGGTGGCCATGTTCGAATCCGCGCGGCAGCGGGCCGGGAGCCCGCCATGAACCGGGAACGGGAAGATTCCGGTGAGTTTTCGCAACTCGCGCAAGGCTCGCCCGTGGACCGGTTGCTGGCCCTGATGTCGATGTTGCGGGACAGTGAATACGGCTGTCCCTGGGACCTCGAGCAGACCTTTGAATCCCTGATTCCCCATACCGTGGAGGAAGTCCACGAAGTCATCCACGCCATTGAAAGCGGCGATCGGGACGAGTTGCGCGACGAACTCGGCGACCTGCTCTTTCAGGTGGTCTTCTATGCCCAGTTGTCCCGGGAAGAGGGTGGTTTCGATTTCCAGGACGTTGCCGCGGAGGTGACCGGCAAGCTGCTGCGGCGCCACCCCCATGTGTTTCCCGACGGCAGCCTGGAAAGCTTTGGCCAGAAGCGGGAACTCAGCGCCGGCGAAGTGGTGGGCAACTGGGAGGCGATCAAGCGGGCGGAACGCGCCGCAAAGGGGATAAAGCCCGGGGGCGCCAATGGGGACGGACACAGCGAGGCCAGTGTGCTGGATGGCCTGTCACAGTCACTGCCGGCGCTGGAAAAGGCGCGCAAGCTGCAACAACGCGCCGCGGGAATCGGCTTCGACTGGCCCTCTCCGCCGCCGGTGCTGGACAAGCTCAGGGAGGAAGTCGGCGAGTTCAGCGCCGCCCTGGCTGCCGAAGACTCCGCTGCCATGCGCGAGGAACTCGGCGATATGCTGTTCGCCCTGGTCAATCTGGCGCGGCACTGCCGGATTGACCCGGAATCCGCCCTGCGGGAATCGAACCGCCGCTTCGAGGCGCGCTTCCGGCTACTTGAGCAACTTGCCCTCGAGCGCGGCTGGGTGCTGCCCGAGCGTGAATTGCGGGAACTTGACGAACTGTGGGACTTGGCGAAGAATCGCATCCGCGGCAACCAATCCGGTGACTCACATTGAAAATGATCTTGCTCGGCGCCCCCGGCGCCGGAAAGGGCACCCAGGCCCGCTTCATCACGGAAAAATTCGCGATTCCGCAGATCTCCACCGGCGACATGCTGCGCTCCGCGGTGCGTGACGGCACCGAACTCGGCCGGCGGGTCGAGGCGTTCATGGCCAGCGGCGCCCTGGTCGGCGACGAACTCATCGTCGCCCTCGTGCTCGAGCGCATCGCCCGGGAAGATTGCGCCGGCGGATTCCTGTTCGACGGTTTTCCCCGCACGATTCCCCAGGCCCGGGCCACCACCGAGGCCGGGGTTGAAATCGACGTGGTGCTCAATATCGCCGTCAACGACGACGAAATCGTCCGCCGGCTCAGTGGGCGCCGGACCCATCCGGCTTCCGGCCGCGTCTACCATGTGGAGTTCAATCCGCCGCAAGTCGCCGGACGCGATGACGAAACCGGCGAGGAACTGATCCAGCGCGAAGACGACCAGGAGCAGACCGTGCGCCAGCGCCTCGCGGTTTACCATCGGCAGACCAAACCCCTGGTGGCCTATTACCGCGGTCTTGCCCAGGAAGGGCTACCCCTGCGGGTGCTCAATGTGGAAGGCAACGCGCCGGTTTCCGAAATCCGCGATGCGGTTCTGCGTCTGCTATGAGAATGGGATGCCGTCCATTCTGATACTCAATACGGCGCTGGCGCCGGCCAGCGCTGTTTTCGCGGAAAATGACCAAAGCGGGTTGATCGTCAGGCGCGCCGGGGAGGAGCGCCAGTCCGCCCAGACCATCCTCCAGCTTGCCCGGCAAGCGCTTGACGCGACCGGCGCAAGGCGCGCCGACGCCGTGGCCGTGGTTTCCGGCCCCGGCTCCTTCACCGGCACCCGCATCGGCATTGCGGCGGCCCAGGGACTTTGCGCCGCCTGGGAGGTTCCCGGCCTGCCGATTTCAACCCTGGCCCTGACCGCCGCTGCCGCCCATCGGATACGGCCGGCGGATACCTGGCTGGCGGGCGTGCGCGCCCGGGCGGATGAGCTGTATTTCGGCTGCTATCGAAGCGCTGGCGACGAATTGACGCTGGTTGGCGGGGAACAGGGTGGCAGGCTGGAGGAATTGCTGATCGGCCCGGAAGCCTCGGCGGCCGGGAAAGACTTGGCGGCGGGAGATTTCGGAACAGTCATGGCGGTGGGCGACGGCTGGCCCGAAGCGGCCGCCATCGAGAATCGCTTTCAACTCCGCCTCGCGGGCGAGCCCGTAATGGTGGAAGTGGAGGCGGTCGATCTGGCGCGACTCGCCCGCCTGGCCCGGCGGCGCGGCGGATTCGTCGCCGCGGACTTGCTGCGACCCAATTATGTGACCGGGACGCCGCAATACCGGGAACCCGCCGCCAGTGGCTGAGCCGGGTATTCCGCAGATTGTCGTCCTCGCCCTGATCCAGGGCCTGACGGAGTTTCTGCCGGTCTCCTCTTCGGGCCACCTGCTGCTGCCATCGCTGTGGCTCGGCTGGCCCGACCAGGGCCTCGCTTTCGATGTGGCTTTCCACAGCGGCACCCTGCTTGCGGTGATCGGCTATTTCCGCCGGGATCTGTGGCGGATGACGGTGAATGGGCTGCGCTTCGGGCCGCTGCATTCCGAAGGTCGGCTGCTCTGGTTGCTGCTGCTCGCCACGGTTCCCGCGGGGCTGGCGGGATTGTTGCTGCGCGATGTGGTGGAAGCCCATGCCCGCACGGTGAGCGTCGTCGCCTCTGCGTCCATCGGCTTTGGCCTGCTGCTTTCCGCCGCTGATTTCACCGGCCGCCGGGACCGGGGCATGGACGACATCGGCTGGAAAACCGCCCTGCTCATCGGCCTGGCCCAGTGTCTTGCGCTGATTCCCGGCGCCTCGCGTTCCGGGGTCACCATGACCGCCGCCCTGCTGTGCCGTCTCGACCGCGAATCCGCGGCGCGCTTTTCCTTTCTGCTGGCGGTGCCGGTCATGCTCGCCAGCGGCTCCCTGGAAGCGCTGGACCTCGTCCTGCAGCCGCCGTCCAATCGGCGGTTGCTGTCGCTGGCTTTCGGCGCGGCGCTCGCGGCGCTGGTGGCCTGGCTCGGTATCGACTGGTTTCTGCGTTGGATAGCCAGGGTGGGTTTCCAGCCCTTCGTGGTCTACCGTATCGCCCTGGGCCTCGCCATGCTGCTGTTCCTGGGTTGAAGATCGCGCCCGACGGTAGATCGGCGTGGCTCAAGACCCCACCTGTCCCCGCAGCCACTCCCTCACCCTCCCGCCGGGGGCGGTGCCGGTCAATTCGGTGGCCAGGTCGGAGGCTTCCAGCAGGCGGGCGGCGTCGATGCCGGTTTCCATTCCCATTTGTCGCAACATCACCGCCACGTCCTCTGTCGCCACATTGCCGCTGGCGCCGGGAGCGAAGGGGCAGCCGCCAAGGCCGCCGATGGAACTGTCGAACCAGCGCACCCCGGCTTCGAGCGCGGCATAGACATTGGCCAGGGCCATTGCCCGGGTATCGTGGAAGTGGCAGCCGAGCGCGCCGGGCCCGTGTTCCCCGGCGAGGGCGCCGAGCAGGGTGCCGACCTGGGCCGGGTCCGCCGCGCCGATGGTGTCCGCGAGAACCAGGCGATGGATTCCCGCATCGACGAAACGGTCGGCGATCCTGTGGACGATGGCGGGGTCCACGGCGCCTTCGAAGGGGCAGCGAAAACTCACCGCCACAATGACTATCACCTCGATCCCGTCGCCCCGGGCGAGATCGATGATCTTGCGGGCCGCGAGCTCGGCATCCATCATGCCCATGCGGACATTGCGCCGGGCCATGGTTTCGCTGGCATAGACCACCATGGCGACCGATTCGGCGCCGGCTTCCCGGGCGAGTCCGTAGCCTTTGGTATTGGGAATGAGAAAGCTGTAATTGACCCGGCCATTGGGTTCCGACTGTTTCAGGGATTGCAGCAGCACATCGGTTTCGGCCATTGCCGGCACGGCTTTCGGCGAGACGAAGCTGCCCGCTTCAATGCGGGAAAGCCCCGCGGCCTCCAGCGCCCGGACCAGCCGCAGGCGTCCGGAAACCGGCAGGATGCGGCTCTGGCTTTGCAGCCCGTCCCGGGGGCCGACTTCGTTGATGGTGACCCGGTCGTCGGACATCAGCCGATCACTCCCGCTTCGCGCAGCCGCCCGGTTTCGGTATCGTCGAGGTCAAGGCAGTCGCGCAGCACTTCGTCGGTATGCTGCCCGAGGCCTGGCGCGGCGCTGTAATCCGTCGTCGCCGTGCGCGACAGCTTGATCGGATTGCCCGGGCCCCGGGTGGCGCCGCCATCGGGATGGCGCAGTTCCACCACCATGTCCCGCCGCAGCACTTGCGGATCGGCAAGCGCCTGCCCGAAATTGTTGACCGGGGCGCAGGGGATGCGTTTTTCCTCCAGCCGCTTGAGCCAGTTGGCGCAGGTATCCCCGGCAAGCGCCTCATTGACCCGGCGGTTGATGTACTCCCGGTTGCGCCAACGCCCCGGCTGGGTGTCGTATTCGGGCTTGTCGAGGTCGGGACAGTCGAGCACCTGTTTCAGGTTCTGCCAGAAGTTGTCGGTAATGACGGCGATGACGATGAATCCGTCGGCGCAGCCAAAAGTGTCGTATGGCACATGGACAAAATGGGAATTGCCGATGGGGTGGGGATTTTCCCCGGAGAGGAAGTACATGGTCGCCATGTAATTGAGCATGGAGATCTGGCAATCGAGCATGGAAATGTCCACCTCCTGCCCGCGGCCGCTGCGCTGGCGTTCCTGCAATGCGGCAAGCACGCCCATCACCCCGAACATGCCGCCGCCGAGGTCGCCGATGGGAATGCCGGCGCGGACGGGATGTTCCGGATCCGGCCCCGTGATCGACATGCCGCCGCCAGTGGCCTGGGCCACCTGGTCGAAGGCCGGCCTTCCGCTGCCGGGGCCGCTGGCGCCGAAGCCGGTTACCGTGCAGGCGACAATGCGCGGATTGACCCTGGCGAGGCTGGGGTAATCGATGCCGAGCCGTTCCGGCACCCCGGCGCCGAAATTGCTGATGACCACATCGGAGACCGCCACGAGCCGGTGGAACAGCGCGAGTCCTTCCGCATTCTTCAGGTCGATGGCGATGCTTTTCTTGTTGCGGTTGAGCGTGATGAAATAGGCGCCCATGCCCTGGAGGGAATAGCGGGGATCGTTGGCGAGCAGTTTGCGCGTGCCTTCGCCGGCGGTGGGTTCGACCTTGATGGTTTCGGCGCCGAGGTCGGCGAGAATCATGCTCGCATAGGGCCCGGCCAGCATGTGGGTGAGATCGAGTATGCGAATTCCTTCGAGCGCGCCCGGCATGCTATTCAACTCCAGAAATTTTCATAAGGACGGCATGCGTCTTCTCACGGAATCCCCTGTGAGATTCCGCGACTTCGCTTCGCGCAGAATGACATCAGGGGGCTTCCCGCGGATTGCCTTGCAAGAGTGTAATTGTAATAATGTTATACCTTTAGGGCAAATGCTCGATTTGGCGAGGACAAACGGGGCTTGGGATATGGAACGGACAGACCGCACGGCGAAAGAATTGTATCTCGAAATCAAGGCGAATCCGCGCCCGCGATTCGGTTTCGGCGACAAGGCGATCCTGGTCAATGTGGATCTGCAGAAGGTGTATACCCGCCCCGACCTGTTTGCCACGGCCTATGAAACCGACCCGAAACAGAAGGAATACGTCAATCGCCTGAGCGCCGGCTTCCGCCGGCTGGGCTGGCCCGTGGTATGGACTTATGTCGCCTATATGGAGTCCGGCGAGGACTGCGGCATCTGGGGCACCCGCGGCGACACCCCGGACTCCCTGCAGAACATCAAGCATGGTTCGCAGCGCGCCCAATTCGACGACCGGCTCGAAATCGACCGCGAGCGTGACGTGATCTATTGCAAGAAAATGCCCTCGGCGTTTTTCGAGACGCAGTTGCAGTCGCTTTGCGTCTGGCACCGGGTGGACACCGTGGTGCTCACCGGCGGCTCGACTTCGGGCTGTATCCGCGCCAGCGCGGTGGAGTCCCTGTCCCGGGGCTATCGCACCATCGTTCCCGAGGAATGTGTCGCCGACAAGCACGAAAGCGTACACTATGCCAATCTGATGGATCTCGCCATCAAGTACGCAGACGTGATTCCCGTGGCCGAGGTCTTCGCCTGGCTCGATGCGCCGCCAGCCAAAGACTGAGCAAAAACATACCGGCGCCATGCATTCCGACCTCAAGCTCTACGACTACTGGCCGTATCGCGACCGGCCCCGGATCGTCTGGCCGGGAGGCGCGAGAATCGCTTTCTGGGTGGCGCCGAATATCGAATTCTACGAACTCGATCCGCCCGCCAATCCTTGCCGCAAGCCCTGGCCGCGGCCTTATCCCGACGTCGGCGGCTATTCGATCCGCGACTACGGGAACCGGGTGGGACACGAGCGGCAGATGCGCCTGCTCGACCGCTTTGGCATCCGCGGTTCGGTCTCGCTGTCGGCGGCCCTGTGCGAGCATCATCCCGAAATCGTCGCGGCCTGCGCCGGGCGCGACTGGGAGTTCTTCAGCCACGGCATCTACAACACCCGCTACACCTATGGCCTTTCCGAGGAACAGGAGCGGGCAATGATCCTCGACGCCATGGATACCATCGAAAAGCATACCGGAAGGCGTCCGGCAGGCTATCTGGCGCCGGCGCTGTCGCATTCCGAACGCACCATGGATCTGTTCGCCGAGGCCGGCGGCGTCTACACCTGCGACCTGTTCCACGACGATCAGCCGACCCCGGTGCGGGTGCGCGGCGGCCAGCGCTTCATCTCGATTCCCTATTCGCTGGAGATGAACGACACCATCGCCTATGTCGTCAATCGCATCGAGCCGCGGCGTTACGGCGCCATGCTGCGGGACAATTTCGACCGCCTGTATGCGGAGGGAGAATCGAGCGGCACCGTGATGTGCATTCCCACGCACAACTACCAGGTGAGTTGTCCGCATCGCCTCCACGCCCTTGAACAGGCGCTCGATTACATCACGGGGCATGAGGACGTCTGGGTAACCACCGGACGGGAGATAGCCGAATATTTTCTGAACCATTACTACGACGCCGCCCTCGAAGACATCCGCCGCAAGCTGGAGGTGGCCGATGGCGCTTGACCCGGAATTCCTGCGCTACCCCCACCGCCGCCGCGGCATGGACCACGATCGCTACGAATGGTCGCAATTGCATGAACGCGAGCCGGTGGAATGGCCGGGCGGAGCGCGGCTGGCCTTGTGGATCAATGTCTGCGTGCAGTTCTTTCCCCTGAACCAGCGCGGCGTTCCCTTCGCCGCGCCCGGCGGCATGACCATGCCGTATCCCGATCTGCGCCATTTCAGCCTGCGCGAATACGGCAACCGCGTCGGCATCTTCCGCCTGCTCGACGCCTTCGACCGCTTTGGCTTGCGACCGAGTTTCGCCGTCAATGGCGCCATGGCCGAACGGGCGCCCTACCTGATCTCAGTCCTGCGCGAACGCGGTGGCGAAATCCTCGCCCACGGCTGGGACATGGACAGCCTGCATCACGGCGGCCTTGCGCCCGAAGAAGAATCGGAACTGATCGAGCGCAGCCTCGACAGCCTGCAAAAAGCATTCGGCGCCGAACATCGGGGCTGGCTAGGCCCCGCGCGAAACGAAAGCCCGCATACGCCGGATTTGTTGGCGGAGCGGGGCATCCACTGGTTCGCCGACTGGGTCAACGACGAAATGCCCTATAGATTCCGCACTGCCAACGGCGACCTGTGGGCAATGCCCTTGTCGAATGAACTCGAAGACCGCTTCATCCTCATGCAAAACCTGCATTCCGAAGAATCCTGGGTGGAACAGGTCTGCGACGCTTGCGATTTCCTGCTAAAGGAAGCTTCAGTTGCCAGCGGACGAATCCTCTCCCTGAACCTCCACCCCTGGCTGATGGGCCAGCCCCACCGCATCGCCTATCTCGAGCATGCGCTCGACTACATCACCTCACAGCCCGATGTCTGGTCCGCAACCCCATCGGAAATTTTGCGACTTTGCAAAGAATGAAGGCATATCGGTCCAGCAGGACGTGAGTCGCCGCCCGCCGGCGACAGATCGAAGCCACTGATTCACACAAACTTCGTCGCGCCGAAAAACGCCACGGTGGCAATACCGATCCAGTACACATAGGCCAGCCGCTTGCCGAAGCGGAGCGACTTCTCCAGTTTGCTTTCCGCCGCGGGATCGGGCCCTGCGGCGAGCACCCGGAACAGCCTGGTCCATTCGCGCATGATGTAGCGCAATTGCAGGCCGATGATCAGCATCAGGCCATAGATCAGCACCTTCCAGGCAAACCATTTCTGCCCCGTGCCGGCCTCGAAGGGCCCGTAGCCGAGCAGGGACGACACCGCGGTAATCAGCAGGGTGGGAATGACCACATAGCGGATGCGTTCGTCCCAGATCGTCAGGCGGATGCCCCGGTCGGTTTCGCGATGGAGGAAAGCCGCCCAGCACAGCGCCAGCCAGCCGGCGAACAGCGCCCACATCAGCCACAGCCAAGCGCCGCCCAGGGGCTGCACACCCCAGATATTGCCCATGTGCAGGCCCAGCGGAAGCAGCATGATGATGCCGGTGCGGGCGAGAATATCGATCCGGTAGGCGGTTTCCATGTGCCGCCGCCGCTCTTCCATGGACAAGCGGCGATCGATGACATGGGTGGAAGTCTGGAACACTCCCCATTCGCCCCCCAGCCAATAAACCATGGCCAGAATATGCAGCCAGCGCAGCACCGCGAGCTCGGTAATCATTGGTGTTTCCCCCTGTTCAGGTTGCGGCGCCAGTCGCCGGCGCCGGCGTCGCCTCCGCCTCGGGCTGTTTGACCTGGGTCAGCGCCGCCAGGGCGACCACGATCAGCGCGGCGAAAATCAGAAACGGCAGTTCATAGCTGCCGGTGGCGTCATAGATCACTCCCGTGAGCCAGATGCCGAGGCCGCCCCCACTGGCATCGAGTACGGTGATGGTGCCGAGAATCTTGCCGGCGTCGCGAATGCCGAAAATGTTCATCACGGTGAGCTGGATCATGGTGTAGACCCCGCCCCAGCCGAGGCCGAAGGCGGTCACCGCGACCCAGATCAGCGCCACGTCCATGCGAATCAGAATCAGCGAACCGAGCAGCATCACCAGAATGTTCCCGTAGAACACCTTGCGCTTGTCGAGGTAATCCGCAGCCAGGCCAAACACGACTTTGCCGATCAGGGCGCAGAAAAAGAACAGGCTGATGGCGTTGGTCGCCACCTGGGCGTTGAAGTCGGCGTCGGTCATGTATACGAAGATATGCGCCTGGGTGCCGAGCACGGTGTAGAAAGTCGCCATGGCGATGATCGCCAGCGCCCAGAACGAGCGGCTGCGCAAGGCGTCGGCGTAGGCCACGCCGCCCCCGGGGTCGGTTGCCGCCTGCCGCGCGGGCGCCGCGCCTTCCCGACCCGGGAGAGCGTCCCCGCCGTCGGGCCTGTCCTTGACCAGCAGCCAGGTCAACACCAGCATCACCGCGGGAAACAGGCTGCCCCACAGGAACGCGCTGCGCCAGCCCAGGGCCTCGATCATCGCGGTGCCGTACTGGGGGAAAACGATGCCGCCGAGGCTCGTTCCCATCAGGGCGATGCCGATGGCGGTGCCGCGATAGCGCCCGAACCACCTGGACACGAGAATCACCGCGGCGTTGAGGCCGCAGACCACCAGCACCAGGGCGAACAGGGCATGCACCAGATACAGATCGGCGAGGCTGTCCATCCGGCTGTAGGCGATGTTGCCGAGAATCAGCAGCCCCCAGCCCGCCAGCATGCAGACCCGCACGCCGAAGCGGTCGATCAGGATGCCGGTCGCCGGCGCCACCAGCCCCGCCAGCAGCAGGGTAATCATGTCGCGGAAGGTGATCTCGCCCAGGGACCAGCCGAACTCGTCCATGAACTCGACGTTGAAGACCGACAGCCCGGAAATGGTCTGCCCGTTGCTGACCATCAGCGCGACGCAGGCGAAAACCGCGATGAACCAGGGATAGGCCCTGCTGGCGCGCACACTGTTCATGGAGATTTTCCCGGCAACGATAAGATAGACCTAATGTAATATCATTAAGCGTAAGTTGCAAACGACGGGCGGAGCATACATGATTCCCGGAATCCGATTCCGTTATTTCCGACCCTGTCATGCAGCGCCGCCAGCTACCCATCGGCATCCAGCATTTCCGCACCCTCCGCGAGGACGGTTGCTACTACGTCGACAAGACCCCCCTGATCCACCGATTGGTGAGCCAGGGCCGCCACTACTTCCTCTCGCGCCCGCGCCGTTTCGGCAAGAGCCTGCTGCTCGACACCCTGGGGGAGTTGTTCGCGGGAAGCGAAGAACTGTTCCGGGGCCTTCACATCCACGACGGCTGGGACTGGAGCGAAAAACATCCGGTGCTGCGGCTGAGTTTTGGCGGCAGATACAATGAGCCGGGGGACCTGAAGGGCAGCATTCTCACGCAACTGCTCATCATCGAGCAAAATGCCGGTCTGGACCCCGCGCCGGAGA
>JAJECW010000033.1 GCA_022821865.1 Pseudomonadales bacterium
CGGGCTCCGGGGCGGGATGCGGTAGACGCCTTGGGACACCGTCGTTGAGGAATCGTCCCGCAGCGCCACGGAGCAGGAAGCGGTGACATGACCGTCGTTGGCCAGCGCAAAACCCAGGGAGCCGGGGACCGGCGGCGCGGGTATCTCGAAATCGGCGCCGGAGGGCGCGGACTCGACGGTCGCCAGGGGAATCGAAGCCCCGCCGGCTTCGGCGCTCAGCCGCAGGCGGGCCACCGCGGGGCCGGCGCAGGAAAGTTTCGCGTAGCCGGTGGCGAACGCGCCTTCGCCGAGGCTCGCAAGATTGATCGTCGTGTCCGGGGCGCTCAGGTCAATCGTGGCGAACCTGCCGTCGGGCGCGACGGCGGCATGGTCCCCGAAGCGGGCCATGTCGAGTCCTTCGCCGACAAGCTCCAGGGAACACTGGTTGACGGCGCCGGAGGCGTTGCCCACAAACAGTTGGGAACGGAAGCCCTCGCCGTCGGCCACCAGGGGAATCACGTGCTCCCGGCCGGGGGAATCCGCCGAAGTCTGGGCAAAAGCCCACAGCGCCGCCAGCAGGGCGAAGAAAAGCAGCGCGAGTCGACCCGGCGGGCAACCCCGCGGAAGAGACTTCGCCGCTCTTTTTTGCGTTCGAATTTGCGTTCGAACCGCGAACATCCTGAACCATCCCCCCCTAAAGGACAGGACTTCATGGTAGATCACAAGTTCCGCAAAACGCCAGAAAAATTTGAACAATTTTTCGGTGCTTCTTCGCGAAATCGCGGAATGAAGCGTGAGACCCGGTCGGAGGCGCGTCAGCCGCGCCGGGGATGGCATGAAAAACCGCAAAGATTCCCAGGGAGATTCTGCGACTCCGTTTCGCTACGCGCGGAATGACGGAAGAGGAGAGGCCAACGCATGAGATTTTGCAGTCAGGCGCCGTGAGCCCCGGAGTAGGAGTTTACGAGCACTACGCCGCTTACGATCAACACAAGGCCGAGGAGCGCCTGCCATGGCAGGGCCTGCTGGTAGAAGATCAGGCTCAGCAGCGCCACGAGGAATACGCCAAGCCCCGCCCAACTCGCATAGACAATGGCGATGGGAATCTCCCGGATGGCAAAGGTGAGCAGATAGAAGGACAGTAAATAGGCCAGCGACAGGACGATGCTGGGCAGCAGCCGGGTGAAATTTTGCGACACGGGCAACAACATGGTGCCCGCGACTTCAAAGACGATAGCGCCCGCGAGGTACAGATAGGCCATTTCCAGATTCTCCTTCCGGTTTTGCGAGGCGGATTGTAACGCTGAGGTGGGAAATACTAGCCGGCAAAGCTTCCCGCGTCTATTCAATGGCTGTTGCAATCGCGCGCTGGCCGCGCGCCCTTGCGGCGATGAGTTGAATTTCAGTATGATTTTTTGGATGTTGGCCGAAAATCCGACAGAAGAATTTCAATATATCACTTCCACATGGAGCAACCTGACAGTGAAGATAACCGCCCCGCCAACCAAGACCCGATGCAGCGCCGCCGGGGACAATGCGCTTCACGGCAGCAGCCTTCCACTTTTCCGTTTCGTTTCTTCCGCCGGCAAGGGCATGCGAGCCGCCGCGGGAGTCTTGCACTGCTTCGTCGCCGCGCTCCTGCCCGGCCTGCCGTTCACCCTGCCGTGGCCCAGGAAGTGAGCGAAGAAGATATCCCAGCGTTGTTCGATGAGTGGAATAACGCGATACAAACCGGAAATCCGGAAAACGTTGCTGCCCTCTATGAAGAAGGCACAGCCATTCTGCTTCCGACCATGTCCAATAAAGTGCGACATGATCACGAGGAAATTGCAGATTATTTTGTTCAATTCCTCGCCGAAGGCCCGGTGGGAAGAATCGATGAAGGGAATGTCCGGATCTTTGGCGAGATTGCCATAAATTCCGGCCTGTATACCTTTACTTTCGAAGACGATTCATCCGTGCAGGCGCGGTTCACTTTCGTTTATCGCTGGAACGGTGAGCGCTGGATGATTGTGGAGCATCACTCCTCGGCGATGCCCGGGTAATCACTGCGAAAAATTCAGGGATTTATCCTCAGACGTCGCCAGGCAATGGTAATGGACGTCAGCGAAAATATTGCGGCAGCGCTGCACAGCAGTATAAGCAAGATATCCCAAAGAGGCCGGTGATAGATCAGAACACTGAAATCCAGTGTATGCAGTCCATTATAGAGCCATCGTTGTACCCGGTTTCTGAAAGTCAATCGCTCCAGCAGTTGGCCTGTTTGTGCATGTATATGAAACCAGGTCGATTCGGAATCTGAAAATTTGACTCTTATCACCGGTAGTGGGTGAAAGCGCTCATGACGCGAATAATAATGGTTATCGTAGTCTTCCAGGTACTCCATGGATGATGCTTCACTGCCGGGGAGCAAATGGCTTATCGCCGATTCTATTTGTGGCGCCAGGTCGGCTTCAGTCAGGAGACCCTTGCCGTGCAATGATCGAAGCACATCAGGAGACTGGTGCAGGGCAAGCACGGATTGCCCCGCAAGCCAATGCCAGTTCAATTCCTTGATATCGTCGGACTGGTGCCGTTGCAATAGTTGACGGATTTCCTCCGCGGTGGAATGGACCGGCATCAGGCCGCCGATGTCATCCCGCTGCTGGTAACGCCATTGTTGTTGCGTAAAGCTGGTATCGGAATCGAACAGTCCCCAGGGCGTCATCGACATGAACCCGCTGAACATGAAGGTCGTAAGGAACAAGGCACAGGTCAAACCGGCAATGTGATGGAGTTCCATCGCTCCCTGATAGGGACTCACATCCTTCCCCCGGTATCGCCGCTGGACACGCAGGCGCATGAGGCCAATGAAAATGCCGCTCAGCACCGAGGATAACCCCACCAGGGAAAGTGTAATCAACAGGATTGACCACACCGAATCGTGTTTACGCAGCTGCACCGGATAGATCCAGTGCAAGTTGGCGCCAAGCCAGTTCCAGACACGTTCGTTGCGGGTTACATCCCTGACCACCTGACTTGTGCTGGAAGAGACATAAAGCCAGGTTGCCGCAGCGTCTTGCACCACGACCTTATGCAGCGGGCGGTGTGGATCCAGGATACTGGAAACCGTCCACTGGTCCGTTTCCAGCATGCCCTGGTAACGAGCGTCGGTCGATTCCCCTTCAGCCTGTTGCGTCTGAAAAAAAGCCCTGGCGGCACTTGTGGCTTCCCCGGCGGTTGGTTGTTTCAGCCACTCGCCGGTGTCGGCGAAAAGCCCCAGCCAGGGACGCTCATCCTGTTTCAACAAATAGGCGGGGCGGCTTGCGACACTGCTTAAACTGAATTGTGTGACTGGAGCGTCAGGCGAGGCGCGTTGCAACAGTTCCGCCGGCCCTGCGCGAATTTGCCCGGCGTCGAGGACGGGCAGTCCGGCATGCCGTTCGTTCTCGGTGAGTTCCGGAAAAGGAACATACATCATCACCACGCCAGTCAGGGGCCACATGACGAACAGCAGGCACATGCCGACGCCGAGCCAGCGGTGAAAAAGGAAAAGCCAGCGCTTGATTCCCACGGCAACCCTCGGTAAGGGAAGCTCTGATTAAGTCAGAGCTTCCCTGCGGCACATGGAAGTGCCGCCGAATTCGATGGCGTAAGCCATTGAATTCGGGAGCAAAACAAAACCACGCTTTTGTTTTGCGATAATGAAAAACTCCACGGATGGAGTT
>JAJECW010000017.1 GCA_022821865.1 Pseudomonadales bacterium
GAACGACTCGCCATGGATGGCGGGACCGGGGGTGGTCGAAGCCATTCAAGCCGCGCCATGGATGGCGGGAACTATCCCGAAAGGTTCCACTCAAGTCGCCCGGGCGACGCCGTCCACGGTGCAGTATCTGGCGTTTTCGGCTTCCCAGGTCACCGTGGCGGTACCGGCGGCGATGGGAACCCGGGCGGGCGAGACCGAAGCGGTGAGGAAAACGGGTTCGGAACCTTCTTCACCCGGATCGTTTACCCCATCATCATCATCACCATTGCCGGGATCGCCCGAATCATCAGGGTCCTGTTGCTGTCCGGTCGGGCTGCCCTGCCCGCCCGACCCGTCCTGCGCGTGTGCGGCCACGGGAGGCAGGAGCAGTAGGGCCAACGACAAAAAGGCGGCGGAACGACAAAAGGAAATCAGTATCTGACTTGGGACGCGCGGGAGGTTGAGATAAATCATGTGAAATCCTTTTCAGGATTACGGATTATTGGCAATTTATATTCATATCGGTAAAAATGTTCGAATTTTTAGAAACTTCTTTTCAGAAGTGCTGCTGACCAGCATCGCTTGTTGCCAATAACAGGAAACTTGACTAGGCTGGTGGTCCGAGTCAGCCGGGCAATCGCTGTTTGCGCCTTCGGGCGCGGGCGGAGGAAAGTCCGGGCTCCACAGAGCAGGGCGCCAGGTAATTCCTGGGGGGCGCGAGCCTACGGAAAGTGCAACAGAAAGCATACCGCCGGACTCCGGTCCGGTAAGGGTGAAATGGTGCGGTAAGAGCGCACCGCGCGGCTGGCAACAGTCCGCGGCAAGGCAAACCCCGCCCGGAGCAAGGCCAAATAGGAATCCCATGGTGTCGCTCGCACCGGGTTCGGGTAGGCCGCTACAGGCCCGCGGCGACGCGGGTCGCAGATGAATGATTGTCCTCGACAGAACCCGGCTTACAGGCTGGCTCGGGCTTTTCCTTTCGCTTGAGTTTCTTCGGGCAACCCGCCATCGGCCAGGTATTTTCATGGCGGTCGCAAGCAAATCCAGCAATCTGGCGGACAACCATCCACAAGAGATGCCGGAACTACGCCCCGCTTTGCGTTGGGTTTGTCTGTCATGACTAGGAGCCTGCGCCGTAGGAATTCGCGAAAGCGAAAATTCGCTATCGTCGCGCCCCTGGCTCCTGGGGCTCCATCCATACGTTCAAACCAGTGCAGCGGTACAGGGATGTGCCGCCGAATTTGATGACGCCAGACATCAAATTCGGTAGAGAACAATCTCATGGATGAGAGTGTTCGCAAAAATTGTCGAAAAAGTGGTATTTTGTGGGTGATTGTGGTTAATTACGGTTTGAAGCCTTCGGGGAAGCGCCATGTTTCGTGGCATGAACACCGTCAGCCTGGACGCCAAGGGGCGTCTGGCCATGCCGGCCCGCTACCGGGAACGCCTGTCCGGCGAACACGGCGGGCGGCTTGTGGTGACGATCGATCTGGATACCAGAAATCGTTGCCTGTCGCTGTATCTGCCTGCCGAATGGGACGCCATCGAACGGCAGATCGACGCCATGTCGAGCCTCAACGAATACGTCAGACGGGTGAAACACCTGCTGATCGGCCACGCCAACGATCTGGAACTCGATGGCATCGGCCGGGTGCTGCTGCCCCAGGAACTGCGGCAGTACGCCGACCTCGAAAAACACGTCTGCCTCGTGGGCCAGGGCAAGAAGCTGGAAATCTGGAGCCAGCAGAGTTGGCACAGAAAACGCGAGGAATGGCTGGAAGAAGTACACGAGCAGGGAGAGTTGCCCGAAGAGTTGAGAAATCTGGCTCTGTAATGGAGCCGGGTGGGGAAACTGCCGATGAATGGCGCCGCCATACATCATCCGGTAATGAGGGCGGCGGTGATGGAAGCATTGAATGTACAGGCTGCTGGAAAAATGAACGGAATCTACCTCGACGCGACTTTTGGCCGCGGCGGACACAGCGCCGCGATTCTGTCGCAACTCGCCCCCGGCGGACGGCTGCTGGCCATGGACCGGGACCCGGAAGCCATTGCCGCCGCCCGGGCCATGGCCGCCCATGAGCCCCGGCTTGACATCATCGACCGGCGTTTTGGCGAACTTGGCGAGGAACTCGAATCCCGGGGGCTGATCGGCCGCGTCGACGGCATGGTCTTCGATCTTGGCCTGTCCTCGCCGCAACTCGAAGACGAAAGCCGCGGCTTCAGTTTTCGCGGCGAAGGCCCGCTCGACATGCGCATGGACCCGAGAGCCGGCGTCAGCGCGGCCGACTGGATCAATGCGGCGTCCGAGCGCGAACTGGCCGACGCCATGTTTCATTATGGCGAGGAAAGACATTCCCGGCGCATTGCCGCGCGCATCGCGCGGGAGCGGGATGTGGCGCCGATCCGGACCACGGCCCGATTGGCGGAAATCATCGCGCGGGCGCTGCCCGGCCGGGAAAGGCGCAAACACCCCGCCACCCGGGCGTTTCAGGGAATTCGCATCCGGGTCAATGAGGAACTCGATGAACTGCGCCGCGGGCTCGCCGGCGCCCTGGCGGGGCTGCGGGCCGGAGGCCGTCTGGCGGTAATCAGCTTTCATTCCCTGGAAGACCGCATCGTCAAGCGTTTCCTGGCGGGCGGCGGGGATGAGTTGCCCCGGGGACTGCCGATCAGGGAGAGTGAAATTCACCCGGGGCAATCCCTCGCCGAATTGCGTCCGCTGGGAAAACCCCGGCGCGCAAGCGCGGCTGAAGTGGCGCGCAATCCCAGGGCCCGCAGCGCGGTGCTGCGGGTGGCGGAGAAACTGTAAATGGCCAAACCGGACAAAAACCCGCGCCAGACTGCGCGAAAAGGCGCAGGCAAGCGCCGGCCCTCCCCCTGGGCCTGGGCCGGGCTGGGCCAGTCTTCCACCAATATCCTGCTGATGTTGCTGGCAATCATCGTCATCAGTGGTTGGGCCCTGGTGGACGCCACCCGGAAACACCGGCACATGTCCCGGGAATTGCAGGAATTGCGCGGGCAGGTTTACCAACAGGAAGAAGAGCGGGGGCGATTGCTGATCGAGATCAGCACATTCGCCCTCTCCGACCGAATCGAGCAAGTCGCCCGGGAAGAGCTGCGCATGCGCGTGCCGGAACCGGAAGACGTCGTGGTGGTGCATCAATGACCCGAGCCAGTCTGTCAAGACCCGTGGGGGCCTGGCGCCCGTCCCTGTTGCTGCTGCTGATGGCCCTGGGCATAGCCGCCGCCGCCTGGAAGGCAACCGCGCTGCAGGTGTTCCAGCGGGATTTCCTGCAGCAGGAAGGCGATGCCCGCACCCTGCGCAGCGTGCCGCTCATGGCCGACCGCGGCCTGATTACCGACCGCAACGGCGAACCGCTGGCCATCAGTACGCCAGTGAAGTCGATCTGGGCCGACCCGTCGGAAATCAACCCCCGGGGCGAAAAGATCGGCGAACTCGCGCGCCTGCTCGGGCTCGATGCGGCAGCACTGCGCAGCCGCCTGGAAGAAAACCGCTCCCGGCGCTTCCTCTATCTGCAAAGACATCTGACGCCTTTCGACGCCGAGCCGGTGCTGGCGCTGGGAATCCCCGGAATCTACGAACAGCAGGAATATCGCCGCTTCTATCCACACGGCGAAGTCACCGCCCACCTGCTGGGATTCAACGATATCGACGGCAATGGCCAGGAAGGCATGGAACGCGCCTACAATGACTGGCTTACCGGCGTCCCCGGCAGCCGCCGGGTCATCAAGGACCGCCGGGGCAATATCATCGAGGAACTCAACACCATCGAACTCGCCCAGCCCGGCGGGGAACTGCGCCTGAGCATCGATATCAGCCTGCAGAATCTGGCCTACCGGGAACTGAAAGCCGAATACCTCAAGCGCGATGCCCGGTCGGCTACGGCGGTGGTGCTCGACGTGGAAACCGGCGAGTTGCTCGCGGTGGCCAACCAGCCTTCCTACAACCCCCACAACAAGTCGCTGATCGAAGACCTCAGCGTGACCCGTAACCGCGCCTTCACCGACACCTACGAACCCGGCTCCACCATGAAGCCCTTCACCATCGCCGCCGCCCTGGAATCCGGCCGTTATACCCCGGACACCGTGATCGAAACCGGCAATGGCTGGATGGTGGTGGCGGGGCGCACGGTGCAGGACCTGTTCGGCTACGGCACCCTGACCACCACCGGCGTCATTACCAAATCGAGCAATGTGGGCACCAGCCTCATCGCCGCCAGCATCGGCGCCGGACCCATGGTGGATGTCCTGCAGCGCTTCGGTTTCGGCCGCAGCGTGGAAACCGGTTTCCCGGGAGAGCGGGCCGGTGTGGTGCCGGACCCGGCCAATCTCGGCCAGCACGCCACGGCGGTGCTTTCCTTTGGCTATGGCATGTCCGCCACCGCGGTGCACCTGGCCCGGGCTTATTCGGTGTTTGCCGATGAGGGCGTTCGCAAGCCGGTATCCCTGCTCAGTCTCGGCGAAGGACGGCTCGACACGCTGCCGCGGGAACGGGTCATAAGCCCCGTCATTGCGGGGCAGGTGCTGGACATGCTGGAAACCGTGGTGGACCGGTCCCGCGGCGGCGCGGTCACCGCCGCGCGCATACCCCTCTACCAGGTGGCGGGCAAGACCGGCACGTCACACGTGGTGGGCGCCTCGGGCTACGAGGACAATCTGCACAATTCGCTGTTCGTGGGTCTGGCCCCGGCCAGCCGGCCCGAGATAGTGGTGGTGGTCATCGTCAATGAACCCAAGGGAGATGAACATCTCGGCGGCCAGGTGGCGGCGCCGGTGTTCGCCCGCATCGCTTCCGGCGCCATGCGGATTCTCGATGTGCCGCCGGATGACGCGCCGCTTCCCGTCCCGCCCGCCCGCAGCCTGGCGCAATCCGGCGCCGGAGGATCGGCCGAACCATGAATGCGTCCACCTCGCTGCCGCTGGAAGCCAGTCTCCCGCGCCTGATCCGCGGGCTGGTGGAACTCGGCCCCGAAGCGGACCGGCTCGATATCGATTTACGCGGCATCAAGCTCGACAGCAGGCAGGTGGAAAGCGGCGACCTGTTTCTCGCGACTTTCGGCCGCACCCACGACGCCCGGGAATACATCGAAGCCGCGGTGCGGCAGGGTGCGGCGGCGGTGCTGGCCGAGTCCGGCCCCGACTGGCGGGGAGTGGACTGGCATGGCGGCACGCCGGTGATCGCCGTGGACAATCTGGTGGCGAAAGCCAGCGCAATCGCGGGGCGTTTTTACCGGAATCCTTCGGCGCGGATGTCGGTGCTCGGCATCACCGGCACCAATGGCAAGACCACCTGCTCTCAATTCATCGCCCGGCTGTTCGCCGGGGCGGGCTGCCCCGCCGGTGTGATCGGCACCCTGGGCTATGGCGTTCCCGGCAAGCTGGCGGACTGCTCCCTGACCACCCCGGACGCCGTCTTCAGTCAAAAGGCCCTGGCGGAAATGGCCGCGGGTGGGCTCGGCGCCGTGGCGATGGAAGTCTCCTCGGTGGGGCTGCACCAGCGGCGGGTGCAGGGGGTTGCATTTGAGACCGCGATCTTCACCAATCTTACCCGGGACCATCTCGACTATCATGACAGCATGGAAGCCTATGGCGCCAGCAAGCGCAGGCTTTTCGCGAGCCCCGGGCTGCGCCACGCCATCATCAATCTCGATGACCCTTATGGCATGCGCATCATCAACGACCTCGCCTCCGTCGTGGAAGTGACCACTTATGGCGTGGACAACCGGCAGGCCATGGTCCGGGCCGAGGCGGTAACCATTACGCGGCAGGGATTCCGGGCCGAAATACACACTCCCATCGGCATCGGGCTGATCGACTGCGAGTTGCTTGGCGAGTTCAATGTCAGCAATATGCTCGCGGTGGTGGGCGCCCTGCTCGCCTGCCGCCACCGGATCGGCGAAATCGGCATCGAGCGCATCTGCGAACTCGTATCGAAGCTGCGACCGGTGGACGGGCGCATGGAAGTCTGGGGCGATGCCCGCGATGTTACCGCCGTGGTGGATTACTCCCACACGCCGGACGGCCTGGAAGGCGCATTGGCCGCCCTGCGCAGACACTTCACCGGGCAGGTCTGGTGCGTGTTCGGCTGCGGGGGCAACCGGGACAAGGGCAAGCGCCCCATCATGGGCGCCCTGGCGGAAAAACTCGCCGACCATACCGTGATTACCGACGACAATCCCCGGCTCGAAGACGGCGACGCCATTGTCAGCCAGATTCGCAGCGGCATGAAGCAGCCCGGTTCGGCCCTTGTGCAGCGCGACCGGGAGCGGGCCATTGCCTTCGCCATTGCCGGGGCGGCCCCGGGCGATGTGGTGCTGGTGGCCGGCAAGGGCCACGAGGACTACCAGCAGATCGGCGCCGAGCGGCGCGAATTCAGCGATGCCGGCGTGGTGCGCGAGGCCCTGGGGCGGCGCGCGCCAGCCGGGGCGGGAACGGGATCTTGATAGGTGAAATGATGCTTGACGCGCTGGCGGTGGAACTCGGCGGCGAACTCCATGGCCGCAATGCCGGCTTCAGCGGGGTATCCACCGATACCCGCAGCCTGCGGTCGGGGGATCTGTTTCTCGCGCTGACGGGAGAGCACTTCGACGGCAATGATTTCGTGGCGGAAGCCGGCAGGCGCGGTGCCGCCGGCGCGGTGGTGAGCCGCCGCCAGCCCGCCGACCTGCCCCAGTTGCAGGTGGCGGATACCGGCCTGGCGCTGGCGCGAATCGCCGGCATCAACCGCGAACGCTCCGGCGCCAGGGTGATCGCGGTTACCGGCAGCCAGGGCAAGACCACGGTGAAGGAAATGCTGCGGAGCATCCTGTCGCGGGAAGGCGGCTGCCTCGCCACCCACGCCAATTGGAACAATACCGTGGGTGTTCCCCTGACCCTGCTGCGGATTACCGGGGAACATCGCTTCGCCGTCATTGAGATGGGCGCCAACCGGGCGGGGGAAATCGCTTTCTGCACCGCGGCGGCCCGCCCCGACGTGGCGCTGATCACCAATGCCGCCATGGCCCATACCGAAGGATTCGGCGGCTTGCCGGGAGTGGTCCGGGCCAAGGGCGAAATCATCGAAGGGCTCAGGCCCGACGGGGTGCTGCTGCTCAATGCGGCGGACCCCAATGCGCAAGTCTGGCGCCGGCGCGGCGCGGCGCACCGGATTCGCCAGTTCAGTCTGCGGGAAGTGGCGGGCGGCCCGGACTACTTCGCCGCCGACATCGAACTGAACGCCAACGGCCAGCCGGGCTTCACACTGATTGGCCCCGGAATCCGGATACGGCTGCAACTGCAATTGCTCGGCGGGCACAATGTCGCCAATGCGGTTGCCGCCGCGGCCGCCGCGTTGGAAGCCGGCGCCGGAGCGGAGGCGGTGGGCGAAGGACTCGAAGCCACGGCGCCGGCAAGCGGGCGGCTGTGCGCCCTCGCCGGCCCCTGCGGCCAGCGCATCATCGACGACAGCTACAACGCCAGTCCCGATTCCTTCCGGGCCGCCATCGACCTGCTTGCGGAATTGCCCGGCCCGCGGATGCTCGTGGCCGGAGACATGCTCGAACTCGGCCCCGGGGCGGATCGTCTGCATCGGCAAATCGGTCGCCACGGCGCCGCCCGGGGAATCGATCAACTCTGGGCTACCGGCGATTTGTGTCGACATATGGTGAAGGGGTTCGGCGGCGGGGGCCGGCATTTCGCCAGCCGTCACGAACTGCTCGAAGCGCTTCGCGGCGCGGGGAAAAAAGACAGCGTCATACTGGTAAAAGGTTCCCGCGGCGCCCGCATGGACGAAATCGTGGCGGGCCTCGGCGCAGGAGGAAAAGGCTGATGGTGTACTGGTTATCCGAATACCTGATGCGGCTCGACAGCAGTTTCGCGGTGCTGCAGTACATTACCGTGCGCGCGGCTTTCAGCGTCATCACGGCGCTGGTGGTTTCGCTGATTTTCGGCCCCATCATCATCGACCGGCTGAATCTCGCCCAGGTGGGCCAGGTGGTGCGGGATGACGGCCCCCAGACCCATTTCGAAAAAGCCGGAACGCCCACCATGGGCGGCGTGCTGATTCTGCTCAGCATCGCCGTGAGCACCCTGCTCTGGTCGGACTGGGGCAACCATTATGTCTGGATCGTGCTCGGGATAACCCTGTTGTTCGGCGCCGTGGGTTTTGTCGACGACTACCGCAAGCTGGTCCGCCGGGACCCCGCGGGCCTGCCCGCCCGCTGGAAGTACTTCTGGCAATCGGTGTTCGGCTTCGGCGGCGCGGTGGTGCTCTATCTGTCGGCGCCGGGCAGTATTGAAATCGAATACATCGTGCCCTTTTTCAAGGACGTGGCGCTGAATCTCGGCATTGTCTACATCATCATCAGCTATTTCATGATCGTGGGCTTCAGCAATGCGGTGAATCTTACCGACGGGCTGGACGGCCTCGCCATCCTGCCCACGGTGCTGGTGGGCGGCGCCCTGGGAGTGATCGCCTATCTGGCGGGCCACGCCGAGTTCTCCGCCTATCTCAATATTCCCCATGTGTCGGGTTCCGGCGAGATTTCCATTTTCGCCGGCGCCCTGCTCGGCGCGGGACTCGGTTTTCTCTGGTTCAACACCTATCCGGCCCAGGTCTTCATGGGAGATATCGGCGCCCTGGCGCTTGGCGCCGCGCTCGGCGTCATGGCGATCATTTCCCGCCATGAAATCGTGCTGTTCATCATGGGCGGAGTGTTCGTGGTGGAGACCGCCTCGGTCATCATCCAGGTCGCCTCGTTCAAGCTGACGGGCAAGCGCATTTTCCGCATGGCGCCCCTGCACCATCATTTTGAACTCAAGGGCTGGCCCGAGCCACGGGTGATCGTGCGCTTCTGGATCATCACCCTGATGCTGGTCCTGTTCGGGCTGGTCACCCTGAAACTGCGCTGAGGCCGCGGGGAAGAACTGACGATGATGACTGGCGCAAGCGGCCAAAACCCGTCCAGCGTGATCGTCGGTCTCGGCGACACGGGGTTTTCCTGCGCCCGCTATTTCCTCAAGCGCCAGCAGCAGTTCCGGGTCGTGGACAGCCGCCCGCAGCCGCCGCGGCTGGCGGACCTGGAGCGGCTGCGGCCGGGGGTCGAAGTCGAACTCGGGGAATTCCGCGTCGATAGCCTGCTTGCCGCCCGGGAGCTTGTGGTGAGCCCCGGCGTCGACCTGCGCACCCCGGCCCTGGCCGAGGCGCTAGCCGCGGGCGTGCCGGTAAGCGGCGATATGGATATCTTTTCGAGGGAAGCGCGCGGCTCCATTGTTGCGGTGACCGGCTCCAATGGCAAAAGCACCGTGGTTGCCATGCTTGCCCGGATGCTTGACGCCGCCGGCGTCCACTACGGCCTTGGCGGCAATCTCGATGGCGAGCGATTCCGACCCGTGCTCGAATTGCTCGAGGACGAGCGCAAAGACTGGTATGTGCTCGAGATTTCCAGTTTTCAGCTCGAAACCACCCGGCGACTGAACGCCGAAATCGCCCTGATCCTCAATCTCAGCGCCGACCATCTCGACCGCTATGACAGCCTGGAAGACTATGCCCGGGCCAAGCAACGGATCTTCCGCGGCTGCCGCGGCATCGTGCTGAACCGGGATGAGCCGTTGAGCCGTCCGCCCGGGGCCGCGGAGGTTCCGGTGGTCAGTTATGGGCTCGATGCGCCGGCCACGGGACAGGCGGGACTGCGGCAACATCAGGATGAAGCCTGGCTCGCCATTGGCGATGAGCCGCTGCTGCCGGTGGGCGATTTGAAAATTCCCGGTCGGCACAACGCGGCCAACGCCCTGGCGGCCCTGGCTCTGGCGCTGGCCATGGGTGTCCCGCGGCGGGCGGTGCTCACTGGTCTGCGGGAATTCCCCGGCTTGCCCCACCGTTGCCAGTGGCTGGCGAATATCGGGGGAGTCGATTGGTATAACGATTCCAAGGCCACCAATGTGGGCGCCTGCGCCGCCGCCGTGGCCAATCTCGGCGCGGACTGTGAAGGGCAGGTGCTGCTCATCGCCGGCGGCCTGGGCAAGGGCGCCGATTTTTCCGCGCTGGCGCCCGTGGTGGGGAAAGCCGTCCGGACGATGGTATTGATCGGCCGCGACGCCGGCCGGATCGCTGCCGCCCTCGGCCCGGACGTCCCGGTGCAGTTTGCCGCGAGTCTGGAACAGGCAGTGGCGACCGCCCACCGGGAAGCGCTACCCGGGGACGCGGTGTTGCTGTCGCCGGCCTGCGCGAGTCATGACATGTTCCACAGCTTTCAGGCCCGGGGGGAAGCCTTCATCCGCTGCGTGGAGGCCCTGCAATGATCGGCGCCGCCACCGCAGCAAACCGCGCCCCCATGGCCATGCGGCCCGCCCGGGAGCCGAGGCCGGCGGCGGTGCTCGTGGTGGCCATGCTGCTGCTTGCCTTCGGCCTGCTGATGATGACTTCGGCATCCATTGAAATCGCCCAGAACCTTTACGGCGACTCGCTGTTTTTCATCAAGCGGCAACTGGTTTTCGCCACGCTGGGAGTGGGCGTGATGCTCTTCCTGATGGCGGTGCCGATCCGGGTCTGGAACAGTATGGGCTGGCTGTTGCTGCTGGCCTCCTACGCCCTGCTGGCGATCGTGCTGATTCCCGGCGTCGGCCGCGAGGTCAACGGCTCCATGCGCTGGATTGATCTCGGCTTCGTTGCCGTGCAGCCTTCCGAGCCCGCCAAGGTCTTTCTGGTGATCTATCTCGCCTCCTACCTGGCCCGCCATCGGGACAGCGTCTGCAATAGCTGGCTGGGCATACTCGTGCCCCTGGTCCCGGTTGGGCTGGCGGTCATGCTGTTGCAGATGGAGCCCGACCACGGCGCCATGGCCATTGTGGCGCTTACCGCCCTGTGCCTGGTTTTCCTGGCCGGCGCCGGCATCTGGCGCATGCTGACCCTGATGCTGATGTCGGTGGCGGCCATCGCCGTGCTCGCCTGGACCCAGCCCTATGTGGTCAGGCGCCTGACCGCATTTCTCGACCCCTGGGCGCCGGAGAACATATTCGGCGCCGGCTATCAGTTGGGCCAGGCCCAGATCGCCTTTGGCCGTGGCGGGTTGTTTGGCGCCGGCCTTGGCAACAGCATCCAGAAAATCGACTTTCTGCCCGAGGCCCACAATGATTTCATTCTGGCGGTCATCGGCGAGGAACTTGGACTTGCCGGGGTTGCCCTGGTGGTCTTGCTGTTCTGCCTGCTGGTCTGGTGCTGTTTTTCCATTGCCACGCAAGCCCATCTGCGCGAGCGCTATTTCTCGGCTTTTCTGGCCTGGGGGCTCGGCCTGCTGCTGGCGGGCCAGGCCATGGTCAATATCGGCGTGAATCTCGGCCTGTTGCCCACCAAGGGCCTGACCCTGCCATTCCTGAGCTATGGCGGGGCCAGCCTGATCGTCTGCTGCGGCATGATCGGGCTGCTATTGCGAATCCAGTACGAAACCGAATGCCTGTCCGAGCCACATGCCGGGCAGGGGCCGGGCCGGCGCCGGAGGCTGCCGTGAACGGGCGGGCGCCAACCGTGCTGATCATGGCCGCCGGCACCGGCGGCCATGTGTTTCCCGCGCTGTGCATCGCCCGGGAATTGCGGCGGGCGGGGGTGAGCATCCACTGGCTTGGCACCTCGGCGGGCATGGAAAACAAACTGCTGCGGAACGAAAACTTTCCCTTTCACGCCATTGGCGCCAGCGGTCTGCGCGGCGCCGGTCCGCGGCGGCTGCTCATGGCGCCGGCCATGCTGTCGCGGGCGCTCTGGCGCTCGCTGCAGATCCTGCGCCAACTGCGGCCCGACTGCCTGCTCGGCATGGGCGGCTATGTCACCGGCCCCGGCGCGCTTGCCGCCCGCCTGCTGCGGATTCCCGTGCTGATTCACGAACAGAACGCCGTGCCGGGACTGACCAACCGGATTGTCCGCCGCTGGGCCCGGCGCATTTATGAGGCTTTTCCAAAGACTTTTCCGCCGGATGAGCGGGTGGAATTCACCGGCAATCCGGTGCGTGAAGAAATCGCCGGGCTTGTCCATCGCCAGCGGCGGCGGCGCAAGGGCCCGCTGCGCCTGCTAGTGCTTGGCGGCAGCCAGGGTGCCGAGGCGCTGAATGCGCTGATTCCCGATCTGATCGCCGGCTGGCGGGGGGGGCAGCCCCTGCAGGTGCTGCATCAGTGCGGTTTTTCCGCCATGGCCAGAACCCGCCGCCGCTATCAGAAACACGAGGTGGACCTGGACAATCAGCACCGGCTGGTGGGCTTCATCCGGGAAATGGACGAGGCCTATTCCTGGGCCGACCTGGTGTTGTGCCGCGCCGGCGCAAGCACCGTGTCGGAAATCGCCGCCAGCGGCCTGCCGGCGATCTTCGTACCCTACCCGCATCACAAGGACCGGCAGCAACTGTTCAATGCCAGATGGCTGGCGGCCCGGCAGGCGGCGGAAATCGTCGAGCAGTCGGAACTGTCGGTCAAGCGGCTGCGGCAGATTCTGTCGCGGCTGGACCGGGACCGGGACTGGCTGCTGGAAATGTCCCGCCGCGCCAGGGATATGGCGATTACCGACGCCGCCGAACGCGTCGCCCGGTCCTGTCTGGCCTTCCTGCGGGAAAATTCGCCGCCGCCTGTCGAGCAGGAACCAGGGCGGGAAAAAAAGCAGCCAGTGGAAAACAAGGCGGAGCAAGCTCCATGACCGAGCCCGCCCTGAACCAGTATCCCCCCGGCATGCGCCGGATCCGGACGATTCATTTCATCGGCATCGGCGGCGCCGGCATGTGCGGAATCGCCGAAGTGCTTTTCAATCAGGGTTATGTGGTAACCGGCTCGGACCTGCGCGAATCCACGGTGACCGCGCGACTGGGGCGCATGGGCATCCGGATCTTCACCGGTCACGACGCCGCCCATGTCAGCGACGCCGATGTGGTGGTCTACTCCTCCGCCGTGCCCGGGGACAATCCCGAATTGCTGGCGGCTTCCCGGGCTGGCAAGCCCCTGATTCCCCGGGCTGAAATGCTGGCGGAACTGATGCGCTACCGGCACTCCATCGCCGTGGCGGGAACCCACGGCAAGACCACCACCACCAGCCTCGTGGCTTCGGTTCTTGCCGAAGCCGGCCTCGATCCCACCTTCATTATCGGCGGCGTGCTCAACAGTGCCGGCAGCAATGCCCGCCTCGGGGAAAGCCGATATCTCGTCGCCGAAGCCGACGAAAGCGACGCCTCCTTTCTCCACCTGCAACCGCTGGTTGCCGTGGTTACCAATATCGAAGCCGACCACATGGCCACCTATGGCGGCGATTTCGAAAACCTGAAGCGGTATTTCGTGAACTTTCTCCACAATCTGCCCTTCCACGGCCTGGCGGTGCTGTGCATCGACGATCCCGCCATACGGGAGATACTGCCGCGGATTTCCCGCCCGGTGATCACTTTTGGATTCCACCCCCGGGCGGACTACCGCATCGGCAAATTGCGCCAGCAGGGCCGCCGGATCTGTTTTGAGCTGAGCCGTCCCGAAGCCCTGCCGCCGCTTGCCCTGGAATTGCAGATGCCGGGCCGACACAATGCGCTGAACGCCGCCGCGGCGGTGGCGGTGGCCAGCGACGAGGGCGTGGATGACGATCACATCCGCGCCGGCGTCTCCGGATTCAGCGGCGTCGGGCGCCGCTTTGAGCCGCTTGGCGAGTTTCCCGTGCCCGGCGGCATGGTCAGCCTGATCGATGACTACGGCCATCATCCCACCGAGCTGGAAGTCACCGTTGCCGCCCTGCGGGCCGGCTGGCCCGAGCGCCGGCTGGTGATGATCTTTCAGCCGCACCGGTACAGCCGCACCCGGGACCTGTACGAGGATTTCGTAGGTGTGTTGACCCAGGTGGACGTGCTGCTGCTGCTCGAAGTGTACAGCGCCGGGGAGCAGCCGTTGCCCGGCGCCGATTCCCGTTCGCTGTGCGGCTCCGTCAGGCAGTTCGGCCGGGTCGATCCCATCTATGTAGCCCAGGACGATCAACTGCGACCGCTGCTGATGGGACTGCTGCGGCCAGGCGATATCGTGCTGACCCAGGGCGCCGGCAATGTGGGCGCCCTGGCGCGGCAACTGGCGGAAGAGGGTTTCCTCCCCGATGGGGAAAACGCCCGGGAAGGGAGCGAATCATGAGCCCGCGGCAGTTGCCTGAAAGCGTGGTCGGGCTGGGCCGGATCGCCGTGCTCATGGGAGGTGACTCCCCCGAGCGGGAAGTCTCCCTGCGCAGCGGCCAGGCTGCCTGGGAAAGCCTGCAACGCCTGGGGCTGCCCGCGGTCCGCATTGACGCCGGCCGCGATGTGGCGGAACGACTTGCCGCCGAACGGGCGGACTTCGTCATCATCATGCTTCATGGCCGCGGCGGCGAGGATGGCGCTGTGCAGGGTTTGCTCGAAGTCCTCGGCCTGCCCTACAGCGGCAGCGGCGTGCTCGCGTCGGCGCTGGCCATGGACAAGATCAAGAGCAAGCGGATCTGGCGCGAAGCCGGCCTGGCCACACCGGATTTTCTGGAACTCTCCGCCGATACCGACTGGGAAGCCGCCATGGCCGGACTCGGCTCCGCCGTGGTCAAACCCGTTGCCGGCGGTTCCAGCCTGGGGGTGGATATCGTCCACGACGCCGCGGCGCTCAAGCGGCAGTTCCGGGCGGCCGCGGCTTTTGATTCCCCGGTCATGGCCGAGACATACATACAGGGCAGGGAGTTCTCCGTGGGTGTCCTGCAGGACGACGTGCTGCCCGCTGTGGAACTGCGCACCCGGCGCAGGTTTTTCGACTACCAGGCGAAATACGAGGACCGGGACACCGAATACCTCTGCCCGGCGGACCTGCCGCGGACCAGACGCGAAGAGTTGCAGTCCCTGGCCCGGCATGCCTGCCACGCCCTGGGTTGCCGGGGGCTGGCGCGGGTCGATCTGATGCAGGATCGGGAAGAAAACTTCTTCCTGCTGGAAGTAAACACGATTCCGGGCATGACCGGACACAGCATCATTCCCATGGCGGCAAGCCGCCTGGGAAGGAGTTATGACGATCTCATGGTGCAGATTCTCGAATGCGAAGCGGGAGCGCCCCGCTGATGGGCAAATCCCGCGGCAGGGCCGACCGGGGAAGCCTCTTCCTCCGCCTGCTGCTGACGATCCCCCTGCTTGGCGCCGGCGTGTTCGCCTGGCGGCACTGGGATGCGCTGGAGCCGCGGCTCAATCCGCCGCTGTCCCGGGTCGAGATACACGGTGAGTTGCGGCATCTCGCGGAAAGCGAAATCCGCGCGGTGCTCGCGCCCTACGCGGGCATCGGCTTTTTCGAACTCAATCTGGAACAGTTGCGGGAACAGATCGAGAACCTGCAATGGGTCGCCACCGCCTCGGCGGGGCGCCGCTGGCCGGATACGCTCAGCGTGCGCATCGGCGAGGAAACCGTCATCGCCCGCTGGGGGGAAGATCGCCTGATCACCCAGCGCGGCCGGGTCATTGCGCCGGATTCCTCAGCCATCGATACAGCGCTGCCGCGGCTTGACGGCCCGCCGGATTCACAGTTCGAGGTCATGCGGCAATACCTGCGGCTCAACCAGATCCTCTATCCCGCCGGCCTGCGCCTGAGCGGTTTGCAGGCCAGCCCCCGGCAAAGCTGGCGGCTGCAACTGAACGGCGTCACCGAAGTGGTGCTTGGCAGCGAGGATCTGGTCAACCGGCTGCAGCGCTATGTGGATTTTTACCTGAGCCAGCCGGAAACCGAGCGGCAGCGGCACGAAGTGGCCGACCTGCGCTACGGCAGCCGGTTCAGCATCAGAATGCGGGGTGAGTCCCGGTCGGCGCAGCCGACAAAGAGCAAAGCTCTTTGAGGGACGAACGGCTTGCCATGGAAGGCAAGACCGGGGTGAATCGGGGTCGAAATGTTCGCGCCAGGGATGGCAGGCACAATCTGTCAGGATGCAGGTACCCGGTCGGCGCAGCCGACAAAACGGGGGCGTTCAGCCCCATATTGAGTATTGCGAGACATGAACGAAACCGCGGGAAGACACGGCAAAACCATCGTCGGGCTCGACATCGGCACCACCAAGGTGGCGGCGCTGGTGGGCGAAGTTTCCGATCAGGGCGAGCTGAATGTCATCGGCATGGGCAGCCACCCCTCCCTCGGGCTGAAAAAGGGCGTGGTGGTGGACATCGAATCCACCGTCATTTCGATTCAGCGCGCGTTGGAAGCGGCGAGACAGGAAACCGGCCATCCGATCCATTCGGTGTACGCGGGAATCGCCGGCAGCCACGTGCGAAGCATGAATTCCAGCGGCGTGGTGTCGATTCGCGACGGCGAGGTCACCCGGGCCGACGTGGACCGGGTCAATGATTCTGCCCGGGCGGTGGAAATCCCGCCCGACGAGCGCATTCTTCACGTGGTGCCGCAGGACTACACGATCAATTCCCAGAGCGGCGTCAAGGAGCCGCTGGGCATGTCCGGCTCCCGCCTCGAAGTGCGGGCGCATCTCGTTACCGCCGCGGTGAACGCCATCCAGAACATCGAAAAATGCATTCGCCGCTGCAATCTGGAAATCGAACAGCTCGTGCTTGAGCAGATCGCCTCGGCGGAAGCGGTATTGACCCCCGATGAAAAGGAGCTTGGCGTCTGTCTCGTGGACATCGGCGGCGGCACCACCGACATTGCCATCTTCACCTCGGATGCGCTGCAATTCACCGGTGTCATTCCCATCGCCGGGGACCAGGTCACCAGCGATATCGCCACCGCCCTGCGCACGCCGCGGCAGAACGCCAACCAGCTCAAGATCAAGTACGGCAGCGCCCTGGTGCAACTGACCCAGCCCGAGGAAACCATCGAGGTTCCCAGCGTCGGCGACCGCGCGCCGCGGGAATTGTCCCAGCAGAACCTGGCGGAAGTGGTGGAGCCCAGGTACGAGGAACTGTTTTCGCTGGTCCAGCAGCAACTTTCGGAGAGCAATATGGAGAAGCTGCTCGCGGCGGGAATCGTCCTCACCGGAGGCTCGGCCAGGATACCCGGCGCGGTGGAGCTTGCCGAGGAGGTATTGCATCAGCCGGTTCGCGTGGGAACGCCTCAGAAAGTCAAGGGACGTGCCGATATAGTAAACAATCCGATCCACTCCACGGGGGTCGGGCTGTTGCTGTATGGAATGAAGGATATGGAAGAACAGGGCAGCCAGACGGACCGGCTGGAAGAAAAACCCGAAGCGGACGGTCTTCTCGCCTCCACCCGGCGCTTTTTCCGGCGATTTGCATGAACGGCGCCCCAGGATGGCAAGCCGGCCATTGAAAGAACACACAGTCTGCGCCCGATGTTGCGGTCAGACATGCAGTCAGGACTCAGGAGCAAGGCAATGAGTGACGAAACATTCGAGATTATCGAGGGCCCCATGCACAAGGCGAATATCAAGGTGATCGGCGTAGGCGGGGCTGGCGGCAATGCCGTGCAGCACATGATCGAGCGCAATGTGGACGGCGTGGAATATCACTGCGCCAATACCGACGCCCAGGCCCTCGGCCTGCTCGGCCTGAGCAACAAGCTTCAACTCGGCAGCAAGGTCACCCGCGGCCTTGGCGCCGGCGCCGACCCGGAAGTGGGGCGCAAGGCGGCCCTGGAAGACCACGAGCAGATTCGCGAAATCCTCCAGGGCGCGGACATGGTGTTCATCGCCGCGGGAATGGGCGGCGGCACCGGCACCGGGGCGGCGCCGGTCATCGCCGAAGCCGCCAGGGACATGGGCATCCTCACCGTGGCCATCGTCAACAAGCCCTTTCCCTTCGAGCAGCGCAAGCGAATCACCGTGGCGGAAAAGGGTGTGGTCAGTCTCGCCGAACACGTGGATTCGCTGATCATCGTACCCAATGCCAAGTTGCTCGAGGTGCTGCCGCCGGACACCACCATCGTCAATGCCTTCGCCGCCGCCAACGATGTCCTGCTCGATGCGGTGAAAGGCATTTCGGACATCATTACCAAGCCGGGCCATATCAATGTGGATTTCGCCGATGTGAAAACCGTCATGTCCAAGCGCGGCATGGCGATGATGGGCACCGGCGTCGCCTCCAGGGACGACCCCAATCCCGGCGCCGCCGCCGCCCGGGCGGCGATTTCAAGCCCGTTGCTGGAAAATGTCGATATCAGCAGCGCCGGAGGACTGCTGATGAACATTACCGGCGGCGAGCATCTGACCCTCAATGACATGCAGGCCGTGGGCAATGTCGCCAAGGAAGTTTGCAGCCTTGAGGACGACATGCTGATTTCCGGCATGGTGGTTGACCCGGAGCTCGGCGACAAGGTCCAGGTCACCCTGGTCGCCACCGGATTGTATGGCGATGCCTTCCGGGTGAGGCAGGAGGCCGAGCCGGAACAGGTGGCCCAGGGCAATATCGCCGGCAGGCGGCCTGAGCCCCGCTTCACCCCGCGGCGCCCCATGCGCGCCGGGACCAACGCCGGTGGACGGCAGAATGTCCGCGAGGCCGAACCTGGCCGCGGCATTCCGGACCGGACTCAGACGTCCCGGGAAAATAGCGGCGAGCCGCCGGCTCCCACCGAACCGGCAGTCGTGAAAAAAGCCGCCAACGAAGGTCAGGCCATGGATTTTCTGGATATTCCGGCATTTCTGCGGAAGAATGCCGACTGACCAGCGCGAACCGGGAGATTTCTGGAAAATTCCCGGTCCAGGCGCGGAGCCTGGCTCTGCGCCGTTTCAGTCGCGCTTGAGGCTGTGCTTCAAAAACGCTTGTCTGTGCCCATGGAATTTTTCGCTATCACATGCAAATAAAAACCTGCCGGTTGCGCTATTCCTTGGGCAGCGGGCCATAGTCTGGTAGCATTCCGCCTAACCGAAGCTGGGCCAGGTGACCCATGCTCAAGCAGCGAACCCTGAAAAATGCGATTCGCGCCACCGGCGTGGGTCTGCATACCGGCAACAAGGTCAGCCTGTCCTTGCAGCCGGCGCCGGCGCATACCGGCATTGTTTTCCGCCGGGTGGACCTCGACCCGGTGGTGGAAATCCCCGCCCGGGCCGGCAATGTGGGCGACACGACCCTGTCCACCACCCTGGTGATGGACGATGTCCGGGTGGCCACCATCGAGCATCTGATGTCGGCCCTGTGCGGTCTCGGCATCGACAATGCCGTTATCGACGTGGACGCTGCGGAAATTCCCATCATGGATGGCAGCGCCGGGCCCTTTGTCTTCCTCATCCAGTCCGCCGGTATCGAAGAACAGGCCGCGAGCAAGAGTTTCATCCGCATCAAGAAGCCCGTCTGCCTGCGCCAGGGCGACAAGTCGGTGAGCCTTGAGCCATTCGACGGTTTCAAGGTCAGTTATACCCTGCTCTATGACCATCCGGTCTACCGCAAGTACACCAAATCCGCCACGGTGGATTTTTCCAGCACTTCTTTCGTCAAGGAAGTTTCCCGGGCCCGCACTTTCGGCTTCATGCACGAGTTCGAGGAACTGCGCAACCGCAACCTCGCCCTCGGCGCAAGCATGGACAACGCCATTGCCGTGGGCGACTACAAGGTGCTCAACGAGGACGGCCTGCGCTACGAAGACGAATTCGTCAAACACAAGATTCTCGATTCCATTGGCGACCTCTACCTGCTCGGCAACAGCCTGATAGGCGCCTTCAAGGGATACAAATCCGGGCACGCGCTGAACAATGCCCTGTTGCGAACGCTGGAAGTGACCGACGATGCCTGGGAAATCGTTTGCTTTGAAAAGGAAGCCAACGTCCCCATTTCCTACGTCAGGCCCGTACTAGCCGCCTGATTGATGAAACTTCTCAGCAAGATCTTTGGCAGCAGCAATTCGCGCAAGCTGAAACGCATGCGCAAGACTGTGGCCGCAATCA
Source organism: Pseudomonadales bacterium (assembly GCA_022821865.1). GTDB lineage: Bacteria > Pseudomonadota > Gammaproteobacteria > Pseudomonadales > Pseudohongiellaceae > UBA9145. Next base: position 19,817 of record JAJECW010000017.1, read on the forward strand.
ACCGGTTCGAGCCCGAATACGAGGCCAGGACCGACGAGGAGCTGCGGGCGGGCACCGAACGCCTGCGCGATCGGCTCGGCCAGGCGGAAACCCTGGAAAACCTGCTGCCCGAGGCCTTCGCCGCGGTCCGCGAGGCGAGTAAGCGCAGTCTCGGGATGCGCCATTTCGATGTGCAGTTGATCGGCGGCATGGTGCTGCACGAGGGCTCCATCGCCGAAATGCGCACCGGGGAAGGCAAGACCCTCGTGGCGACCCTGCCGGCCTACCTCAATGCCCTCACCGGCAACGGCGTGCACATCGTCACGGTCAACGAGTACCTTGCCGAGCGCGACGCCAACTGGATGCGGCCGATCTACGAATTTCTCGGCCTCAGCGTGGGCGTGGTCAAGGCCGGCGCCACCGTGCAGGAAAAGCAGGCCGCCTACGGCTGCTCCATCACCTACGGCACCAACAACGAATTCGGCTTCGATTATCTCCGCGACAATATGGCCTTCCGCCTCGAAGACCGCATGCAGAAGCCGCTGAATTTCGCCATCGTCGACGAGGTGGACTCGATTCTCATCGACGAGGCGCGGACGCCCCTGATCATCTCCGGCGCCGCCGAGGACAGTTCCCAGCTCTATCAGGACATCAACAAGCTGATTCCCCGATTGAAGCGCGGCGCCCGGGTGGAAAAATCCAGGCTTGAGATGATGGACCGGAATTTCGTCGCCGAGGAAAGCGGCCATTTCACCGTGGACGAGAAAACCCGCCAGGTGGAGCTTACCGAGTCGGGCCACGCCCATGTGGAGGAACTGCTGGTCAGCCGCAAGCTGCTCGCTCCCGGGGATTCGCTGTACGCCGCCACCAACCTGACCCTGCTGCACCACATGCACGCCGCGCTCAAGGCCCATCATCTGTTCCAGAAGGATGTGCAGTACATCGTCCAGGACCAGCGCATCGTGCTCATCGACGAGCACACCGGCCGCACCATGGAAGGCAGGCGCTTGTCCGAGGGCCTGCACCAGGCGCTTGAAGCCAAGGAGCGGCTGCCGATCCAGAGCGAAAGCCAGACCCTGGCCTCCACCACATTCCAGAATTACTTCCGCCTGTACGACAAGCTCGCCGGCATGACCGGCACCGCCGATACCGAAGCCTTTGAATTCAACCAGATCTATGGGCTCGACGTGGTCGTCATTCCCACCAATGCGCCCATGATCCGCATCGACGACAACGACCTGATCTACCTGACCATGGAAGAGAAATTCGAGGCCGTGGTGAAGGACATCACCGAGATCAGCGGCAATGGCGCGCCGGTGCTCGTGGGAACGGCTTCCATCGAAAACTCCGAGTTGCTCTCCCGCTTCCTGAAGAAGAACGGCATCCGGCACGAAGTGCTCAATGCGAAATTCCACGAAAAGGAAGCCCATATCATCGCCCAGGCCGGCCGCCCCGGCGCCGTGACCATCGCCACCAACATGGCCGGCCGCGGCACCGACATCGTGCTTGGCGGCAAGTGGGAGGCGGAAGTCGAGGCGCTGGAATCGCCCGACGAGGCCCAGGTCGCGCGCATTCGCGAAGAGTGGCGGGAGCGCCATGACCAGGTGCTTGCCGCCGGCGGCCTGCATATCGTCGGCACCGAGCGTCATGAATCGCGCCGCATCGACAATCAGCTCCGGGGCCGCGCCGGCCGCCAGGGCGACCCGGGCCATTCGCGCTTCTACCTGTCCATGGAAGACGACCTGATGCGGATTTTCGCCGGGGAAGGCGTCAAGAATTTCATGCGCCGGCTCGGCATGCAGCGCGGCGAGGCCATTGAAGCCGGCATGGTCACCCGCTCCATCGAAAAAGCCCAGCGCAAGGTGGAAGGCCGCAATTTCGACATACGCAAGCAATTGCTTGAGTATGACAATGTGGCCAACGACCAGCGCACGATCATTTACCGCCAGCGCAATGAGTTGATGGGCAACGAGGACGTTTCGGAGATGCTCGACGGCATGCGCGGGGAAGTCGTGGTCCAGTTGGTGGACCGTTTCATTCCGCCGCAAAGCATTCCCGAACAGTGGGACCTGGAAGGGCTTGAGGACGCCGTTGAAGCCGAATTCCGCAGCAAGCTGCCGGTGCGCGTCTGGCTCGACGAGGACGAAGGCCTCCACGAGCACCAGCTCAAGGAAAGGATCAGCGGCGAGATCGGCGGGGAATACACCGCCAAGTGCGCGGTGGTGGGCGACAAGATGCGCCTGTTCGAGAAACAGATCATGCTGCAGATTCTCGACACCTTGTGGAAGGAGCATCTGGCGACCATGGATCATCTGCGCCAGGGCATCTTCCTGCGCAGCTACGGCGGCAAGAATCCGCGCCAGGAATACAAGCGGGAAGCCTTTTCCCTGTTCCAGGACCTGCTGTCGAATTTCCAGTTCGAAGTCGTCAGGATGCTGAGTCAGGTGAGCATCCGCCAGGAAGACGAAGTTGCCGCCATCGAACGGCGGCGGCAGGAGCAGGCGGCCCGGGAGCGCATGAATTTCCAGCACCAGAGCGTGTCCGCCCTCGGCGGCGCCGCTGCCGCCTCCCCCCCCGCGGCACGGCAGCCACGGCAACTCCCGGCATCAGGCCAGCCCCGGCTCCGGCCCCAGCCGCAACAGCAACTGCAGCCCCAGCCTTTCGTCCGCGATGTGCCCAAGGTGGGCCGCAATGCGCCCTGCCCCTGTGGTTCCGGCAAGAAATACAAGAACTGTTGTGGCCGCATCCGCTGACCCCGGCCTGCAGCCGGGGCCTGTCCCGGCCATTCCGGGCGTGAGACTGGCGGGGGTTCGGGCGGGAATCCGTTACCCGGACCGGCTGGACCTGGTTGCCGTGGAACTTGCCGAAGGCAGCGAGACTTGCGCGGTATTCACCCAAAACGCGTTTTGCGCCGCCCCGGTGGAAATCGCCCGTCGCCATCTCGGCGCCGCAAGCCCGCGCTACCTGCTGATCAATGCCGGCAATGCCAATGCCGGAACCGGCGGCGCCGGGCGCGAGGCGGCGCTTGCCTGTTGCCGCGCCCTGGCGCGGCGGCGCGGCATTTCCCTGGAACAGGTGCTGCCCTTTTCCACTGGTGTCATCGGCGAAGCCTTGCCGGTGGACAGCATCGGCAAGGCCATGCCGCAACTGCTGGCCCGGCTCGACGCCGAGGCCTGGCCCGATGCCGCAAGAGGCATACTGACCACCGACACCAAAGCCAAGTCCGCCTGGGCGGAACTGTGTGTCAACGGCAAAAGCCTGCGCATCGCCGGCTTCGCCAAGGGTGCGGGGATGATTCGCCCCGATATGGCCACCATGCTCGCTTTTGTCTTCACCGACGCCGGGCTGAGCCGCAGCCAGTTGGATGCGTTGCTGCGCGAGCAGGTGGAGCACAGCTTCAATCGCATCACCGTGGACGGCGACACTTCCACCAATGACGCCTGCGTACTCTGCGCCACCGGCGCCGGCCCGAAACTTGCGGAAAGCGACGGGACAAACTGGAATCGTTTCCGAGAAGCCCTGGGGGGGGTATTCCGGCATCTGGCCCAGGCCATCATTCGCGATGCCGAAGGCGCGGGCAAATTCATCACCGTGCGGGTCAGTGAAGGCGGCAGCAGCAGCGAATGCCTGCAAGTGGCCTATGCCGTGGCGGAGTCGCCACTGGTGAAGACCGCCTGCTTCGCTTCGGACCCGAACTGGGGGCGGATTCTGGCCGCGGTGGGCCGGGCCGGCGTGGAAGAGCTTGATCCCGGCAGTCTCCGCATCTTCCTCGGCGGCGTGCCCGTGGTAGCCCATGGCGAGCCGCACGGGAACTATTCGGAAGAAGCCGGACTCGCCGCCATGGCGGGAACCGACATCGAAATCGACATCCGCCTCGGCCGCGGCGACAGCGAGGAAACCGTCTGGACCTCGGACCTGGGCCACGAGTACGTGCGAATCAATGCGGACTACCGCACGTGAACCCGAAAGCGGCCTTTTCTCTCGCTACAGATCACCTGAATTGACAATGAATGGCGCCCCGGTTCATGTCATGGTGGCGGTGGTCCGCAATCACCGGGACCAGACCCTGGTCGCCCTGCGCCGGAAGGACAGCCACCAGGGCGGGTTGTGGGAGTTTCCCGGCGGCAAACGCGAAGCGGGAGAGCCGCCGCTACAGGCTCTGCACCGGGAACTGCGTGAGGAAACCGGGCTCAGGCTGCTTGCCAGCCATCCCCTGTGCCGGGTGGAACATCGTTACAGCGACAAGCACGTCCTGCTCGATGCGCATCTGGTGAGCCGCTGGTCCGGCGAGGCCCGTGGCAGGGAAGGTCAGCAGATTGCCTGGCGGGAACGGCATGACCTGCGCGAGGCTGACTTTCCCGCCGCCAACACCCCCATCGTGCGTTTGCTGCAATTGCCCCCTGCCTTGTCGATAACGCCGCGAATGCCCGACGAAAAGGACTTTCTCGCACTGCTGCGCAAGCAGATCGAAAGCGGTCGGGAACTGATTCAGGTACGCCAGCCCCAGTTGCCGCCAGGACAATACCGGCGCTGGTTCGAGGCGGCGCTGGAACTGGCCGCCGGAAGCGCCACGCATCTGCTGTTCAACAATCCCCCGGAGTGTTACGACCCTGCCTGGGGCGGCTGCGGCTTCCATGCCTCCAGCCGGGTACTGGCGCAACTTCAGGCGCGCCCGGTTCCCGCGGAGCAGTGGTTCAGCGCTTCCTGCCATTCCCTGGCGGAGCTGCGCCGGGCGGAAGCGCTGGGTGTGGATTTCGCCCTGCTTTCGCCGGTGGCGGCCACCGGCAAGCACGCAGCCGGGGATTGGCTCGGCTGGCGGGGTTTTTGCCGCCTGGCGGATCAGGTCAGCCTGCCGGTGTTCGCCCTGGGCGGCATGCATCCGGCCCAGGCCGTGCTGGCCAGAAGCCATGGCGCTTTTGGTCTGGCGGGGATTCGGAATTTCTGTGATTGAAGCTATTGCAGGGATTCGGAATCGGGTTTTTCCGGAGCAGGGCTGGCTTCGCCGGGAACGCGGTAGTTCCCGGCGGCCCACTCGCCCAGGTCGATAAGCTGGCAGCGCTGGCTGCAGAAAGGTCGATACCGGCTTGCCCGGGTCCAGGGGACATTCTTGCCGCAGTGCGGGCAGGCAATGGAGTCCGGTTCTTCATTCATGATCAAATTCCTGCCGTCATTCCGCACGCAGAATGACGGTCAAACAAACGCGCAATATGGCATACGCCGTTATTCATGGGATTTCGCCCGCTTCAGATAAAGCCGGTGCAAGCCCTGCACCCGGGTGGGCAGGGCGTCCTCTCCGGCTTCGTTGTCGATGATGTCATCGGCGACTGCGAGGCGCCGGTCGCGGGGCATCTGGGCATCGATGATGGCCTCGATGGTGGCGCGGTCGCCGCCGTCGCGCAACAGGCTGCGCTGCAACTGGGTGTTTCGGGAAACATCCACCACCAGCACCCGGCCAACGAGTCGCCGCTGGCTCGTCTCCAGCAGCAGGGGTGAAACCAGCAAGCAGTAGGCGGACTTCGAACCGGCGATTTGCCGCCGCAGGCGCTCGCCAATGAGCGGGTGCAGCAGGTCTTCGAGCCACTTGCGCTCGCCGCTGTCGTCGAACACCAGCCGCCGCAGCCGGGGCCGGTCCAGCATTCCCGAGGCGGTGAGTATTTCCGGCCCATGGCGCTCCCGGATGGCATCCAGCGCCGCGCTTGGCGGCTCGACGACTTCCCGGGCCGCCGCGTCGGCATCGAACACATCGACGCCAAGCCCGGCGAATATCCGCGCCACGGTGCTTTTGCCGCTGCCGATGCCGCCGGTGAGTCCCACCGCGAATCCCATATCCCGGCGCACTCAGCCGAGCAGGCCCGCCAGGCGGTCAGGCCCAGCGAGCATTACCAGAAAGCCCGCGACCGCCAGAAAGGGGCCGAATGGCAGGGGCTGGGACCAGGAGCGACCCCGGATCAGCACCAGCGCCATGCCCCAGACCGCCCCGGCTACCGAGGAAACCAGCACGATGAAGGGCAGCGCGGTCCAGCCCAGCCAGGCGCAGATGGCGGCAAGCAGCTTGAAGTCGCCCTGGGCCATGCCTTCCTTGCCGGTGAGCAGGTGGTAGGCGTAATGAAATCCGCCAAGCAGCAGATAGCCGGCGGCGGCGCCGATGATGGCGTCGGTGGCGCTGGTTTCCAGCAGGTCGGGAAACAGGGCGTGAATGAGCAATCCGAGCCAAAGCAGGGGCAGGGTCAGTATGTCCGGCAGCAACTGGTTTTCGTAGTCGATCAGCGCCAGGGCCAGCAGCGCATAGCTGAATCCGATCAGCGCCAGACTCAGCCAGCCGGCCCCGTACCACAGCGCCAGCAGGCCGGCCAGCGCCCCGCAAAGCAATTCCACCAGGGGATAGCGCGGGGGAATCACTCCCTTGCAATTCGCGCACTTGCCCCGCAGCAGCAGGTAGCTGAAAACCGGGATGAGTTGCCAGGGCTTGAGCCGGTACTGGCAGTGCGGGCAATGTGAGGCCGGCCGCAGCAGGTTGAAAGGCCTGCCGGCGGCGTCGCGCGGATCCCGCAGCAGCCCGAGATAATGTCGCGTCTCGATCTGCCATTGGCGGTTGAGCATGATGGGCAGCCGATACACCACCACATTGAGGAAGCTGCCGGCCAGCAGGCCGAACAGCAGGAACACGATGAAAGCCTGGCTGGGCGAAGCGCTGAGAAAATGCGGTAAGGTCATGGGCCGCCGGGAGTTACAGAACCGAGCCGAGCCGGAAAATTGGCAGATACATGGCAACCATCAGCCCGCCAACCAGGAGGCCAAGCAGCGCCATTATAAAGGGCTCGAGCAGGGCCGTTAAGCGGTCCACGCGGGATTCCACGTCTTCCTCGAAGAAAATGGCACAGCGGTCGAGCATATCATCGAGTGCGCCGGACTCCTCGCCGATGCCCACGAGCTGCTCAAGCATGGGCGGAAACAGCCGCGCCCCGCGAATCGCCCCGGCCAGGGACTGGCCATTGCGGACCTCCTCGCCAATGGCCCGCACCGCATCGGCATAGACCACATTGCCCGCCGCTTCGGCAACGGATTCCAGCGCCTCGGTGAGCGGTGCGCCGGCGCGAAACAGGGTGGCCAGGGTTCGGGCGATGCGGGCGATGGCGGCATTGCGCAACAGTGGGCCGAAAACCGGCAGCCGCAGCAGGGCGCGCTGGCGCAGGGCGGCAAACCGCGGCGAACGGCGCGGCAGGTAGACCAGCAATCCCGCGGCGAGCATTGCCATGACGCCCGCGGTATGCCAGTGGGCCAGCGCCAGATCCGAAAGCCGCAGCACGAAAAGCGTGAAGCCGGGCAGTTCGGCGTTGAAGCCGGCGAAGGTTTCGGCAAAGGTGGGGACCACCCGGGTCAGCAACAGCCCTGTTACCACAATGGCAACGCAAACCACCGCCACGGGATAGGTCAACGCCTTGCGAATCTTCGCCTTGAGCCGTTCCGACTTCTCCCGATAGCCGGCGAGCCGGTCGAGCATGGTTTCCAGGGTGCCCGAGCTTTCTCCCGCGGCCACGAGACTGCAATAGAGCGAGTCGAACTGTTTCGGTCGCCGGGCCAGACTGTCGGCCAGCCCGTGGCCGCCGGCCACGTCGTCCCGCAGCTTGCGGATCATTTCTCCCATGGCGGCGTTACCGGTGCTGTCGGCCATGACATGGAGCGATTGCACCAGGGGAATCGCCGATCGCACCATGGTCGCCAGTTGCCGGGTGAAAATCGCAATGTCTCCGGGGCGGATACGCTCCCGACCGGTGAACAGGGGTTTTGGTTTGCGCCGCACGGTTTGCAGGCGGATTCCCTGCCGTCGAAGCCTCGCCTTGGCCAGGGCCAGACTGGCTGCGCTGATTTCGCCCCCGGCGGGCTTGCCCTGGCGGTCGGTTCCCCGCCAGTTGAATGCCGCGGACGCCTTCATTGTCGTCCGGTTCCCGGGGTCCAGGTTACCCGGTTGACTTCATCCAGGCTGGTGAGGCCGGCGGCGGCTCTTGCCAGCGCCGCCCGCCGCAGGTCCTCATGGCCCTCGGTTTCGGCCTGGGAGGCGATATCCAGGGCGTTGCCGTCGCCCATGATGACCCGGGCCAGTTCGTTGCCCACCGGCAGCATCTCGTAAATGCCCACCCGGCCCCGGTAGCCGCCCTTGCAATGCTCGCAGCCCCGGGCGCCATGGAGCTGCAGGCTGTCGATTTCGGTTTCCAGGAATCCCGCCTGGAGCAGGGCGTCCCCGGGCAGGCGCAGTGGCTGGCGGCAGTGGCCGCAGAGCTTGCGCGCCAGCCGCTGGGCAATAATGAGCCGTATCGAAGTCGCCAGATTGAATGGGGGAATGCCCATGTTCCTGAGCCGGGTCAGGGTTTCACCGGCGCTGTTGGTATGCAGGGTGGATAACACGAGATGGCCGGTCTGGGCGGCCTTGACGGCGATGGCGGCGGTTTCCAGATCGCGGATTTCCCCCACCATGAGCACATCCGGGTCCTGCCGCAGAAAGGCCCGCAGGCAGGCCGCGAAATCGAGCCCGATGCGATTGTTGACGGCGACCTGGTTCACGCCCTCGAGATTGATTTCCACCGGATCTTCCGCCGTGGCGATATTGCGTTCCGGCGAATTGAGCAGGCGCAGGCCGGCATAAAGCGTTACGGTCTTGCCGCTTCCCGTGGGGCCGGTGACGAGAATCATTCCCTGGCTCGCCTTGAGGGCCGACTCGAAAAGTTCACGCTGGGGTCCGCTCAGGCCGAGGGCGTCGATGTCCATTTGCGCCCCGCCGCCGTCGAGAATCCGCAGCACGAGTTTTTCCCCCCACAGGGTGGGCAGGGTATTGACGCGGAAATCGACTCCGCCGCCATCCGCCGCCGGCAAGCGGATGCGGCCATCCTGGGGCAGGCGCCGTTCGGCGATGTCCATTTCCGCCATGATCTTGAGCCTTGACGCGATGCGGCGGGCGATGTGGACCGGCGGCCGGGTGATCTCGTGGAGAATGCCGTCGATGCGGAAGCGGACCCGGCAACTGGTCTCGAAGGGCTCGAAATGAATATCCGAGGCGCCGGCCTGCAAGGCGTCGAGCAGCAGCCGGTTCACCAGCCGCACTATGGGCGTTTCGTCGGCATTGGCGGCCTCGGCGCCGGGCTCCATGGCGGGCGCGGCATCGCCTTGCAATTCTTCCAGGCCCACCTCGTCCAGCAGGCTTTCGCCCCGGTCCTGCAGTTGCAGCGCCCGATTGAGCTTGCCGGCTTCCACCACCACGGGCTGCACCGGCAATCCGGTATGGAAGCGGATTTCATCCACTGCCGCCATCGCGGCCGGCTCCGCCAGGGCGATCAACAGCCTGCCACCCTGACGCAGCAGGGGCAGCGCCTGGTACTGCCGGATCAACCTGCGGTCGATAAGGCCGCGCTCGATCTGGTGGGGATCCAGGGCGTCGAGGTCAAGCAGGGGCGCGCCAAGGCCGGCGGCCACCGCCGCCGGCGCCTGGCTCGTTTCCTTCCCCGCGGATGCCGCGGCGGCGCCTAGCACAGGCCGCTGCTCAGGCAGGTGCCGCCTTCGGTCCAGTTCACCGGCGCGGTAATGCCATCCGGCGTCAGGGTGTAGGTCACGCCGGTGAGATTCGAGCCCGTTTCCTGGCGCCAGGTCATGGTGATGACGCCATCGCTGACGCTGGCCCCGTGAACCGTGGCGCTGGCCGTAACATCGGCGGGAATGCCCAGGGCGCCGCCGTCAAGGGCTTCCAGCGTGTCTGGCCCCTGGGACTGGATGGCCAGTTCCACCGCGGTCTTGAGCGGGGTTGCCGCGAGCACGAGTTCCGAGAACTCGGCGCGGTCGGTGTAGTTGCGATAGGCCGGCAGCGCCACCGCCGCCAGAATGCCGATGATCGCCACCACGATCATCAGTTCGATCAGGGTAAAGCCTTGCTGAGGATGTCGCATGGTTCGGGTCTCCTATTGAAATGGACCCAAAGCCTAGGAAACTTCCCCGGAAAAAGAGAAAAATTCGGGAAAATTTTTCCCGCTTCCCTGTCATCCTGCGCGAAGTTGGTCAATCGGCGCCTTGCAAGCCGGGGGCTTGTGGGGTATGGTTCGGGGCTGTCTGGACTGCGACTGGCGTGGAATTTTCGAAAAGGGCCGGGTGCCCGAAGTGGAGGTTTGCGATGAAGAAGATGCTTGGGCTTGGGATGGCCGTGCTGTGTCTGCTCGGCGCGCAATGGTCGCTGGCGCAGCAGAAAACCGTCAAGGACGGCGTGTTCACCCAGGCCCAGGTCGACGCCGGCAAGCCCGTTTACGACAGCGTCTGCCGAACCTGCCACGATCAACGCTTCTACCGCGATACCCTGCGCTCCTGGAACAACCAGCCCCTGCTGTGGCTATGGGAATCCGTCATGGGCACCATGCCGGCGGACAATCCCGGCTCCCTGATGTTTCAGGAGTATACCGATGTGATTGCGTATATTCTGGCCGAGCAGGGCTTCCCGGCGGGGGAGGTGGCTTTGGATCCCGATAACGGCATGGACGAAATCCACATCGTTCAGCCTTGAATAGTGCTTGTCGCGGGTAGTGTGGCTGGATTCCGCCTGCCGTCCGTGGCGCAAGTTTCCGGACTTCGATCGACCCCGGCCTTGAGTTATTGACCGGGCGATTTCAGTGCTTTTCCAGTAGTTCTCCGAAGCCGCGCATTTGATCCTTGATGCCGTATTGGCGCAGGGCGCGCCAGTAGGTGGCGGCATTGATGGCGATGACGGGCTTTTGCATTTCCTCCTCGAGTTCCGCGGCAAGCTCCAGCATGCACAGGTTGGTGCCCACCTGGACGAAGGCGTCCACATCGTCGCCGTCAAGCTCCGCCACGAGTTTTCGCAGGGTGTCGCCCCGCACTTCGGCGATGGCGGTCCAACTCGGGCAGCGCAGGCAGTGGTCGCGAACCGTCTGGTAGCCATAGTCGGCGAAAAACCGCATGACCTCGCGATTGGCCGCGGGGAAATAGGGGGAAATCACGACGATCCGCTGGATGCCGCCGTAAGCCTTCATGGCCTCGGCACAGGATTCGGAGCCGATACTGAGTTGCAGCCCGCTGGCGTTTTCGATGTTTTCCCGCCACTTCCGCGCCCCCTCGGCCCCGCCGTAGAAAGTGACCGCCGACATGCCCATGACCAGATAGTCCGGCGAGCACGTCATGACGCCCCGGACGGCGTCGAGCGTGTTCTCGGAAATGATCATGGTGCCGGCGATGAAGGTCTCGTCGGATACCGCGTTGGCGTTCTCGATGATGATTCGGCTGTAATGATTGGTGACGCCGGGCACGCGCATGGCGTCGAATTCCGGCTGGACGATGGTGTTGGTGGACGGGCCAAGCACACCGAACTTGGCCCGCCAACCGAGCGCGTCTGTCATGGATTTGCTCTCCCTGGAGCCCGCCTTGATTCAGCCACTGTCATTTTGCCTCCCCGTCATTCCGCGAATCCGCATCGCTCCGCGCGGAATGACGGGGAGGAAGGTATCGCTGGGCATGGAATGGCACCTGACGCCACTATTGATAGTAGGGATTCTTCCAGGGGCCGATGGAGCGCGAGCGCACCGGCTGGATCAGTTCAGGCGGCTCCGACAGCGGAAATCCCTCACCCCAGTTCACCGGGTCTCCTTTCATCTCGATGCTGGCGTTGTCCGTGTACCAGTCCACTAGATCGCCGTCGCAGCGCAATATCCAGGTGCAGCCGTCCTTTTCGCCGGCGGTGAAGTCGCCGTGACGCACGCCGGCGGGGCGGAAGAAGTACTGGCCTTTGGTCATGGTGCCGAAGTTGTAGTCGAACCAGCCGTCGAGGCAATAGGCCTCCTCGAAAACCGGATGGTGCGCCAGGGGATGCTCGCGCCAGCCCGGCTTGGCCTTGATCAGGCGGGTATAGAAACCCGTCACCGGATTTCGGTACAGCAGCTTGATGAAGAGCCCCGGCACGGGAGTGCCGCCGCGCTCGAAATTCATCGGGCTGCCATGTTCCGGGTCAACCACGTCATACCATTCCATGGCTTCGGAATCGCAGATTGCCAGTTCCGCCTTTTGCCCGCCATTGGCGCCGTCGCGGCCGCCGGGAGTGAAGCCCCAGTCGCCGAACTCCCGGAACAGCAGGATCCGCGTGCCTTTTCTGGCTTTCACCCCGGGTGTCCAGGTGCCCTGGGGAGCGCACCAGTAACCGCCTTCCCCGAGTCGGGTATCGCCGATTTCGATCTCGCCTTCCAGCACATACCATTCGGTTTGGGCGGCATGGAGGCCGCCTTTCCGTTGCCAGTCGGTGAGGAATTCCACTTTCAGCGACGCGGCGCCGTTTTCCTCGTCGTAGCAAAGGTTGCGCTGACGCGCTTCGCCGTTGGCGTGGGGAAATTCGGCGACGTGCCACAGCAGATCCACCTCGTCAATCAGTTCAACATGGGGTCTCATCTTTGCGTCCTCTCAGGTCATGAGCAAATGTTGGAAGCATGGTAACGGTGACTTTACCTGAATAATAGTATTTAATATTCACTATATTCGTTTACTTTTATAGTGATATTTGGAGCAGGGACTTGATGAATACGGGACCGAATATTCGGGCGCTGGCCAAACTCGGCACCCTGCGGCAACTCGAAATCTTCCTCAAGGTGGCCGAGACCGGAAGCATCGCCCGGGCCGCCGAGGCGCTGTACCTGAGCCATTCGGCGGTGTCGGTGCAAATCCGCAAGCTCGCCGAAGCCGTGGGCCTGCCCCTGCACGAAGTGATCGGCAAGCGGCTTTTTCTTACCGAGGCCGGACGCGAGGTGGCGGCGAACGGTCGGGAACTGTTTGAAGTCATGTCCCGCCTCGATGGCAGGCTCAAGCATCTCAAGGGCCTCACCGCCGGGTCCCTGAGCATCGCAGTGGTCACCACCGCCCAGTACTTTCTGCCGCGGATTCTCGGGCCTTTCTGCCAGATGTATCCCGACATCGATGTCGCCTTCATGGTGGGCAACCGGGCCAAGATCATCGAGCGGCTCCACGGCAACCGGGACGATCTGTATATCTTCAGCGACCCGCCCGACGAGATCGAAATTCATGGCAGGCCCTTCCTGCCCAACCCCCTGGCAGTCATCGCCTCGGCGAAAAATCCCCTGAACCGGCGCCGGCGGCTGGACTGGGAAGACCTGCGGGGACAAAAATTCCTGCTGCGCGAGGAAGGCTCGGGCACGCACAATACGATCCGGAAGTTCCTGCGCGAAAACAATCTCAGCCTGGACAAAACCATGATGGTGGAGAGCAACGAGGCCATCAAGTACGCGGTGATGGCGGACATGGGGATTACCATTCTGTCGGCCTATGTGCTCGCCGACGCCGAGGAGGATGGCCTCGCGCAACTGCGGGTGAAGGGCTTTCCCATCATGTCCCACTGGTATGTGGTGAATCTCAAGTCGAAAAAACTCTCCCTGATCGCCGAGCGCTTTCTCGACTTCATCCTCAACCGCAGCCGCGACGTGTTGCCCATGGAGCATATCGAGCAACAGCTGCGGCGGGCGCTTGCGCGTCACTGACTCTCTTCGCTAATCACATGAATCGGTGGGGCGGGCGCGGTCTGGTGGAGCAGGGCGCGCTTGCGCAGGAAGCGGCTCATTCCCGACGGGCCCATGCGCGACCCGCCCATGCCCGAGAGACGGAAAGAATTTTTCTCCACATCGTTGGCGCCGGCGGTGAGGCTGGCGTCGTTGATGCTGACTCCGCCCACTTCCAGCCTGGCGGCAATCGCTTCGGCCTCGGGCCGGGAACCGGCGAAAACCGCCGCGGACAGGCCGTATTCGGATTCATTGGCAAGAGCGACCGCTTCCCCGGCGGAATCGTATGGCGACACGGTGATGACCGGACCGAAAGTCTCCTCGCGCATGATAAGCATGTCCCCGGTGACTTTGCTCACCACCGTGGGGCGGCACCAGTCGCCGCCGCCATGCTGTTCGATGGCGCCGCCGCAATGCACCCGGGCGCCCCGGGCGAGAGCGTCATCGAGATGCCGGCGGATCGTTGCCGCCTGACCGGCAAAGATCAGCGGCCCGATGTCTCCCGAATCCAGGCCGGCCTCGTTCAGGCGGATGCCCTCGGCGGCCTCCACCAGCGCCGCGAGGAACTCTCCGTACACTTCCCGGGCAACGAAGGCGCGTTCCAGGGACTGGCAGGCCTGGCCCGTGGCGCCGAATGCGCTGCGGGCGATGGCGCGCACGGCATTTTCCAGATCTGCGCTGGCGGTGACGATGGCGGGGTCCTTGCCGCCGAGTTCGAGAAAAGCCGGGATGAAATTCCGCGCCGCCTGCACCGCCACCTTGCGCCCGGTGGCGACGCTGCCGGTAAAGCAGATGGCGTCCACGGCGTCCACGAGGCCGGCGCCGGCGCTGCCGTCCCCGGTGATCAGCCGGAACACCGCCTCCAAGTCCGGCACGGCCGCAATGCTCTCCGCCAGGGGCCGCACAAAGCGGGAAGTGACTTCGCTGGGCTTGACGATGACCGCGCAGCCGGCGAACAGGGCGGGAATCGCGTCCAGTGAAGCCAGCGCCAGGGGAAAATTCCAGGGGCTGATGATGCCCACCAGGGGATAGGGCGCTTTCAGGTGGCGCCAGTTCACAGTGGGCGCCATGCTTGAGTGGCCCGTCTCGTCCGCCAGTATCGCCGGCGCCCGCTCCAGCCAGTAATCGATCAGGTTGACGGGTTTGAGTGCTTCCAGCCGGGAGATCCGCCGCCGGCCGGTGTCCACGGTGAGGGCTTCGGTGATTGCCTCGCCGTGCCTTTCGATTTCCTTGCGCCAGTCCAGCAGCGCCTGGCGGCGGTGGGCAAACCCCTTGCCGCGCCATGCGGACTGGGCCTGCCGCAGTTCATCCGCCAGGGCGCCGATTTTTGCCGGCGCCCAGTTCTCGATCTCGCCGTCGATGCCGCCGGTGCGGGGATTTCTGATCGGGATGGCCTTCATGCCGCGCGGTATCCCATGGGAATGCCGGCGTCGGGGGTAAATCCGAACAGTTCCACATCCGAAAGCGCCGTTTGCACGAGTTCCCTCACCTCGATCAGCGCCGCCAGATCAATGCCCGTGGAGAGACCCATGGATTCCAGCAGGAAAACCAGGTCCTCGGTAACGATATTGCCGCTGGCACCGGGCGCGAAGGGACAGCCGCCGATGCCTCCCAGGGAACTGTCCAGGGTGGTGAGTCCGAGTTCCACCGCCATCAGGGCGTTCGCCAGCCCCTGCCCCCGGGTGTTGTGCAGATGCACACCCTGGAGCTTGTCGCGACCACAAGCCTCCCAGATGCCAAGCACGAGCCGTTTGAGTTGCTGCGGATTGCCATAGCCGGTGGTATCGGAAAGGCTCACTTCATCGACGCCAAGCGCGGTGACCCGCTCGGCCATGGCAAGCACCCGGCTTTCGGGCACGGGGCCTTCCAGGGTGCAGCCAAAGGCGGTGGAAAGGCTGACTTCAAAATGCGGCCGCCCGTCGGCCGGCAAAGCCCGGAGATGTTCGACACAGGCCTTGATTTCGGCGATTACCTCGGTATGGGTCCGGTTCACGTTTTTCAGCGAGTGGGTTTCGCTCATGGAAAAGGGCAGGGTCACCTTGTGGGCGCCATGGGCGACGGCGTCCCCGAGTCCCCGCAGATTCGGCGCGAGCACCGCCACGCAAAGACCTTCGAGCCCGGTGGCGTAGCGTACGATCTCGCCGGTGTCCGCCAGTTGCGGCAGCAGTTTGCGGGGAACGAAGGAGCCCACTTCCATTTCCCGGCAACCCGCGGCGTATTGCGCGGCGATCCATGCCTGCTTGGCGGTCGTGGGCATGGTCGCTGCGATATTCTGCAGGCCGTCCCGCAGGCCCACCTCGCTGATAAGAATGTCCGGCTTCATGAATTCTGGGTTCTCGTCAAATGAACTATTGTTATAACAACATGACAAATATACCATTGGCGCAGCCCGGATAAAACACGAAAGCCCGGTTTGAAGCAAATGCAACAAGGCGCGGAAGTCCTGCCGCTGGCAGGCGTCAAGGTCATCGAATTCACCCATATGGTCATGGGGCCCGCCGCGGGCATGATCCTGGCGGACCTTGGCGCCGAGGTCATCAAGATCGAACCCCCCGGCGGCGACAAGACCCGGCGCCTGGGCGGTTCCGGCGCGGGCTACTTTCCCATGTACAACCGCAACAAGAAAAGCATCTGCATCGATCTCAAGAGCGACGGCGGCCGCAAACTCGCCGAGCGGCTGATTGCCGGCGCCGATGTGCTCATCGAGAATTTCCGCCCTGGCGCCATGGACGCCCTCGGCTTCGGCTGGGAAGCCATGCGCGCCGCCAACCCGCGGCTCATCTATTGTTCCCTCAAGGGTTTCCTCTCGGGCCCCTACCAGGATCGCACCGCCCTGGACGAAGTGACCCAGATGATGGGCGGGCTGGCCTACATGACCGGCCTGCCGGACCGTCCCATGCGGGCGGGAGCTTCCGTCATCGACGTCACCGGCGGCATGTTCGGCGTCATCGGCGTGCTCGCCGCCCTGGAACGCCGCCGCGGCAGCGGCCGCGGTGAACTCGTCACCGGCTCGCTGTTCGAGACCACCGCCTTTCTTGTTGGCCAGCATATGGCCCAGCAGGCCGTCACCGGCGAGGCCGCGCTGCCCATGTCGATTCGCAGTTCGGCCTGGGCGATCTACGACATTTTCGAATGCGGGGAAGGCGACAGGATATTCGTCGGCGTGGTCAGCGATACCCAGTGGCGCCGCTTCTGCGAGGAATTCGAACTGCGGGAATTCGCCGCCGATGAGTCGCTGGAGAAAAACAATGAGCGCGTCCGCCAGCGGGAACGGCTGCTGCCCGCGATAGAGCGGATGTTCGCCGGTATGGGCCGGGACGAAATGCTGGGGCGGCTTGCCCGCTCCGGCGTGGCTTTCGCCGAAGTCAACAAGCCCTCGGACCTGTTTGAGGATCCCCATCTCCAGGCCGGCGAGGGCCTGCTGCCGGTCACCTTGCGCGACGGCGAGCGGGCGGGAGAGAGGACCCGTTTGCCGGCCCTGCCCATCGAATGGAGCGGCAGCCGTTTCGGCATCCGCCACGATGTGCCCGCAGCCGGTGAACACGCCCGCGAAATTCTCGCGCAAGCGGGTTTGACCAGCGAAGAAATCCGGCAACTCGAGCGCGCCAGACTGTTGTAGCCGCAGATGCCGGCAAGAGCGATCATCGAAAAAATCATGATGGGAATTGCCGTTTGACAAAGCGGGAAGTACCATGAATCTCAAGCCTGCGGTAACATTACCCGAATGAATGAGAGGCCCTTTCCGAAGCCGCCGTCGGCCGGTCCCCTGCCGCTGGAAACCTGGCTGGACCAGACCGACCGTTCCGAAGTCGGCCGCGAGCCGTTCTTCCGTGGGCGCGATGCGGAGTTCGATGTCTTTCGCAGGGCGGCGGGCAGT
>JAJECW010000090.1 GCA_022821865.1 Pseudomonadales bacterium
GACGGCATGCCCGACGCCTGGGAATGGAACCACGGCCTGGACCCGGACGACGCGGACGACAGGGACCACGACACCGACGGCGACGGTTACAACAATCTCGAGGAATACACCGCCCGCACCGATCCGAGATGGGACGAAAGCCACCCGAAAAGCGTTCCGGAGCTTTCCTCCGGCTTCAACGACAGTTACACCGTCCACGTCGGACAGATAAACTCCGGGGACATGCTCAAGGACATCCTGGTGCGCAATCCCACCAAGGAAGTCCTGCCCGCGGTTTCCGCCTTCGTGCTGATCGGAAAGAAGGAAGGCGGCTTCGAATTGAAAAGCGCGGACGACTTCACGATTCCGGCCAATCTGACGGACATCAGCGACGACGCGGAATTCGTCGACATCAACGCGGACGGCGCCACCGACCTGGTGATCACCGGCCTGGGCGACCATGTCGCCGGCGCCAACGACCGGGTGGTGTACGGCAACATCCACGAACGCCACGCCATCCCGGCACGGCACGTCGGCCTCGCCCCGGAAACCCGAAAGTTCTTCAAGGAGCTGAGCGCCTGGGTCGACGACGACAAGTACTTTGTCAAGAACGCGAAGAAGGTGAGCGTGCCCAAGATCGTTCGCATCGATTTCCTGCGGGACTCCCAAAACCGGATCATCGCCCGCAAGGTGGGGGGCGACGCGGAAACGCCGTTGCGGGATTCGGTGTCCACGGGAAACAACTGCTTCGAAAACCCGTTATGCCTGCCCGTGAAAGACGAATGTGAAACCGGGGGATCGTTCTTCTGCTACGTCTTCACCGGCGATCTCAGTGACCTGTCGGGAATCAACAGCGGCGGCGATCCCTGCGCAAGCAGCGGAATCACCTGCGTTTATGGAGCCGACCCCCTCGCGCACTCCGTGATGGACGTGGCGGACGACCCGAACGAAGACAATTACGAGGCGTTCGTCAAGTTTACGTTCAGTCCGACCCTGAAAGTCACGGCCAGGGATTTTTCCGGGTTCGATGAGCATGCGTGGCTGCTCGCCACCCGCATGCTGCGGCCGCTGCGGGCCGAGGACGCCGTCCTGACTCCGGGGACGAGACAGGCGGAAGTGATCTCGCGGACATTGGAGGCGTATTTGGATGCGCCTGTTCTAAACAATCGGCTATTGGGCGTTGGCAATGGCGTCCTGCCTCAAGTGGCGAGCCCCGGGGACTACGATGGGGACATCGCGAAAGTTCTGGAAAGTATGGAATTTGTCAGGGACAAGATTACGTTGCCGGCTCCGCAAAATCAGGTAACGGATGCAGAGCGTGAAGATTCCCCGAATAAAGATGTCACGGAAGGGTTGCTTAGGTGTACTTATAATGTTCCATGTTATCCAGATGACTATACCCCACGACAAAAACTGGATATAAATTCACGTTTAGAAGAATTACTACTTCCTCTGGCAAGCGTAACTTATTCTTCAACAGATGAGGCTGCTATTGCAATTCATGATTCCCAACTTCACATGTTTGCCAGAGAACTGGGAATTGAGGTATTGGTTACGATAGATGATACGGTAAATCCAGTGCAGATTACCAATGTAGTGACTAGCTTTAATACTAATTTCGTTGGAATACCATCGGATTCTTACGGGAAATCTATTTGGCACAATCA
This sequence comes from Pseudomonadales bacterium, assembly GCA_022821865.1. Lineage (GTDB taxonomy): Bacteria > Pseudomonadota > Gammaproteobacteria > Pseudomonadales > Pseudohongiellaceae > UBA9145. The sequence goes on from JAJECW010000090.1 coordinate 1,647, forward strand.
TCCCGGATTTTACGGAGTTTGGCAAGGAGATGCTGCCTCATATGTGAATGGATTTGGGTCAGATATTTGTAATCAAGAACGAGATTTCACCGTCTATGCATCAACAAGCAGTTTATCGAAGGCGAACGTCAAACAGGTAATTAGCGTTGCAGACAAATCAAGTTTCAAATTTTCGACTTCAGTTTATTCGAAAGAAGACTCAATATGGGGATCTAGAACTTATGATTTCAGAAATGATGCAGATGAGGTAAATGTCTCATACTCTTCAAACTAGCAAATCTGAAGCACGCGGGTTCCGCTTATATCACTGTTGTGTTGTTGACTGTCTCGGTAACTGTCAGCGGTATGCTGCTACTAGCCGAAAATTTTGATTTATCCATATCTCATAAAGCAGATTTTCGCGTCATGGATGGCTGTGAACGTCCAGAGTACTATCACTATCCAGTAAGAATTCATTCAGATCAGGATAATGATTTTATGGATGATGGTTGGGAATCATTCCACGGCTTAGATCCACATGAAAAAGCTGATTCTAGTATGGATATGGATTATGATGGTTATTCAAATCGGGAAGAATTCGAAGCAGGAACGGACCCTGGGGAAAGTCGCTCATTCCCGGGGATAGTTAAGGTCACGAATCATGGGTTTGATTGTTTCTACACGGCTGAGTTGGGTATGATTAACGATGACAGTCTAGTAGACATTCTTGTCCGCGACCCCAGTGAAGGCTTTTTGCCCATGATACGAGACATTGTACTTATTCAACAGCCTGATTTAAGTTTTGTCTTGCATGATGCCCAAAACTTTCAATTGCCTGAGTTAACTTCAATCAGTGAAACTATTCTGCTTGTCGAGCTTAACGGCGATGATGCTATGGATATGGCCCTAATTGGTATTTCTGACAATATTCCAGGCGCCAGTGATCAGATTCTGTTCGCTCCCACCTGCCATCTCTGTTCTTACGAGACATTAGGCGAAATGCCTCAAGCACATTCGGAACTAGGTCCAGATAAGGTATCCTTCTTCAGAGAGCTGGAGCAGTGGATTGTTTCTTTTTATGATCTGGAAGATTACTTTGCAGATAATGCTGCTGTGATTACATCAGTCCCACTACTAGTTGAATTGACTTGGGTTACAGACCTAAGTGGATTGGTGATTAGGAGAGATAATCCAACTTTTCCTGAACAATTCTTGGAAAACTGTAATGAAATGACTGTTCGTTGCTTCAGTGTGGTCGCCGACGAAAATGACTATAATGCGGAGAACATATTTGACGAACTTTCTGTAGAATATCTACCTGATGCGTTTCAAATCAGCATAACAGACAAAGTTAATGATCCGGAAGAAAATGATATCTATTATCTCGTCAAATCCAAATTTAGCGAAAATGAGGAGTATTCTATCAAGGATTACTCCAAGTTTAATCAGGAAGCGTTGTATTTGGCAAGAAATGAGTTAAAGAAAATATTGGAAACTGGTGTGATGTGGTATCCATCGGATGAGAGCGAGTTCATTTACAACATTCTGAGCAAGAATCTCGGGGGTGTTCCGATATTTGAATTCTCCTACCGAACTCCCAGTTATGAGAAGTATCCTACTTTGGATTGGGGAGACAGACGTAACAGAAACATTGCCGGGTCCATTCAAACAGTCTTACGCTTTGTTGCAGATAGGTACACGAGGTTTCCATATCAGTATCCTTGAACGGTGACCTGAGCCACAGCCCTCGGGACGGCCCTCGGAGGCCCTCGGAACACCCATCCAACCAGTCAGGGTTCAAATTCAGCCCCAGTCTCTGATCCGTTCCCGATTACAGTCCTTCTCGACTGATTTCCCCAAAAACTTGGCATTCGGAACTGTTCTCGCCTTGGGCGATTCGGGGTTCGTCATTTCGATCAAGCCTGCATCAAGCGCGGGACTGAGATAGTTGTTGCGAAAAGTTTGGCGATGAGAGAGGCCATGCGCGGCCATCAGTTCGGCTCTGGATTTTTGGCCTCCCCGTAATTCTTCGACCAGACGCGCCACATGGTCGGTTACATGGTCGGTTTCCTGGGGGGTGGACCGTAGCGCTTCGAGAATGACCTCCAGCATGTAGTGAATAAAGGGAGTGCTCTTTCCCTGGGTGGAACTCTCCCGGATTGCCGCGTAATACTCACGCTGGCGCTCGAAAATCAGGCTCTCCACGGGTACGTGAGCGAAGAGGGGCTTCCAGCGGGTCAAAATCAGGGACTGCCAAAGCCGTCCCATGCGTCCGTTGCCGTCTTCGAAAGGATGAATGAATTCGAATTCATAATGGAAAATCGAACTGGCAATCCAGGGATGTTCCGTCGCGCCGTTCAGCCATGACAACAGATTCGACATCAGCAGCGGCACCCGGTCGGGAGATGGCCCGATGTGGTGCACTTCGCTTCCGCCGGCCACGGCAATGCTGTCATGACGGTAGCAGCCGGCAGAGTCCAGCAATCTCAACATCAACATACCGTGCGCCTCAAGTAGATCGGCCTCGCTTTCGCGAATTCCTGTGGCGCGGCCTCCTGGGAGCCTGCGCCGTAGGAATTCACGGCTGCAAATCCGCTCTCATCCACGCCCCCGACCGCTCGATTTCGTTGCTTATCCACCAATATTCGCCTCAATCGACCGGCCGGGGGCGCGGCGATAGCGAATTTTCGCTTTCGCGAATTCCTACGGCGCAGGCTCCTAGATTCGATAGGTGACCCGTTTCATCAGGCCGGCCATGGCGGTCATGGCGGACTGGACCGGGGCGGGGAGGTCGGCGCCGCCGGCGGCTTTGGCGGTGGCGCCGTGCTTGTGTTCGTCGATGAGCATCTGTTCGAGGACGGCGCGGCTTTTTCGGTCGTCTTCGGGCAGCTTTTGCAGGTGGTCTTCCAGGTGTTCGCAGACCTGTTTTTCGGTTTCGGCGACGAAGCCCAGGCTCCAGCGGTCGCCAGCGACTCCCGCGAGAGCGCCAAGGCCGAAGGACATCCCGTACCAGAGCGGATTGAACAGGCTGGGTTTTGCGCCGAGCGCATCGAGCCTTTGTTCGCACCAGACCAGGTGGTCGATTTCCTCGGCGGCGGCTTCTTCCATGGAATCCCGAACCTGGTCGAGGCGGGCGGTGGCCGCCTGACCCCGGTACAGCGCCTGGGCGCAGACTTCGCCGGTGTGGTTGATGCGCATGAGTCCCGCCACATGGCGTGATTCGGCTGCGCTGAGCGCCGCATCGGGCTGGGCCGCGCCGGGAGATTCGCGCTCGGCGTGGCTGGAACCAGGCACGCAGGCGCGCAACGCCTCATCGAAACCGATCAACAGGCGGTCAACCAGGGAATGTTTGCTTGTGCGGCTCATGAGGGGAGTCTAGCAAACCGCTTGCAACCCGTCATTCTGCGTCAGTGCCGGAAATGGCGTATACCCGTGAAAACCATGGCCATGCCGTGTTCGTCCGCGGCGGCGATGACTTCCTCGTCGCGCATCGAGCCGCCGGGCTGGATGACCGCGGTGATGCCCGCCGCCGCGGCAGCGTCAATGCCGTCGCGAAAAGGGAAGAAAGCATCCGAGGCCATGACCGAACCGGCCACTTGCAGATTCTCGTCCGCCGCCTTGATGCCGGCAATGCGGGCGCTGTACACCCGGCTCATCTGGCCCGCGCCCACGCCGATGGTCCGCAGTCCGCGACAGTAGACGATGGCGTTGGACTTGACATACCGGGCCACGGTCCAGGCGAATCGCAGGTCGCGCATTTCGTTGTCATCGGGCTGCCGCCGGCTGACCACCCGAAGTTCCGCCTCGCTGATTTCGTGTTGATCCGCATCCTGCGCCAGCAGGCCGCCGTTGACCCGCTTGAGATCAAGCCCCGCCAGCCGCTGCGGAGGCCACTCGCCGCAGGCGAGCACGCGGATGTTCGGCTTGGCGCCGGCGATGGCCAGGGCCCGCCCTGAAACCGAGGGGGCGATGATCACTTCGCTGAATTGCTGCTTGAGAATACAAGTCGCAGCGGCCGCATCGAGTTCGCGGTTGAAGGCGATGATGCCGCCAAAGGCCGAGGTGGGATCGGTCTCGAAAGCAGCCCGGTACGCCGCCAGCGGTGTCTCGCCCAGGGCAACCCCGCAGGGATTGGCATGCTTGACGATGACACAGGCGCAGCCGCCGAAGGACTTGACGCACTCCAGGGCGGTGTCGGCGTCCATGATGTTATTGAAGGACAGGGTCTTGCCCTGTAATTGCCTGGCGCCGGCAATGCTGCCCGGGGCCGGGTCCCGGTCCCGATAGAAAGCCGCCTCCTGATGTGGATTCTCGCCGTAGCGCAACTCCTGCTGCTTGTGGAACTGGCGGTTGAAGGTCCGGGGGAACTTCGCCGGCCCGCTTTCACCGCCGAGCCGGGATCCGAGATAGCCGGCAATCATGCCGTCGTAGCGGGCGGTGTGTTCAAAGGCGGCAAGGGCGAGTTCGAAGCGGGTCTTTTCATCCAGGGAACCGGCGCCGGCCTTGAGGACGTCGGTTACCCGGCCATAATCCGCCGGATTCACCACCACGCCGACGAAGCGGTAATTCTTCGCCGCCGCCCGCAGCAGGGTCGGCCCGCCAATGTCGATATTCTCGATGGCTTCGGCAAGTTCGCAGTCCGGGCGGCTTACGGCCTTTTCAAAGGGATAGAGATTGGCCACCACGAGATCGATGGGAGGAATGCCGTGCTCTTCCATGACGGCCCCATCCATATCACGGCGGGCGAGAATGCCGCCGTGAATCTTCGGGTGCAGGGTCTTGACGCGCCCGTCCATCATCTCGGGAAAGCCGGTGTAGGAGGAAATCTCGATGGCCGCAATGCCCGCTTCCCGCAGCATTCGGAAGGTGCCGCCGGTGGAGAGTATTTCCACGCCAAGCTCCGCGAGCGACGCGGCGAAGTCGGTCAGTCCGGTCTTGTCGGAAACGGTAATCAGCGCCCTGCGCACCGGGGCGGAATTTTCCTGGCTCATGCGCTTCAGATCAAGCCGTATTGTTTGAGGCGGGCGCGTAGCGTACCACGGTTGAGGCCGAGCATCAGCGCGGCCTTGCTCTGGTTATTGCCTGTGCGGCGCATGACATTGCTCAGCAGGGTGGACTCGACTTCCGTCATGACCAGCCGGTGCAGGTCGGTCACGGATTCCCGCTCCATGTTCTCAAAATAGTGGTCAACCGAATTATGCACCTCTTCCCGCAGGGCGCCTCCGGACCCGTTCGTCGCGGAAGCCGAACCCCGGGGCGCCGAGGCGACGCCGACAAGTTTCATATTGATCCTGTCAATTTGCCCGCTGCTGTTCTTGTGGGATACGCGGGAATGATCAGAGGCTGTCTCCGGTTCAGATGATAGCCCCGCGGCCCGCATGGGGGAAGAGGAATTTCAGTATTTCCTGTTTCCGGGCCGGGCACTTCTTTATCCGTTCCATGTTATTCCGCGCGCAGTCGCAGCATCTCAGCGGGAGGCCACCGCATGAGTTCACCCTTACTCGAAGCTGCGGAAGCCCACTTCGAAGTTGGCTGTTCTCGGCCCCGGATTGACGACGCCGAGCGCAATTTCCACCGGCGAATCCGGGAGCAGCAGGGAGCCGGCCGGCATTTCCGGGTTCAGATACTCGGCGGGGGCGAATTCGCGCAGGGCCATGGCGCCGCCATCGGCGGAGGTGAAGCGCAAGACGAGCACCGGAAAGGCCTGGGCAAACTGCGCCGTATTGAGAATCCCTACCCTTAGCAGCCAGGCGTCGGGGTGGTCGGGGTGGGCGAGTAGATCGGCGTTGCTGCTTTCGATGCGCTCGATGGCGGAAAAGGGCGGCAGTTCGCAACCGGCCCTGGCGCAGACCAGCGCATAGCCTGGCCGCAGCCAGTCCACCTGGCTCAATACCGGCAGATTGCGCCAGAGGTATTGCGCCGCCAGCAGCACGAGCAGCAACAGGGCCAGCGTGGCCTGTGCGACGAAGGCGCCCCAGGAGAAACGTTTCGCCGGCGGACGCTTGATGGCCGGTTTGAATGGTCTCGGCGCCAACCGCTCCCGCCGCGGCAGGATTTCAAATTTCTCGCGGAATTCCGCTCCGGCTGCCACAGACACTGCAATTGGCGGATCCGGTGGTGTATCGGGCGCCATCTGTTCCAGGGGATCTGGCTCCTGCGCGGGTTCGGTTGCCGTTACCGTGGCGGCTTCGGAGAACAAATCCGCGGTTGGCTCTGCGGGCGCGTCCGCCGCTGAGTATTCCTCCGGCGCGCGGCCAATGAACACCGAACCCGCCGGTTCCTCCCCGCGGCCCGGGTTCGCCAGATGTTCGGCGGGATGAAAGATGTGCAGGCAGGCGCCGCAACGCGCCCGCCCGCCGGAGGATTCGAGCTGCCGCGGACTGAAATTGAAGGTGGAGCCACAGTTCGGACAGCGGGTGACGTTGAGGCTCATTGCAATTCGCGGACCGGGAGCCGGCGTCGGCTGACAGCTTGTTGCCCAGCCCTCACAGCATCTTTTCCAGATAATGAATATTGTAGCCGCCCCTGCGGATCTGCGGATCGGTCACCAGATTGCGCATCATGGGGGCATTGCTCTTGATGCCTTCGATCAGCAGTTCTTCGAGCGCGATCTGCATGCGGGTGAGGGCCTGTTCGCGGTCCGGCGCGTGGGTGACCACCTTGGCCACCAGCGAATCGTAATGCGACGGGACGGTATAGCCGCTGTACAGATGCGAATCGACCCGGACGCCCGGCCCGCCGGGGCAGTGGAACAGCGTAACCTTGCCGGGGCTTGGCAGGAAGTTTTCCGGGTCTTCGGCATTGATGCGGCATTCCACCGAATGCCCATTGATGGCGATTTCGTCCTGGGATGCGGACAGGGGTTCACCGCCGGCGATGCGCAACTGCTCCTTGACGATATCGAATCCGGTTACCATTTCGGTCACCGGATGTTCCACCTGCACCCGGGTGTTCATTTCGATGAAGTAGAAGCGCTCGTCCTGGTAGAGGAATTCCAGCGTGCCCGCGCCGCGGTAGCGCAGCCGCCGGCAGGCATTGATGCAGGCCTCGGCCACTTCGCCGCGAACTTCCGCGGGAATGTCCGGCGCCGGGGCTTCCTCGATCACTTTCTGGTGGCGGCGCTGGAGCGAGCAGTCCCGGTCGCCAAGGTAGAGCGCATTGCCTTCGCCATCGCCGATGACCTGTATCTCCACATGGCGCGGATTTTCGAGATACTTTTCGAGATACACCGCATCGTTGCCGAAAAAGGACTTGGCCTCGGTGCGCGTCAGATAAATCGATTGCAGCAGATTGTTCTCTTGATTGACCACGCGCATGCCGCGCCCGCCGCCGCCCGCCGCCGCCTTGATCAGCACCGGATAGCCGATTTCCCGGGCGAGCCGCAGGCTGCGCTGCTGATCGTCGTCGAGCGGGCCATTGGAGCCGGGCACGGTGGGGATGCCGGCCTCGATCATGGCCTGGATGGCGGAAACCTTGTCCCCCATCATGCGTATGGTTTCGGCCCGGGGGCCGATGAAGGAAAATCCGCTGTTCTCCACCTGTTCGGCGAAATCGGCGTTTTCCGACAGGAATCCGTATCCCGGATGCACCGAGTCGGCTTCGCTGACTTCCATGGCGCTGATGATGGCCGGGATATTGAGATAGCTTTCGCCGGGGCTCGGTGGGCCGATGCAGACGCATTCGTCGGAGAGGCGCACGTGCATCAGCCCGGTGTCCGCGGTGGAATGCACCGCCACGGTGCGAATGCCGAGTTCCTTGCAGGCGCGCAATACGCGCAGGGCGATCTCGCCGCGATTGGCAATCAATACTTTCTTCAGCACGGCGCGACCCCTATCCGATGCGAACCAGCGGCTGGCCGAATTCCACCGGCTTGCCGTCTTCCACGAGAATCGCCTCCACCACGCCGCCAAACTCGGATTCGATCTGGTTCATCATCTTCATGGCTTCGACAATGCCGATCACGTCGCCTTCCTTGATTTGCTGCCCGACTTCCACATAGGGCGGCGAATCCGGCGCCGGCGCCCGGTAGAAAGTGCCCACCATGGGCGAAAGCACCACATTGCCGCTTTCCGCCGCGGCGGTTGCCGGCTCGGCGGGCGCCGGCGCCGGGCTGGGGGCGGGAGCCTGTGCGGGAGCCGCTGCCGGGGCGGCGACCGCGACCGCCGGCGCGATGCGGGACGCGCGGCTGATGCGAACCGCTTCCTCGCCCTCCTTGATTTCAATTTCCGCGATATCGGAAGTTTCCAGCAGTTCAATCAGCTTCTTGACCTTGCGAATATCCATGATTTCCCCGTGTTGCGATCAATTGGCGAGTTTGCGGCAGGCGGCCTGCAAGGCGAGTTCATAGCCCTGGGCGCCGAGGCCGATCACGCAGCCGACGGCGATGTCGGAAAAATACGACTTGTGGCGGTACGCCTCGCGGCTGAAAAGATTCGACAGATGCACTTCGATGAAAGGCACGCCGGCGGCGAGCAGGGCGTCGCGAATGGCGATGCTGGTATGGGTGAAGCCGCCGAAATTGACGAGCATGAAGGCGGTGCCGTCAATCCGCGCCAACTGGATGCGGTCAATCAGCTCGGCCTCGGAGTTGCTTTGCAGGGCGTCGAACTCATGCCCCGCGGCCGCGCATTGATCGCGCAGGCGGCGATTGATGTCGTCCAGGGTTTCGGAACCGTAGATATGGGGTTCGCGATGCCCGAGCAAATTGAGGTTGGGCCCGTGCAGGGCCAGGATCTGCGCCATGTGCTTTTTCCGGATAAGTCAATTTCGGCGCCGATTCGCGCCAGTTGCTATAACTTCGGCGCATTTTCCCAGAATTTGAGCAGAAATCCACCTTTTTTGGAAAAAGGCTCTTTCATCATCCCGCACGACGTGATGAGGGCGAAGGCAAGCCTTTGTCTTCGCTCATGGTGAAACCTTGGTTTTCGTTCGGAATACAATAAATTTTGCAAATACTCTAAAGATTCGAAAAAAATTACCGATCAGTGCGGATATACGAACAACCCCATAGTCCTGAAAATAACTTCACATGCTGAATCTCAAGCTCTCGCATCTCCCAAGCCGGATACTGAGTTCCCTTGGCCGTCTTGCGGCCTTCCTGCTGCTGTCCACGCTATTCCTGCTTCCTCTGGCCGCACACGCTCAGGATGGTTCGGGCGAACAGGGCAACCCGCCGGGGCAGCAACAGGACCCGGATGGTCCCGGCGACGATGATGACGATGACGACGACGGATCAAACAATCCGGAGGAGGAAGGCTCCGAACCCGTTTTCCTCACCGCGTCGGTCTCTCCCGCCCGGGTCGCGATTACCTCCGGCACCGCCACCGTAACCTGGGATGCCGAAAACGCCAGATACTGCACCGTGGACGGCGTCGCCCGGGCGACTTGAGTGGAACCTTTCGGGATAGTTCCCGCCATCCATGGCGCGGCTTGAATGGCTTCGACCACCCCCGGTCCCGCCATCCATGGCGAGTCGTTC
>JAJECW010000127.1 GCA_022821865.1 Pseudomonadales bacterium
GACGGGCGGGCCGCTGACGAGGCTGGAAGACGAGCGCAATCTGAATTTCGACTTGCTGTTGCGCTATGTGATCAATCCCTGGTCGGCCTTTTATGTCGGCTACAACTCCAACAGCAGCAATTTCGAGATCGTGGATTTCGAGGGCGAGCGGGAACTGGTCAACGCCACCGATCTGCGCCGCGACGGCGACCAGTTGTTCGTCAAATTTTCTTATTTGTTTCAGCGGTGAGGGGGTTGGTGGCTTCGATCGCCGCTGCCGGCGGAAGGGCATTGAAGTATCCCGTACGGAATTGATTTCAACTGGCGGATTGATCCGAGGGAGTCACAAAAAATTACAGGGGGTGAACGGGATGCGTTTATACTCTAGGTATTCTCTGAAAAACTTCATCCGTGGAGTTTTTCATTATCGCAAAACAAAAGCGTGGTTTTGTTTTGCTCCCGAATTCAATGGCTTACGCCATCGAATTCGGCGGCACTTCCATGTGCCGCAGGGAAGCTCTGACTTGATCAGAGCTTCCCTGGCCATGCGAAAAATTGCACCAAAAAAGCGCGTTTCGCAGAATAATAGCACCAATTCAGTGCATCGCCTGCATCAGCCTGGCAGAATTGCCCGCTTTCGGCACGGCGCACTGTCCCGGTGCTTCGCAATGAGTTTATAGCCGCCATGTTGTTTCTGGTCAAACTGTTTCCCGAGATCACCATCAAGAGCCGCGGCGTACGCCGCCGGCTTGTGCGCCTGCTGCGCCGGAACATCAAGGCCGTGCTGCAGCCATGGGCCGGGCAGTTGCGGGTCAGCGGCGAGTGGGACCTGATCGAAGTCGAGCTCGAATCCGCCAGCGCCGGCCTGGAAGTGCTGGAAAAGCTGCGGCAGATTCCGGGAATCTCGGTGATTCTCGAGGCGAGGAAGTACCCCCTCCCCGATTTCGACGGGATTCTGGCTATCGCCCTGGCGCACTATGGCGAGGCGCTTGCGGGCAAAACCTTCGCGGTGCGCTGCAAACGCAGCGGCCGCCACGCCTTTCGCTCGGTGGACGTTGAGGCTTTTGTCGGCGCCGGTCTCAAACGCGATACCGCGGCGGCGGGGGTTGATCTCGGCAATCCCGAAGTGCTCGTACCGCTGGAAATCCGGCATGGGAAATTGTATCTCGTGCTAAGTCGCCATGCCGGGCTCGGCGGCTTTCCCCTCGGCGGGCAGGGCGCCGTGCTGTCGCTGATCTCCGGGGGATTCGATTCGGCGGTTTCGAGTTATCTCGTCATGCGCCGGGGTTTGCAGACGCACTACTGCTTTTTCAATCTCGGCGGGGATGCCCACCGGCTTGCGGTGCGGGAACTGGCCTTGTACCTCTGGCTGAAGTACCACAGCTCGCACCGGGTGAAATTCGTCACGGTGCCGTTCGCGGACGTGGTTCGGGAAATCCTCGAAAAAATCGACAAGCCGCAAATGGGCGTGGTGCTGAAGCGGATGATGCTGCGGGCCGCCGATCAAATCGCAGCCGAAGTCGGCGCGGCGGCGCTGGTCACCGGAGAGAGCGTGGCCCAGGTTTCGAGCCAGACCCTGATCAATCTCGCGGTTATCGACAGCGTTGCCGGGCGCCTTGTCATCCGCCCGCTGGCAACCACCGACAAACAGCAAATCATCAATCTCGCCCGGGAAATCGGCACCGAGGAATTTTCGCGTCACATTCCCGAATACTGCGCGGTGATTTCCGACAAGCCCACGACCAGGGCGCGCCCGGAACGGGTCGAACGCGAAGAAGCAAAGTTCGACCGGACAGTGCTTGACGCCGCAGTCGCCAATGCCTCGATACAGGTAATTACCGAAATCTTCACGGATGAGGGCGGCGGCACGGAAGAGATAACCATACTGACGCGGCCCGAGCCCGGCGATACCGTGATCGATATCCGCCACGAATCCGAACAGGGCTTTGCCGCCGGAGCGCTGGCGGCAGCCGGGGCGCCGCTGCTGCGGATCCCTTTTTATCGCCTGGCCGGCGAGTTTCCCCGGCTCGAAGCCGGCTCGCGCTATCTGCTCTACTGCGAACGCGGCATGATCAGCCGCCTCCACGCCGCCCATCTCAAGAACACCGGCCACCGCAATATCGCGGTGCTGGATCCGCGTCAGTCCACTTGATGCCGCAACTGCTGTTACTGGTGCCCCTGTGCGGTTATTCGTCCTGTCATTTTTCCCAATTACTGGCGATTCCGGCCCGAATTGACCTAACATTGCCCGAGCCTTTGCAAGAGACCCGCCCGTGCAAACCCTGTTCCCCGAAATCAAGCCTTATCAGCGCCACAAACTTCAGGTCTGCGACCTGCACGAGATCTATCTCGATGAAGCCGGCAATCCCGACGGCATCCCGGTGGCCTTTGTCCACGGCGGCCCCGGCGCGGCCTGCGACCGCAATTCCCGCCGCTTCTTCGACCCGGAGCTGTTTCGCATCATCACTTTCGACCAGCGCGGCTGCGGGCGCTCCAAGCCACATGGCGAATTGCGCGAGAACACCACCGGCGACCTGATCGCCGACATGGAAAAAATCCGCGAACACCTGGGCATCGAACAATGGGTGCTGTTCGGCGGCTCCTGGGGCGCCACCCTGAGCCTGCTCTACGCCCAAACCCACCCCGGCCGCGTTACCGCCATGGTGCTGCGGGGCATTTTCCTGTGCCGCCGGCGCGATATGGACTGGCTGTTCCGCGAAGGCGCCAATCGCATTTTCCCCGATGGCTGGGATGATTTTCTGAAACCCATCCCCGAGGGCGAACGCCATCGCCTGCTGGACGCCTATCACGAGCGCCTCACCGGCCCCGACGAACTGGCGCGAATGGCCGCCGCCAAGGCCTGGGCCACCTGGGAAGCAAGCTGCGCCACCCTGCGCCACGACCCGGCGGGCCTGTCCCAGTTCACCTCGCCCCACCGGGCCCTGGCGCTGGCGCGGGTCGAGGCGCATTACTTCGTCAATGACTGTTTCATCAAGGAAAACCAGATTCTCAACAATATGGAAACCCTGGCGGACATCCCCGGCCAGATCATTCACGGCCGCTACGATATGGTCTGCCCACTGGACAACGCCACCGAGCTGCACCGCCGCTGGCCCGGCTCGGAGCTTTGCATCGTGCGCGAAGCCGGACATTTCGCCACCGAGCCGGCGCTTACCGACTGCCTCGTCAAGGCCACCGACGAAATCGGCCGGGACCTCTCGCCGGTCAGTTAGCATGCTCTCCCATAGGAGCCTGCGCCGTAGGAATTCGCGAAAGCGAAAATTCGCTATCGCCGCGCCCTTGGCTGATCGATTGAGGCGAATATTGGTGGATATGCAACGAAATCGAGCGGCCAAGGGCGTGGACGGGAGCGGATTTGCAGCCGTGAATTCCCACGGCGCAGGCTCCTAGTTCGCCGCAATGATTGTCCTCATCCAGCGCGTCAACTGGGCGCGGGTCGCCATCGGCGGCGCCACCCATGCGGAAATCGGCAAGGGCCTGCTGGCCCTGGTGGGCCTGGAGCGGGAGGACGGCGATGCGGAAATGTCCCGCATGGTGGACCGGCTGCTGCGCTACCGGGTCTTCGCCGATTCCGAGGGCAAGATGAATCTCGACCTGCGGGCGGTAAACGGCGGGTTGCTGCTGGTATCCCAGTTCACCCTCGCCGCCAGCACCGGCAAGGGCCTGCGCCCGGGCTTTTCCAGCGCCATGCCCCCCACCAAAGCCGAGCCGCTGTTCGCAAGAATGGTGGCAACCGCCACAGCGCGGCACCCCGCCACCAAAAGCGGCGTCTTCGCCGCCAACATGCAAATTTCCCTGGAAAACGACGGCCCGGTGAGTTTTATCCTGCGCTGACTTCAGGCGAGGACAAAATACCCGATTTTGGGGGCGAATCAGGCCGATTCCCCGCGCGCGTTACTCTCCGCAGCTTTAGCCGCATCCCCGGTCAAGCGCATAGCCAAAATTTCGTTGCGCGGTCCACACTCCAGCTTCTGTTGCAGGGGATGTTAGTTTGAATGTTTGAAAAGAAATCTCTATAGATTCGAAAACATCTACCAAAAAGAAATAATGTGCAAATAAGATCCGTAATCCTGAAAAATATTTCACATACTGAATTTCAAGCTCGCGCATCTCCCAAGCCGAATGCTGATCTCCCTTTGCCGTTCCGCCGCCTTGCTGCTGCTGTCCTTGCTGCTTCTGCTTCCCTTGGCCGCAGCGGGAGGGCAGGGCAACCCGCCCGGGCAGCAACAGGACCCGGACAACCCCGGTGACCCCGGCAATGATGACGACGACGGATCAAACAGTCCGGAGGAGGAAGGTTCCGAGCCCGTTTTCCTCACCACTTCGGTCTCACCTGCCCGGGTTCCCATCACCTCCGGCACCGCCACGGTAACCTGGGAAGCCGAAAACGCCAGATACTGCACCGTGGACGGCGTCGCCAAGGCAATTTCCGGCAGCGTTACCGTCGGCCCATGGACCACCACTGGCGCAAAGAGCATACTGATCGAGTGCTACAACAACGGCAAGGCGGGTTACGCCGCCGATTCGGTTACCGTGACGGTCTATGGTGTTCCAAAACCGGTGATCACCACCACGCTTTCAAAGTCCCTGCTCGAAGCCAACGTCGACAAGTTCACCGTCACCTACTCGGCGATCAATGCCAAGTCGTGCATGTTCGCGGGGACGAAGTATCCAACCAGCGGCTCTGCCACCCTGGGACCGTATCCGGTCGGAAAACACAGCCTGACCTTTTCATGTTCTGGTGATGGCGGTTCCACTTCTCACACCATCAACTGGGAAGCCATCAATGCCGTTTCCCTCAGCGCCAGCGTTTCATCGGCGACGGTCAAGGCCAACGGATCGGATACGGCGCGGGTTTCCTGGACCAGCGCCAACGCCGATTCCTGCACCCTCGACGGCGCAACCGCCGTGAAGTCGGGTTCCAGGAATTTCGGCCCGTACTCCTACAGCGAAGCCGGCTCGAAATCCGCAGCGGTAGCCTGCAAGAACCGTCTTGGTTCCAAAACGAGCACCGTGAACTGGACCGTGGACGCGCTTGCGCCCGTGGTTTCGGCTACACTGTCCCAAAACCCGATTGTCGCGGATGTGGATACGGTGAATCTCTCCTGGACCAGCAGCAACAGCGATTACTGCTCGTACGGCGGCGCGCGGCGGGGAGTCAGCGGCACGGTCTCGAATCTCGGGCCTTTTTCCACCGCAAAGCACGCATTCACAGTCAGTTGCACCGGCTCGGGCGGCACGACCAGCGACACCGTCACGCTCACGGTGAACCCGCCACCGGATGCGCCGGCGGTCACGGTGAGCCTGGACCCCGCAACCATCACGGCGAACACCGGAACATCCACCCTGAAATGGGAAAGCGAGCATGCGACTTCCTGCTCCCGGGAGGGAACCACCATCGCAACCGGTGGTACCGCCAGGGTCGGTCCCTATTCAACGCCAGGAACCTACAACATCACCGTAAGTTGCTTAGGGACTGGCGGTTCCGCCAGCGACACAGCACCATTGGTGGTGGAACCCGAACCAGCCGCGCGACCCACGGTTTCACTAAACCTGCGCCCCGCCACGATCACAGCCGAAACCGGAAAATCCACATTATCCTGGAGCAGCACCGGAGCAACGTCCTGTTCACTCAATGACGACCCGGTCGCCACTACCGGCAGCGATTCTCTCGGACCGTATTCACAGGGAACCTATACCTTAACCTTGAATTGCTCCGGCACAGGCGGCTCGGCAAGCGATTCGGTTATTCTGACTGTTGTGCCCGCGCCAGTAGTGCGGGTGAGCCTGTCCAGCGCCACCGTTGTAGCGGACTGGGAAGCCGTCGAATTTTCCTGGTCCAGCACCAACGCAACTTCCTGCAAGTTCGGCAGCACCGACCTTCCAACGAGTGGGGAGCGGACAGAGGGACCGTTTTCCGCCGGGGAACACGAACTGACCATCAGTTGCACCGGTGCCGGAGGCACTGTCAGTGAAACGGTCGAACTGGCTGCCGTGGCCCTGCCAACGATCTCCGCAAGCTTTAGCCCCGCAACGGTTGTCTCCCATGTCGGAGAGGCAACGCTGACATGGACCAGCACCGGCGCAACCGCCTGTTTACTCACTGGCCACGGACAGTTGCAAACCAGCGGCTCCCTGTCGGGATTCGGGCCGTTTTACGATGGCACCTATCGATTCTCGGTCATTTGCGAGAACTCAATCGGCGCCGCGGTCGGCACAACAGCAGTGGTAACCGCCAAGGCAAGTTCGACGGCTGAAAATGCTCCCGCCGCTCCTGAAAATCTGAAAGCCGCTCCGAACCCAAGTATTGACGGCAACGTGACATTGACATGGGACGCCCCTTCGTCCGGTACAACTCCGACGGGATACTTGGTGTACCTTGGTCGCGGCACCAATGGTCCTCTCGCGAAGTCTTTCTCCGCACGGTCGATCAAACAATTAAAATTGCCTGTCGGCTCCTCGGAATTCAATGTTTTCGCTTGTAGTGGCACAGAGAGCAAACCGGATTGCGGGCCAGCAGCAACGATTACGGTATCCGCCCCGCCGCCGGACTCTGATGGTGACGGAATGCCGGACAGCTGTGAGACCGCCTTCGGATTTGACCCACAAGACTCGACTGACGGAGGTAATACTGACACAGACAATGATGGTGTCTCCAATGTAGACGAATGTGTCAATGGAACAGATCTGAGACGGCGGGAGCTGCTAGGATTCGACGATCAGTATGTCGCTTACGGAAAGCCAAATTCCGATGACATCTACATAGCAAGAATCTATGACAACTCTGTTGTTCCTGGAGTCGCTGGCTTTTATCTGAAACAGTCCAATGAACCAACTCATTTCTACAATATAGTTCAGAGGATAGATTCTAAAGAGGCTATGGATGACGGTTTCAACTTGGAGGAACACTTGTCATTCGATCTTGAAATTGTAGAAATGAATATGGATGGTGTACCGGATCTGTATATCGGTGGATTGGAAAACCATGTCACTGGTCGTTCCAATGTTCTTATCTATGGAAGCAAAATTCCAAGAGGAAATGTGCTTGGATATACGGAATTTGACAAAACCTTTGTCCAATTTCTTCAAGAATTTGGTGGATTTATGGCAAACAGTTCTTATTTTGAGTTGAAAGCTGAGGAAAATGGCTGGTTTGAAAAATCAAACCAAGAGCCGGACAGCATTGTTTCGGAAGATAATCAAAGGAGAAGGTATGATTACTCGAATTTTAACCAAGACGCCTATAATTTCAGCCTTGAGATCGACTCCATACTGAAAAATGGGCTGTCACAGAACTCCGAATGGATTTCGATAATTGAAGGATACTATGGCATTCCGGGGCTATTTGAGAGCTTAATTGATACGAGATGTTTTGTTGTTTGCACTACTGCCGATCTGCCTCAACCCGGCGAATTTGGCTGGAATGATCTATTCTGGCCAGTATATGTATACATTTTCCTGCAAATGTATGATTTTACAGCAGCACAAGATATCATTGAGCATGATCTAATTGATCATTTCTTTCACTACACGCAAAGTGCTACCGCAAAGATCATTGCTGATACCCGCATACTTGGACGAGGTATAGGAACCGGATATCTCACAAAGAGCTACTATTTTAATGGGCGAACTGCTCGCAGCGAATTGGCAATTTGTAATTTCCCTATAAACGCATATGTCTTATTTGTATACAGCAGACAAGATGGGGCGTTTAACCAAGTTGTGCGTGGACCGGGAATAGTTAAACCAATTAATTGTCAAAATGGTGAAAAATTGCCTGGAGGAGGGTATGAATGGACGGTGGCAACTCCGGCGATACCAACAGGAAGGGTTTGGAGCTTTAATTATTGATAAGTGGTGGGTGCAAATTTGAATTTTTGGGAAGACTGTGGAATTTTTAAATCGGACGACATTGGTTTGCAATTTTGAGGGAAAACAAATGAGGAAATCAAGAACACTTGAAGAACTAAGAAAAATCCAAGATTGGATATTTAGCCGAAAAAGCGTAAAAAAACGTCTTCGAGAATCTAGGACTTTGCATGACATTATAGCAATACCAAACGTACTAACTGAAGAAAACATTGAAGCGGCTAGAGAGTATGAATGGTCTATGCTAGGTCCGACAGTAAGATCACCACAAGAAGGTGATATATATATCACAACAAGAGATATTAATACACTAATTGATGTCGATTTTGACGCACGATATTCAGCAACTATTGAAGGGGTCATATCTAAAGGTACGAAACTTGTTATCGGATACAATAATCCTAAACCTTTCTTGATAGTCGCTTATCCATACGAATTGAAAGAGCAAGAACAAAAACTGATTCCTGAAAAATTTCTCAGAGATAACGCTTATAAAGGCTTTGCTTTTGTGTTCAAAATATCTGAACTGAAAGATGGGTTACAGTTTAAATCAGATGCTATTGGTACTTGATTCCCATCAAGTCAGTAATTGTAAGCACAGGGTCCAAACCCACGGGGCATCCACTCAACGACGGGCTTCCACGGGACACCCATCCAGGGCCTGTTCACACTATGCGCTGTTGCTCTGCCGGATATCTTTTTCCGTCCGGCAAGACGCCGCGAGCGGCAACGCCGCCCGGAGAAAAAAGAGACCCGGCCCTTCGGGTTGTGTCTGTCACATCGCCACCCGGTGTTGCGACCCGCTCATTTGGAATCACCAAACTACGCTCCCCGCGCCTTGATTGGCGACGTGACAGACACAACAGGGCAACAGCGCATAGTGT
>JAJECW010000060.1 GCA_022821865.1 Pseudomonadales bacterium
GACGGGCGGGCCGCTGACGAGGCTGGAAGACGAGCGCAATCTGAATTTCGACTTGCTGTTGCGCTATGTGATCAATCCCTGGTCGGCCTTTTATGTCGGCTACAACTCCAACAGCAGCAATTTCGAGATCGTGGATTTCGAAGGCGAGCGGGAACTGGTCAATGCCACGGATCTGCGCCGCGACGGCGACCAGTTGTTTGTGAAGTTTTCCTATTTGTTTCAGCGGTGAGAGATCTGTGGCCTCGATCCGCCGCTGCCGGTGGGACAATGCAGCGGACGCCGTAAATACGTCTGTGTTGGCTGGCTTCGATTGGATCGTGCATGCCATCCCTGGCGCGACATTGGTGGTTTCGCCAACCCCCAGCCTTGCCATCCATGGCAAGTCGTTCGGCCCTCAAGAAGCGTTGCTTCTTGTCGGCTGCGCCGACCGGGCCTCGCCCGGGGTCAGGCGGGGGTGGGTCTGATGGCTATGAGGTTGGCCATTCGACCGGTGGGGTTGGGCTGGTGGCGGCGGTGGGAGTAGTAGTGGGCGGGATGGCAGCGGGTGCATTGGGGGGTCGCGGACAGGGAGCTTACGCCGAGATTGCGCAGTTTGATTTGAGCGATTTTTGGCAGATTGGTGAGGTATTTGCCCGGTTTTCGGGTGGAGGCGAAGGCGGACTTGAGTTGCCGGCTCTCGGCGGGGGTGGCCTTGTCCAGGAAGGCCCTGGGAAGGTCTTCGCCGGTTTCATAGCAGCAGGAACGGATGGCGGGGGCCAGCCAGGCGAGGAGGTTTTCGGGCCGGGTCTGCATGGCTGCCAGGGTGTTTTCGATGATGCCGGCCTTGAGACCGCGCCAGCCGGCGTGGATGATGGCGATTTCGTTTCCGGCGCGGCTGCTCAGGAAAATGGGCAGGCAATCGGCGCTGAGCACGCAAAGCGCGATGCCGGGGGTTCGGCTGATGAGGCTGTCGGCTTCCGGTGGGGCGCCTGCCCTGGTGACGATATGGGCCTTGGCGCCATGCACTTGCCGGAGCCACTGGAATTCGGCGGGAAAATCCAGGCTGGAGGCGAGCAACCGACGGTTCCGCTCAACGCTTGCCGGCTCGTCGCCCACGTTGTGGGCAAGATTGAACCCGGCGTATGGGCCGGTGCTGCGGCCGCCTTTGCGGGTGGTGGAGGCCGCGAAAATGCTTGCCGGTGCCGGCCAGTCCGCCTGCAGCAACTGTATTGCCGGCATCAGCTTTCTCCTTCGCATTGCGCATCGAGCCGCAGCAGGGCAAGCAGTTCTTCCATGTCCCGGGGCAGCTCGGATTGGCATTCGAGTCTGGCGCCGCTTATCGGGTGGGCCCATGCCAGCCGGCAGGCATGCAGGGCCTGGCGGGGGAATTCCCTGAGCGCGGCGGCGAGTTCCGGCGGGCGGCGCGGCGGCGGTTTGGGTCGCCCGCCATAGGCGCGGTCGCCGATGACCGGGTAGCCGAGCCAGGACAGATGGACCCGGATCTGGTGGGTGCGGCCGGATTCCAGCACAACCCGCAGCAGGCCATGTGCGCGGAAGCGTTCCATGATGCGGTACCGGGTTCGCGCCGGCTTGCCGCCCGCCAGCACCGCCATGCGTTTGCGATGCACCGGATGGCGACCGATGGGCTGGTCCACAATTCCGCCGGTGGTGGGGATTCCCACTGTCAGCGCCTGATATTCGCGCTGGATGCGGCGTTGTTGCAACTGTTGCACGAGCGCGGTGTGGGCCGGCAGGCTGCGAGCCACCAGCAGCAGTCCCGTGGTGTTCTTGTCAAGGCGATGAATCAGGCCGGCCCGGGGAAGTTGCGCCAGTTCCGGATACTGGTGCAGGAGGCCATTGAGCAGGGTGCCGCCCGGGTGTCCGGCGGCGGGATGCACCACCAGTTCATCCGGCTTGTTGACGACGAGGAGGTGGTCGTCCTGATAACGGACATCCAGCGCCATGGATTCGGGCGCCAGATCTTCCACAGCCTGGAGTTCGGCGGCGATTTCGATAATGTCCCCGGCCCTGAGGCTGTCGCGCTTTTTCAGGCTTTGGGAATTTACTGTCAGCTCACCGCTTTTTATCCACATTTGCAAGCGCGATCGGGAAAAATCCGGGAATATTCTTGCCGCTGCCTGATCCAGCCGCAAACCGGCCAGGGACTCGTCAACCTTCCCTCTCCGCAAGATTCTGCCGCTCTCCATGGAACTGTCCAGACAAATGAATGTCAGACATTTTCCCGCATCCGGCTCCGGAATGGCAGCCGCGGGCTTGCGGCTGTTGTTTGGACCTGGATGGGGGCTGGCGTTATAATTGCCCACTAGGGAAGCTCTGATTAAGTCAGAGCTTCCCTGCGGCACATGGAAGTGCCGCCGAATTCTATGGCGTAAGCCATTGAATTCGGGAGAAAAACAAAACCACGCTTTTGTTTTTCGATAATGAAAAACTCCACGGATGGAGTTTTTCAGAGAATACCCAGGAGCCTGCGCCGTAGGAATTCACGGCTGCAAATCCGCTCTCATCCACGCCCCTGGCCGGTCGATTTCGTTGAATATCCATCAATATTCGCCTCAATC
>JAJECW010000107.1 GCA_022821865.1 Pseudomonadales bacterium
CCCGGATGCACATCCCTGAACCCGTGAAGGAAAATTCTTGCCAGGCTCCCAGGCACTTTGCCTTGGTATTCTCTGAAAAATTCCATCCATGGAATTTTTCATTGTCGCAAAACAAAAGCGTGGTTTTGTTTTGCTCACGAATTCAATGGCTTACGCCATCGAATTCGGCGGCACTTCCATGTGCCGCAGGGAAACTCTGACTTAATCAGAGCTTCCCTTGAAGTCTGTTGCGTTCATTGTAGCCATACGACCAGTATTCGGTCACTTTGCGTCAAGTAGCTGATCGGAACGGAGTCTTTGCTTCATTTGTTGCGTTCGGTCGGCTGTAACAATCTGGAATAGCGCTCCATTTGTTCTTCGCGGCGGAGGCGGCGGGCGCGGATGATGGCGCGGATGTCGGCGAGGGCCCGCTCGAATTCCTTGTTGAAGACGAGGTAGTCGGATTTCTCGCCCTGGGCGATTTCCCGGTGGGCTTGTTGCATGCGCTTTTCGATGGTGCCGGCGTCGTCGAGGGCGCGGGTTTCGAGGCGCTGGCGCAGGGTGGCCACCGAGGGCGGCAGGATGAAGATGGAACAGGCTCCGGGGTTGAGCTTGCGCACCTGCTCGGCGCCTTGCCAGTCGATTTCGAGAATGACATCGATGCCCTGTTCGCGCTGCCGGTTGACCCACTCCCGGGAGGTGCCGTAGCAGTGGCCGTAGACCTCGGCGTGTTCGAGGAATGCGCCTGCTTCGAGTTTGCGCTGGAACTCCTCGCGCTCCACAAAGAAGTAATCGATGCCGTCCCGCTCGCCTTCGCGCCTGGGCCGGGTGGTGTGGGATACCGAGATTCGCAGCGAATCGCCGCCCTTGACGAGTTCCCGCACGAGGCTCGTCTTGCCCGCGCCGGAAGGCGCGGTGACGATGTACAGCGAACCGCTATTCAAGGTTCTGGACCTGTTCCCGGATTTGTTCGATCAGCGCTTTCAGGTCAAGGGCGTTGCGGGTGGTTTCCATGGCGGCGGACTTGGAGCAGATGGTGTTGGCTTCGCGCATCAGTTCCTGCATCAGAAAATCGAGCTGGCGTCCCGTGGGCTCGGCGACCCCGAGCAGGCGTTCGAGTTCGTTGACATGGGCATCGAGGCGGTCGAGTTCCTCGGCGATGTCGGCCTTTTGCACGAGCAGGGCGACTTCCTGTTCCATGCGTCCCGTATCCAGATCGACTTTCAATCCGGCGATGGAATCGAGCAGGTTCTGGCGCTGGACGGCCAGCAACGCGGGCAGCACGCCGCGGATGCCGGCGAGGGTTTCCCGGATCGAAACCACCCGCTCGCGGATGACCGCTTCGATTTCTTTGCCCTCCCGGGCGCGGCTGGCGAGAAATTCATCGAGGGTGCCATTGAACAGGGCCAGGGCGGCCTGTTCGAGTGCGCAGTCTTCCGTGGGCTCCTCCTCAATGACGCCCGGCCAGCGCAGAATGTCGAGGCTGGAGGGCAGCCGGGAGTCGCCGTAGTGATCGTGCAGCTTTTCGCTGGCCCGGGCGAGATTGGTCAGCACCTCGGGGTTGAGGCGCAGTTCGCCGCTGGCGGCCCCGGATTCCCGGAAGCGCAAGGTGCAATCCACCTTGCCGCGCTTCATCCGGCTGCGCAGGGTTTTGCGAATCGTCATTTCCAGGCCGCGAAACGTCTCCGGCAGGCGGAAAGCGGTTTCCAGATAGCGGTGATTGACCGAACGGATTTCCCAAACCAGAGCCCCCTGCTCAAGTTCGGCCTGTTTGCGGCAAAAAGCCGTCATGCTCAACATTGAATTTTCCCCAAGGAATGATAATGCGGGCTTATTCTAGCGCGAGGGCAACCGGGATTCAGCAAACGGCGGAGCCTCCCGCGCGGTTCGCAAATGCGGATGGCTTGCAGGATAATGTTCGCAAATCCAGGCTTGAACCTATCCCATGAACGATACCTTGCGAGCGGACGGCAGAACCGCCGGACAACTGCGCCCGGTGACGCTCACGCGGCGCTATACCCGGCACGCCGAGGGCTCGGTACTTGCCGAATTCGGCGCCACCAGGGTGCTTTGCACCGCCAGCGTGGAATCCTCGCTGCCGCACTTCCTGCGCGGCAGCGGGCAGGGCTGGATCACCGCGGAATACGGCATGCTGCCGCGGGCCACCGGTACGCGCATGGATCGGGAAGCCGCCCGGGGGCGGCAAGCCGGCAGGACCATGGAAATCCAGCGCCTGATCGGTCGCTCCCTGCGCGCCGCGGTGGACATGTCCCGGCTCGGCGAACACAGCATCAAGATCGACTGTGACGTGATCCAGGCCGACGGCGGCACCCGCACCGCCGCCATCACCGGCGCCTGTGTGGCCCTCGTGGACGCCCTGGAGCACATGCTGGACAAAAGGCGGATTGCGGAGAATCCGCTCAGGCAACTGGTGGCGGCGGTTTCCGTGGGACTGCGGGAAGGCCGGCCCCTGCTCGACCTTGACTATTCCGAAGATTCGGCGGCGGACACCGATCTCAATGTGGTAATGACCGAACACGGCGGCCTGATCGAAGTTCAGGGCACTGCGGAACAGGACGATTTCAGCCGGCGGGAACTCAATGAAATGCTCGATCTCGCCGAAGCGGGAATCGCGAATCTCATCGCCAGCCAGAAGCAGGCGCTGGGAGCCAGCGGCGCGGGCTCCTGACAGCCTGGGGATCGCCCGATGCAGGACTTCCAGTGCGAATTTCTCCGCTTCGTCATCGAACACGGGATTCTCCGCTTCGGCAGCTTCACGCTCAAGTCGGGCCGGATCAGCCCCTATTTCTTCAATGCCGGGCTGTTCAATACCGGCGGCCGGCTGTCCTTCCTCGCCGGCAGCTACGCCCGGGCCATCGCCCATTCCGGGATCGGTTTCGACACGCTGTTCGGCCCGGCCTACAAGGGAATCCCGCTGGTTGCCGCCACCGCCATGGCCCTGCACCGGGATTTCGGCCACGACGCGGCCTGGTGCTTCAATCGCAAGGAAGCGAAGGACCACGGCGAAGGCGGGGTGCTCGTGGGGGCGGAACTCACAGGGCGGGTATTGCTCGTGGACGATGTCATTACCGCGGGCACGGCAGTGCGCGAGGCCGCCGGGATCATTCACGCCCACGGCGCGGAACTGGCGGGAATCCTCATCGCCCTGGACCGGCAGGAGCGCGGCGGGGGAGCCGATTCGGCAATCGCGGAAATCGAGCGGGAATACCGGACCCGGGTCACCAACGTGGTCAGCCTGGGTCATGTCATCGAGTATCTCGAATCCAATACCGACTCCGGGTTGCAGGCCCATGCCGGGGCGGTGCGGGCCTATCGGGAACGGTTTGGGGTATGAGTCCCGTAGCGCATGGGTGACCCGCGCAGCCCTCAGCCGCCGATCAGCGTACCCACGCCTTCGTCGGTGAAGATTTCCAGCAGCAGGGCGTGCTCCACGCGGCCATCGATGATATGGGCGCTGCGCACCCCGGAGCGGAGGGCGTCCAGGGCGCACTCCACCTTGGGCAGCATGCCGCCGCTGAGAATGCCGGTGGTTGCGAGCTCTTCCACCTGCTGGACGCTGAGACCCGTCAGCACCTTGCCGTCGCGGTCCCGCACCCCGGCCACATTGGTGAGCAGGATGAGCTTTTCGGCGCCGAGCACGCCGGCGATGGAGCCCGCCACCGAGTCGGCGTTGATATTGTAGCTGACACCGTTCTCGTCGGTGCCCACCGGGGCGATCACCGGGATGAAGTCGCTGGCCTTCATCATCTCCAGCACCCGGGTATCGATGGAAACGATCTCCCCCACCTGGCCGAGATCGACGAATTCGCTGTCCTCATCACCGCGCCGCACCTTGAGCCGGCGCGCCCGGATCAGATTGCCGTCCTTGCCGCTGATGCCCACCGCCTTGCCCTGATGCCGGTTGAGCAGGCTCACGATCTCCTTGTTGACCTGGCCGCCCAGCACCATCTCCACCACATCCATGGTGCGGCTGTCGGTGACCCGCAGGCCATCCACAAAGCGCGATTCGATATGGAGTTCCTCAAGCAGCTTGCCGATCTGGGGGCCGCCGCCGTGGACGATCACCGGATGAATTCCAACCAGTTTCATCAGCACCACATCGGTGGCGAAGCTCTGCTTGAGGGCTTCGTCCACCATGGCGTTGCCGCCGTATTTCACCACCACGGTGTGGCCGGCGAATTTCTGGATGTAGGGCAGCGACTCCGTCAGGATTCTGGCGATGGTGCGGGCCCGGTCGATGCTCAGGGACATGGCGCGGATTTCATTCGCTGGTGGATGTATGAATCTAGGTATTCTCTGAAAAACTCCATCCGTGGAGTTTTTCATTATCGCAAAACAAAAGCGTGGTTTTGTTTTGCTCCCGAATTCAATGGCTTACGCCATCGAATTCGGCGGCACTTCCATGTGCCGCAGGGAAGCTCTGACT
>JAJECW010000051.1 GCA_022821865.1 Pseudomonadales bacterium
CCGAGGCGGTAGAAAACTTCTTAGCTGGTGAAATCGTATCCGCCAGGTTGCAGGGTGACTCCCCTGGCGATGGAGAATGGCTGGCTGAGCATTTCAAACTCGTCGTTTTGCGCGCAGTCGCGGAATTTCCCTGAGTGGCCACTGGGAGGGATTCTGCGACTTCGCTTCGCTGCGCGCAGAATGACGGGGGTACGGACTTCATTTCGCGCGGAGCGAAGGGAGAGGGACCTTCGCTTCCTGCAAGGTCGCATGGCATCGGTTTCCCGGCTGCTCTACAATTATCCCTTCCAGTTGACCACGAGTGGCCCTGATGATCAGCATTCTTAAACGCTTGTCGGTTCCCTTTCTCCTGCTCGCCTTGGCTGCCCAGTTCACCCAGGCCGCCGAGCATCCCGGTTATCTGGTGGACCCGGAGCGGCGCACCACCGGGATTGGCAAGTTCTACATGGGCCGGGAGATTTCCTTCGTCATGGGGCATCTGGCGGCGGACTGGCTCAACCGGCCGGGCCGCATCATGGAGGAGATGCCGGATGAAGTCGTCGCCAACATGAATCTGGCCCCCGATGAAGTCGTTGCCGATATCGGCGCGGGTTCGGGCTACTTCTCGTTTCGCATTGCCGGGAAAGTGTCAGACGGCGAAGTGCTGGCGGTGGACATCCAGCAGGAAATGCTCGACCTGATCGTGCAGCGGCAGGCGGACGGGAAAGGCGGGAACATTCGCACGATTCTCGGCGCCATCGATGATCCGCGCCTGCCCGAGAATTCCATCGACGCCGCCATCATGGTGGACGCCTATCACGAATTCTCCCACCCGTTCGAAATGATGGACGGCGTCTACCGGGCGCTGAAGCCGGGCGGCCGCGTATTCCTGCTCGAGTATCGCGGCGAAGACGCATCGGTGCCCATTCGCCCGCTGCACAAGATGACCCAGGAACAGGCCATCCTCGAAATGGCTGTCGTCGGGCTCGAATGGAGTGAAACCCTCGACTTTCTCCCCTGGCAACACATGATGATCTTCACCAAGCCGAAATGAGATCGGTATCGATGCCAATCCGCGTTGTTCATGCCGTCGCGCTCGGCATGACGCTCGTCGCCTGCGCCGAAGAGCGGGGCAGGGAATGGCCGCCCCTGGTCGATGAACGGGGAGACTACGAAACCGTGCCCCTGGAAAAGGACGTGGTTGTGGTCAAGGTGGTCCAGAACCTCGTCAGGAATATGGAAGACTTTGACGATCCCCAGGCCGGCCTCGCTGAAAATCTGCGGCGAATGGAATCCTGGATCGAAACCGCCTGTTCCGAAGGAAGCCAGCCCGATTTCATCCTCTTCAACGAATTTCCCCTCACCGGCTATTCCCGTGCGCCTCGCGAAGAAAAGCTGGATTACACGATCCGTATTCCCGGGCCGGAAACCGACCGCCTCGGTGAACTCGCCCGGGATTGCGACAGCTATATCATCTTTGGCAGCTATGCCCGGGACGAGGAATGGCCGGGGCATATCCTCAGCATCAATACCGTCATCGACCGGCAAGGCGAAATCGCAGCGGAATTCTGGAAAAGCAGAAACATCAAGCGCTTCAGCGCCGACGGCGGAGACATTCCAACCACCACGGTGGAAAACGTCCATGACCGCTATCTCGACCGTTACGGCGAAGAACAACTGATCCCCGTCCTGCGCACCGAATTCGGCAATATCGCCGTGAGCACCGTGCAGCTTGATCCGTTCGTTTACGCCGCTTTCGCCATGCGCGGCGTGGAAATCATGTTTCGCACGGCAACCCTGTTTTCCGAGACCGACGTCATGGCCGTCGCCCGCTACAACAATATGTATTCCGCCATGTGCAATATCGTGTTTCCCGCCGATAGCCCGGCGGCTTCACAAGGCGGCAACTCGCTGATTGTCGGGCCCGACGGCGGCGTTCTGGCCCAGGCGGCGGGAAACGTCGAGGCGGTGATCGAGGCCGAAATCCCCATCGCCGAGTTTCGCGCCGGGCGCGGCATACACCGCTATCCGCTGGAACTGCTGGAGCCTGTGTTCTCGCAATACCGCGGCGAGATTCCGCTCAATCACCTCGATCTCCCGCCCGAGCGATTGCCGCAAACAAGGCAGGACATGGCGGCGCTGCTCGACCGGGTCAGCCGCTGGTTGACCGACTAGGTATTCTCACGAATTCAATGGCCTACTCCAGTCACGGAGCATGGCTCCGTACCGTTGCGGCCGCGCTCGAAGCCGCGCTTCGAAAACGCTTGCCTGCACCCATCGAATTCGGCGGCACTTCCCTGTGCCGCGGGGAAACTCTGACTTGATCGGAGCTTCCCCGGGAGCCTGCGCGCAGGAATTCATGGCTGCAAATCCGCTCTCATCCGCGCAACCATCACAGCAATTTCTGCAAGTTGCCGTAGCCGCTGCGGCTGATGGGCAGTTCGCGCTTGTCGGTGAGGATGGCGATGCGGCTGTCCTTGTTCTCGGATTCGATTCGCGCGAGAAAATTGATGTTGAGCAGATACGAACGGTGGATGCGGCAGAACAGGCGCGGGTCGAGTTTCTTCTGCAGGCGACTGAGCCGGTCGAGCTTGATATGGGTGGTGTCGCCGGTGTGAATCGCCACGTAGTCGTCGGCGGCTTCAATATAGCGGACGGTATCCACCGCAAGCACATGCACTTCGCTGCCGTCGCGCACGAGGATCCGGCGCAGCAGTTCGCGCTCCCGGGCCGGGTCCGCAAGCAGGCTTTGCAGACTTGAAGGTTCTTCGAGGCCCACCCGGGCCACGACTTTTTCCACCGCCTGGGCAAGCCGCTTCGGGTCCACTGGCTTGAGCAGGTAATCCACCGCATTGGCCTCGAACGCCTGCACCGCGTACTGATCGTAGGCGGTGACGAAAATCACGAAGGGAATCTGTTCCTGGACGAGTTCGAGCACGTCGAAACCGTCGAGTTTGGGCATTTGCACATCGAGAAACAGCAGTTGCGGACGCTGCTCATGGATCGCCTTGACCGCCTGCAAACCGTTCTCGCACAGCCCGATCACCGCGAGCTCGGGATGTCTGGCAAGGGCCGATTGCAGCGCCTGGCGGGCATGGGGCTCGTCGTCGACGATGAGGCAGTTTATGGGTTCGCGTTTTGCCATGGCTTCACTTTATGACCACAGGGGACTCGGGTAAAGGCAGGCAGATGCGGGCGATGAAGCTGTTGTCCCGGCGGCTGGTGTGCAGGCTGGCTTCGTCGCCGTAGCGATTCTTCAGGCGCTGGCGCAGGCTGATGAGCCCGATGCCGGTGCCCTGCCGCTGGTGGCCGAGTTCATCCACCGGATTACTGATGGTGATGCGCAGCCGATTTTCCGCGGCGTTTGCGCGCAGTTCGAGACAGCCCCCTTCAATGCAACTGTCGATGCCGTGCTTGATGGCGTTTTCCACCAGTGGGAACAGCATCAGCGAGGGCACCGGAGTCGGCAGCAGGGTTTCGTCCGCCTCGATGACCGTGCAGAGGCGCTGGCCGAATCGTTCCCGTTCGATGCCGAGGTAGTTTTCCACATGCTCGAGTTCCGCGCCGAGCGTTGCCGTGGGCCGGTCGGCATAGGCCACGCTATAGCGCAGGAAGTCCGCGAGGCGCAGGCAGAAGTGCCGCGCCTGGGCGGGCTCGGAATCGGTGATATTGGCCAGCGCATTCAGGGCATTGAACAGGAAATGCGGGTGAATCGTGGCTCGCAGGGCGCGCAGTTCCGCCTTGCTGGTGAGCAATTGCTGCTGCAGGGCCGCCTGTTCCAGGTCGCGGCCCCGCTCCAGCGCGATCAGCAGATAATGCAGCAACACGAAAAACTCGTAGCCGCAGGCGAAAATGACGAGATTCGTGAACAGCCCCAGGGAAAAATAATCCAGGGCGGGAATCCCGGGGGCCAGGGAGTCCAGTATCAGCGCATAGCCCCTGGCAAGCAGCGCCCAGAGCAGCCCGGTAACGATCAGGATCAGCGTCTGTGTGCCGATCACCTTGCTCCAGGCGCCCCGGTCCAGGGGCAGGGCGCGGCAGAGATAGTAGTTGGGAATCAGGAACAGCAGCCAGAGGAAGTACGTTGGCGCGAACAAGGCGAGGCCGTGCCATGGCGGAATGTCCTCGATGCCGCCGACAAGGGCCGAAAGGCCGGCGCTGAACAAGGTCCAGCCAACCAGCATCGCGATTACGCGGTTGGGTGTCCTGAATAAGGGATGCATGGGAGTTTACGGAGCCGGCGCTCAGTTCCGGATTTCGCCTCCGCCCATCAATGCGAGACCGGTGACGATCAGGGTTTTGGGTGGCAGGTTCAATTCTTCCGCCATGTCCCGGGTCTTGTTGCTGTAGCCGCCCATGATACACAGGGAGCCGCTTTTTTCGACTTTCCAGTTGGCGGGAACGGTAATCTCGACGCCGCCCATGATGCAGTACACATGGAGCCGCATGCTGTCGCCCGCCATGTCGGCTTCCGTGAAATCCAGCTCATAGCCGCCCCAGATCGCCATGACTTCGCCGCCCTTAAGTTGCCGGGAGTGAAAGTTCAGCTCGCCGCCGCCCATGAAGGCGAACAGCTTGATCTCGTCCTGTTCCGGGTTGAGGTCCGCATTGCTGGTATTGAGGCTGCGGGGGAGGAGATTGCGGGGGTTGACGAGGAAGAAGGCGACGGTCAGCAGAATCACGGGAACGACCATGTCGCCGAAGGAAAGTCCGAACAGCCCGATCTGGGAAACGATCAGCACCACGCCGAACAGGATCACCAGCCAGGCCATCAGCGGCGCCCGGCCCTTCTCCGCCCGCGAAATCCAGAATACGCCGGCAAGCACCAGCAGGTAGGGGATCGAATTGAAAATGAGCCGGAAGATCGCGCCGATCAGGTCGCGCAGGCCCAGGAAGCTGAACAGGCCGGCATTGGAAAGGATCAGCAGGCCGGCGACCGCCACGAGTACGTAGGCGGCGGTTTTTCTGCCCTGGGAAGATTCCGGTTCGGTCATCGGCGCTTGCCTTTTGTGCGAGCCTGCCGGCAAGCCTATCCCCGGCCCGATGCGATAACGCGGGAGAATCGGCGAATGGCCCCGGTTCCTCGGTGAATCGCGTAACAGACCTGTATGGCCGACCGCGCGTTATTGACCGAGCGGGCGGCGCAGTTCGGGGAAAAGCGCATCCAGGTTCGCAGCCGCGACTGTAGAATGCGCCTCGACCGTAAAAACCCGGCGGCGCAATTCACGCATCATGGCCTGCTTGCACTGTCTGGCGGTGACGAATTTTCGCCTGGCCCGGTAACTTTCGAGCAAAAGAGGACGTTGGAGAAATGGGGGACGCAATCATGCAGTATCGATATCATCACTTCTACCTGCCCATAGCGCGCTATGTGAACCGACTTTCGCCCGCCGCGAAAATCGCCGTGGTCATCGCGCAGCTCGTCCTGTTCGGCACCTTGCTCGCATTTGAACTGACCAATATGCCGGGGGTGCTGTAGGGCGCAGGCCGCGCAATGCTGCTGGGAAACCCTGACGCGCGGGAGTAACATTCCCGTGGCACCATTTGCCGTCAGCCGATCAGCCAGCGGAGTTGCGCCATGAGAATTCCCGATTCCCGCCGCCGTGTCTCACGGCGGCATTTTCTTGCCTATTCAACCCGCCTGTACGCGGCGCTTGCCCTTGGCGCCCTGCCGGCGCTGGCCCATGGCGCCGCCCGCCGGGTCAACAGCCTGCCGGAAGATCCGTTTTACCTCGGCGTGGCCTCGGGCGATCCCGGACCCGATTCGGTGATCCTCTGGACGCGGCTCGATCCGGCCGTGCTGCGCCAGGCAGGTCTTGACATGGATGTCCTGCGAATCGATTACGAAGTCGCCGCCGATGCCGGATTCTCGCGCATCGAGCGGAGCGGCAGCGTAGCCGCGACGCCCGAACTCGGCCATTCCGCCCACGCCGACGTGCGCGGCCTGCGGCCCGGCGCGGAGTACTTCTATCGCTGGCGCATCGGCGGCATTGCCAGCCCGGCGGGCCGTACGCGCACCGCCGCTTCCGGCGCCGACGACGTCGACCGTTTCCGCTTCGCCTTCGCCTCCTGCCAGCAGTACGAACATGGCTTTTACACCGCCTATCGGCATATGGCCGACGAACGGTTCGATCTCATCGTCCATCTGGGCGACTACATCTACGAAAGTTCCTGGGGCGAGAATCTGGTGCGGCGTCACGAGGGGCCGGAAATCCAGACCCTGGCGGACTATCGCGCGCGTTACGAGACCTATCGTTCCGACCCCGACCTGCAGGCGGCGCATGCCTCGGCGCCCTGGGCGGTGACCTGGGACGATCATGAAGTAGACAACAATTACGCGGCGATGATCGCCGAAGACGAGCAGACTCCGGAACAATTGCTGATCCGTCGCGGCGCCGCGTATCAGACCTGGTACGAATTCATGCCCGTGCGCCTGCCGGTGGGCCGGCAGGGTCCGGACATGCCGATTCACCGGCGCCTGCGTTTTGGCAAGTTGCTGGAAATGAGCGTGCTCGACACGCGGCAGTATCGCAGCGACCAGGCCTGCGGCGACGGCCGCCGGCCGAGCTGCGCCGAACACCAGGATCCTTCCCGCACGCTGCTCGGCCGCGCCCAGAAACAATGGCTGCTCGACAGTCTCGGCAGCGCCGATGCGCGCTGGAACGTGCTGGCGCAACAGATCATGATGGCCGGCCTGCGTTCGGTCGGCGACGACGGCGAGCAGCTCTGGCCGATGGACATCTGGGACGGCTATCCCTTCGAACGGCGGGAATTGCTGCAGGCGCTGGCCGACGCCGCCACGCCGAATCCGGTGGTGATCACCGGCGATATCCATTCGCATTGGGCGGCGGAGTTGAAACTCGATTTCGACGATCCGGCGTCACCCGTCGTCGGCACGGAGTTCGTCGGCTCTTCGATCAGTTCCGGCGGCGACGGCGAGGACGGCAACGACTACGGCGCGGCGCTGCTCGCCAATAATCCTCACATCAAGTTCTACAACTCCCGGCGCGGCTACGTCGCGAACACGATCACGCCGGCGCAATGGCGCGCGGATTTCAAGGTGCTGCCGCGGGTGACCGTGCCCGGAGAACCGATCGCTGTCCGCCGGTCTTATGTCGTGGAAGACGGGAATCCACGCCTGCAGGAGGCGTGAACCTTAGGTATTCTCTGAAAAATTCCATCCATGGAATTTTTCATTGTCGCAAAACAAAAGCGTGGTTTTGTTTTGCTCCCGAATTCAATGGCTTACGCCATCGAATTCGGCGGCACTTCCATGTGCCGCAGGGAAGCTCTGGCTTAATCAGAGCTTCTTTGGCGGAATCCTGTTGGTTTGCTGCCCCGAAATGGCGGGGTGGAGGTCAAATCACGAGCATCGACATGAATTGGTGGGCGGGGGTTTGTTCCAGGGCTTGCCGATTCTTGCAGAGGCTGAAGATTTCCTCGCAGCGGTGCGCCGGGAAGCTGGTGGCGAGGTTGGCGCGGAATTTTTCTTCGAGCAGGGGGATGCCCTCCCTGCGGCGGCGACGGTGGCCCACCGGGTACTCGACTTCGATGCGCTCGGTGCAGCTTCCGTCTCGGAACCAGATCTTGATGGAGTTGGCGATGGAGCGTTTGGCGGCTTCGAGATATTCATTGCTGTAGCGCGGCTCTTCGTGGATTTCCATCTTCCCGCGCAACTGGTCGATGACCGGGTTGGCCGCGTGGAATCCATCCTCGTAGTGGTCCGCGGTAAGCGAGCCGAAGGCAAGGGCCACCGCGGTCATGTATTGCAGGCAGTGGTCCCGGTCCGCGGGATTGGTTAATGGCCCCACCTTGCTGATGATGCGCAGGGCTGACTCGTGGGTATGCATGTCGATGCGCTGGATTTCCCCGAGCCGGTCCTTCACCACGGGGTGCAGTTTGAGCGCCGCCTCCACCGCGGTCTGGGCATGGAATTCCGCCGGCCAGGAAATCTTGAACAGAATGTTTTCCATCACATAGCTGCCATAGGGTCGGGGGAAACGGAAGGGCTTGCCCTGGAAGCTGACGTCGTAAAACCCCCAGTTGGGCGCGCTGAGGGCGCTGGGGTAGCCGATTTCGCCGCGCAGGACGAGGTCGGCAAGGCGCACGGCGCGGGAGGTGGCGTCGCCCGCGGCCCAGGACTTGCGCGGCCCGGTGTTCGGCGCGTGGCGATAAGCGCGCAGGCTGGACCCGTCCAGCCAGGCATGGGACAGGGCGTCGATGACCTGGGACTTCGATCCCCCCAGCAGCCAGGCGGCCACCGCGGTGGAGGCCACCCGCACCAGCAGCACATGGTCCAGGCCCACGCGGTTGTAACTGTTCTCCAGCGCCAGCACGCCCTGTACCTCATGGGCCTTGATCATGGCGACGAGCACGTCGCGCATCAGCAGTGGCGCTTCGCCGGCGGCGACCCGCCGCTGGGACAGAAAATCCGCCAGCGCCAGAATGGCGCCGAGATTGTCCGATGGGTGTCCCCATTCCGCCGCCAGCCAGGTATCGTTGAAGTCAAGCCAGCGGACGATGCAACCGATGTCCCAGGCGGCCTTTGCCGGGTCCAGCCGGAGTTGGGTACCGGGCACCCGGGCGCCGTTTGGCACCACGGTGCCTTCCACCAGCGGCCCCAGCAGCTTGCGGCATTCGGGATAGCGCAGGGCGAGCAGGCCGCAGCCGAGGCTGTCCATGAGGCAGTTGCGGGCGGTATCGTAGGCCTCGGGGGAATCGATTTCGTAATCGCAGATGTAGTCGGCGATATCGACCAGTACCTGGTCGGGTTCGGGACGGGTGTTCCGGTCCGCGCTGACGCTCATGGTGGGGTGATCCTTTGCTCTGGGTTGGTGGTGACGGGAATCAACGCTGGTCGATATCGATCCATTCCGCCGCGGCGGGGCCGGTATATTCGGCATTCGGCCTGATGATGCGGTTGCTGGCGCGCTGCTCTCCGATATGGGCGGCCCAGCCGGTCAGCCGCGACATGACGAAGATCGGCGTGAACAGCTTGGTGGGGATGCCCATGAAATGATAGGCCGAGGCGTGAAAGAAATCGGCATTGCAGAACAGTCGCTTTTCCCGCCACATGACTTCTTCGCAGCGCAGCGAAACCGGATACAGCCGCTCGTCGCCCACCTGCCGCGCCAGTTTTTCAGACCAGTCCTTGATAATGGCGTTGCGGGGGTCGCACTCCCGGTACACCGCATGGCCAAAGCCCATGATCTTTTCCTTGCGCGCCAGCATTTCCATGATGCCGCTCTCGGCTTCATCGGGGGTTTGCCACTGGCTGATCATTTCCATGGCGGCCTCGTTGGCGCCGCCGTGGAGCGGGCCGCGCAGGGCGCCGATGGCGGCGCTGACGCAACTGTGGAAATCGGACAGGGTGGAGGCCACCACCCGGGCGGTGAAGGTGGAGGCATTGAATTCGTGTTCGGCGTAGAGAATGAGCGAAACATTCATCACCTGGCGGAACATTTCACTGGGTTCTTTGCCGTGCAGCATATGCAGGAAATGGGCGCCGGTGGAGTCGCTGTCGAGTTCGGTTTCGATGCGCCGCCCCTGGTGGCTGAAAACATACCAGTAGCAGATGATCGAGGGCAGGGCGGCGAGCAGGCGGTCGGCGGCTTCGTCCCGCCGGGAGAAACCGGCTTCGGTTTCCAGATTGCCAAGCAGGGAGCAGCCCGTTCGCATGACGTCCATGGGGTGGGCGCTGGCGGGGATCAGTTCGAGCCCGGCGCGCAACTCCGCCGGCAGTCCCCGCAGTCCCTTGAGCTTGTCCACATAGGCGTCGAGTTCGGCCCGGGTGGGCAGGCTGCCCCGCAGCAGCAGCCAGGCGACTTCCTCGAAACTGGCCTTTTGCGCCAGCAATTCGATGTCGTGACCGCGGTAGGTCAGCCCCGAGCCGGTCTTGCCGACGGTGCAAAGCGCCGTGCTGCCGGCGACCTGGCCGCGCAATCCCGCCCCTGCAAGTGTTTTTTCCGGCATGTTGCGATTCCTGTCAGTTTCCTGTCCGACCCGTGGCGGATTCCTCTGCGAAAAGGCGGTCGAGTTTCTGTTCGTATTCATGATAGCCGAGCACTTCGTAGAGCTGTTCCCGGGTCTGCATGGTCTCGAGCACGCCGCGCTGGCTGCCGTCCCGGGCCAGGCAGCGATACACCTCGAGGGCCGCCTGGCTCATGGCGCGAAAGGCGCTCAGGGGATACAGCGCCATGGCCACCCCCGCCTCCCGCAGTTCTTCGCAACTGAACAGCGGGGTCTGGCCAAACTCGGTAATGTTCGCCAGTATCGGCGCCGGCACGGTTTGGGAAAAGCGACGGTACTGGCCGATTTCGGTCACTGCCTCGGGGAAAACCGCGTCGGCGCCGGCTTCCACACAGGCCATGGCGCGGTCAATGGCGGCCTCAAGGCCTTCCGGCGCCAGGGCGTCGGTTCGCGCCATGATCAGAAAGCTGTCGTCCCGGCGGGCGTCCACGGCGCTCTTGATGCGATCCGCCATTTCCTGCTGGCTGACAATGGCCTTGTTGGGCCTGTGGCCGCAGCGTTTCCGGGACACCTGGTCCTCTATGTGGACCGCCGCGGCGCCCGCCTGTTCCAGCGCCCGGATGGCCCGGGCGATATTGAAGGCGCCGCCCCAGCCGGTGTCGATATCCACCAGCAAGGGCAGGCTGCTGGCGTTGCAGATGCGGTCCACATCCACCACCACATCGTTGAGCGTGGTTATGCCGAGGTCGGGCAGGCCGCAGGAAGCCGCCGCCACGCCGCCGCCGGAGAGGTAAATGGCCTTGTGGCCGGCGGATTCGGCGAGCATGGCGCAATAGGCGTTGATCGCGCCCGCGATCTGCAAGGGTGAATTTTCCGCCAATGCCCGGCGGAACCGGTTTCCGGCTGTTTCAGTCGCCATCTGGATTCCCCGTGCCCCCGTTCGATGTCTTGCAAACTTCTGCGGTACTCGCGAGCGCTGGCAATTATACTGGAAACGCCGCCCGGATTTCCGGCCGGGGCGGAGACTACAAGGCGGGATAGGGGTTTTCCGGCAGCAGATAGCCGGGCAGCGGCGGTCTGCGGGCGCTCTGCCTCGGGCCGTAGTTCTGCTCGAGATAGTCGAGGATGCGCGCTTCCAGTTCGACCGCCAGCGGCTCCATGCCCTGGCTGTCCACCATCCATGCCAGACGGCTTTGCCAGACGCTGCGATTACCGGAATTCTGGGTAATCAGCAGGACGGAGTGACAC
Organism: Pseudomonadales bacterium; assembly: GCA_022821865.1. GTDB lineage: Bacteria > Pseudomonadota > Gammaproteobacteria > Pseudomonadales > Pseudohongiellaceae > UBA9145. The sequence continues at coordinate 11,197 of JAJECW010000051.1, forward strand.
TCGGTACAGTTCGCCTGCACGAGTTGCCAATCGCCGTCGCGCACCAGCCCGGTGATCCGGTCGGTATCTTCCTGCGCCAGGGACGCGATCCACACCAGGGCAAGCGGCGCCAGTATCATGGATCGCATCAACAAGCGCAACCAATTCCCGATGGGATTTTGCGGCTTCGCTTCGCCGCGCGCGAAAGGACAAGGAAAATCGGGCATCCGGCGGCCTTCAGGTCACTTGCGCCGCGATCCGGTGACAGGCATTGTTGAGATAGCCCCGGGGATTCCAACCGGGAACCACCATGGGTTGGGAACGTCCCGCCGAATCCATGGCCCTGGCCCAGATCTCATAATAGCCCGGCTCGGCGAACTGGACCCAGGAAGACCAGTTCTGCCAGGCCAGGCGATTGGCCGGTGACTGCACCGCCGTGGGCAGCCAGGTGGCGCCGAAATCGATGGAAAGAAATACCGAAGTCACCAGGTCGTCGCCGGCCCAGGCATGACCGCGCACGTCGAGCCTTTCGCCCTGGCGAATGCTGATGCCGGACCGGGGAAAGGTGATCAATGATTTCACCGGCATGGATTCGATGATGCGCATGTCCGCATCCGGCACCCGGCTGCCGGGGGCCACGGGCAGGCGCGGCACGGTATAAGACGGAGGCGCCATCTTTTCCCCGTCGTGCACCCGGTTGCGCACCACCAGCCGCCGCAGCCACTTGCCGGAAACCGAACCCGGCCAGCCGCCGCAGACCAGGCGCAGGGGAAAGCCGTTCTGCAGCGGCAGGTCTTCGCCATTCATCCCCCACGCAATCAGGGATTCTCGCTCGAGGGCCTTGGCGATGGGCACGCCCCGGGAGATCGGGTCCAGGTCCGGGTCGCCGCTGAGATGGGTGTCGGCGCCAAAATAGCCCACATACACTGCGTCGGCGCCGACGCCGCAGTAGTTCAGCACGTCCCGCAGGCGCACGCCGGTGAACTCCGGGCAGCCGATGGCCCCGGTGGTCCATTGATTGCCGCTGGCGGCGGGAACGAACTCGCTACGGCCATTGCCGCCGCATTCGAGTTGCAGTTGCAGGCTGACGGTTTCAAAACGCTCGCGCAGCTCGGCGATGCGGAAACTCGCCGGTCGCAGGCAGGATTCGCCGCCGATTTCAAGCCGCCAGGCGTCCGGGTCGATGTTCTCCGGCGCCAGGCCATTGTTGCGCACGAACATGTGGCGATTGGGCGTTACCGAATCGTCGAGCAGATGCGCCGGTGTTTCCGCATTCCAGGGGCGGTCGTTGAGAATGATGAGCCCTTTCTTGCCGGGAATCTCCCCGGGGGCATTGTCGGCGGCGAAAGCGGCGGGGATCAGGCCCGCGGGCATGAAACGGGCATGGGGAATCGCCGAGCCGAGGGCGGCGCCGAGCGCCAGCAGCCCGCCCTTGCGCAAAAAGCCCCGCCGGCTGGATGGGTCCGATTCCCGACCCCAGAGCAGGCGGTCGGCTGCAACGGGGTCAAGCCGCTGCGCCGCGGTCAGTGAAACGCGCCTTGCGCCCGAACCCGCGTGGCTTGCGCCGCTTTTCATCGCCTTTTGCTCTCAGATGGAACCGCAATCCGCCGAGAGTAACAAATAATGGCGCGAGAATGTTTCCGGATCTCCTGTCATTCCGCGCGCAGTCGCGGAATCTCGGGTGGAGGCCCCGTCATTCTGCGACTTCGCTGCGCTATGCGCAGAATGACCGGGGAGGGCGCGATAGAATGACGTATTTGCGGCTGGGCATATCCGATATGGCGCTGAACCGGTTTCAGGAGTTCTTGTGGGGGCTGATCGCCTCCCTGCGCCGCCGCAAGGGCGAGCGCCTGCTGCTCGACGAAGCCCTGCGCACCCTGATGGGTTCCCGGGGAGAAGTATCCACCGCCGTGGCGGCCCGGGAGGTGCTCGACAGCTACCAAGAGGCGGCGGAAGAGGACAAGCTGGCGTTCTTCCGCAATCTCGAGCAGAACTTCAATGCCGATTTCGAGACGGTGAAGTCCGCCTGGCAGGCTTACGAGGAAGAACCTTCCGGCGCCAATCTGAGCCGCCTGTCCCGGGACGCCGAACCGCGCCGGCTCGCCCTGCTGCGCCGCCTGCACCAGACCCCCAACGCCACCCACGACCTGGTGGCCATGCGCGCCGACCTGCTGGGGCTGCTGCCCCGGCACCCGGAACTGAAAACCCTCGACCTGGAATTCGAGCAGATGCTTTCCACCTGGTTCGGGCGAGGCTTTCTGGTGCTGCGGGAAATCGACTGGTCGACTTCGGCGGCGATTCTCGAACGCATCATCCGCTATGAGGCGGTCCATGAAATCCTTGACTGGAAGGACTTGCGCAGCCGGATTGAACCCGCCAACCGTTGCTGTTTCGCTTTTTTCCATCCTTCCCTGGCGGACGAACCGCTGATTTTCGTCGAAGTCGCCCTGACCATGGGGATTCCCTCGGGCATCGGCGAGATTCTCGACAATGAGGCTGGCGCGGAAGCGGATTTCACCACCGCGGTGTTTTACAGCATCAGCAACTGCCAGCCGGGGCTGAAGCGAATTTCCTTTGGCAATTTTCTCATCAAGCAGGTGGCGCTTGAATTGCAGGCGGCGTATCCTTCCATCGAAACTTTTGTGACCCTGTCGCCGGTTCCCGGTTTTGGCAAATGGCTGGAAAACGATGCGGATGACGATGAGGAGAATGCGGAAGATGCCGCCCTGCTCAACCTCAAGCTCCAATGCCGGGATCGACTCGAAAGTCCCGGGCTCGCCGCGGAAAATGCCGAGTTGCTGCGCAGGACGGTTTTCAATTTTCTGCTGCGCAAGCGCCGGGGCATGTATCCCGAAGACCCGGTGGCGCGTTTCCACCTGGGTAATGGCGCATCGCTGCACCGGGTGATTCCCGGCGCGGATTTGTCGGAAAACGGCTGGCGCCAGTCCCGGGGCGTCATGGTCAATTACCTATACGACCAGACGCGGATCGAGGCCAACCACGAGCAATACATCGGTGGGGGGAAAGTGCGGTTCAATGACCGTCTGAAAGCCCTCCAACTAGGGCCTGTTCACACTATGCGCTGTCGCTCTGCCGGATCTCTTTTTTCGTCCGGCAAGACGCCGCGAGCGCCGTGTGGTTGATCCACATAAGCGAGCGGCAACGCCGCCCGGAGGAAAAAGAGAACCGGCCCTTCGG
>JAJECW010000021.1 GCA_022821865.1 Pseudomonadales bacterium
GACGAAAACGCCCTGGCGGCGGAAGCGGCGCGCATCATGCAGGAGGCCAGTGTGTATGTGCTGATTGTCACCGATGCCAGGGGCGAACCCAGCGGCATCGTCAAGATGCACGACCTGCTCCAGGCCAATGTGGTCTAGGAGCCTGCGCCACAGGAATTCGCGAAAGCGAAAATTCGCTGTCGCCGCGCCCCTGGCCGGTCGATTGAGGCGAATATTGGTGGATATGCAACGAAATCGAGCGGCCTGGGGCGTGGACGGGAGCGGATTTGCAGCCGTGAATTCCCATGGCGCAGGCTCCCAGGGCGCCAGAGAGCCACACGCCAATGAATCGCAACAAATCCAATAGCAAGTTTCCGGAACTGGCGGAAGCGCTGCGCGACATCCGTCACTACTTCGGCTTCGCCGCGCTGTTCAGCGCCGCGGTCAACTTGCTGATGCTTACCCCCATCATCTACATGCTGCAGGTCTACGACCGGGTGGTGGCGAGCGGCAGTGTGCCGACCCTGGGCATGCTGACCCTGCTGATGGTTTGCCTGCTGCTTTCCATGGGCGGCTTTGAATGGGTGCGCTCCATGGTGATGATCGGCGCGAGCAACCGTCTCGAACAGCGGCTGCGGCAGCGGGTGGCGGAAGCGACTTTCAACCGGGCGCTGCTGTCGGGCGGCATGACCACCAGCGCCCAGCCCATGAACGACCTGTCCCAATTGCGCCAGTTTCTCACCGGCAGCAGCCTGTTCGCCTTTTTCGACGCGCCCTGGGTGCCCATCTATATCTTCGTGATGTACCTGTTCCATCCGTATTTCGCCCTAGTGGGCGTCATCGCCATCATCATCATGCTGCTGCTCGCCCTGGCGAATGAAAAGACCACCAGCCCCAAGCTGCAGGACGCCAACTCACTCAACAGCGCCGTCAACAACCAGTTGACCGGCACCCTGCGCAATGCCGAAGTCATTGCCGCCATGGGCATGAGCAAGGAAGTCCGGGCGCGCCAGGAAGACGGCTCGGAGCAGGTCATGGAACTGCAAAGCACCGCCAGCCGCCAGGCGGGGGCTTTCACCAGCATTTCCAAGTCGCTGCGAATCATCATGCAGTCTCTCACCCTCGGCCTGGGCGCCCTGCTCGCGCTGCAACAGCAAATCTCGCCGGGGATGATGATTGCCGGCTCGCTGCTGCTCGGCCGGGCGCTGGCGCCCATCGACCTGCTGGTCAACACCTGGCGCGGCTTCAGTGTGGCCCGGGCGCAATACCGCCGGCTCGGCGAGCTGCTGGAACAACTGCCGCCCCGCAAGCAGCCCATGTCATTGCCCGCGCCCACCGGACGGCTGTCGGTGGAAGGGCTTTTCGTGTTGCCGCCGGCTTCCCAGACTTTTGTCGTGCGCAATGCGAATTTTGAACTCGAGCCCGGCGAAGCCCTTGGCATTGTCGGTCCGAGCGCTTCCGGCAAGTCGAGCCTGGCCCGGGCGATTCTCGGCGTCTGGCCATCGGCCCGGGGCGCGGTGCGGCTCGACGGCGCGGAAATCTTCACCTGGGACCGGGAAGAACTCGGCCCGCATCTGGGCTATCTGCCCCAGGACATCGAACTCTTCGACGGCAGCATCGCCGACAATATCTGCCGCTTCGGCGAGCAGGATTCCGACGCCATCGTCGACGCCGCCCAACTCGCCGGTGTCCACGAGCTTATCCTGACCCTGCCCAATGGCTACAACACCCTGATCGGCGGCGCCGGCGGGGTGCTTTCCGGCGGTCAGCGCCAGCGCATCGGCCTGGCCCGGGCGGTGTACCGCAATCCCCGCCTCATCGTGCTGGACGAGCCCAATTCCAATCTCGACGACCAGGGCGAACGCGAACTCGTGGAAGCCATCGACCGGATCAAGCGGCGGGGCAGCACGGTAATCGTCATCAGCCACCGCACCATGGTGCTGCAAAGCATGGACAAGATGCTGGTGCTCAAGGAAGGGGCCACCGTCAGCTATGGCCCGCGCACCCAGGTGCTGGCGAGCCTCATGAAACCGGCCGCCAAGCTGCCGCAATCCGCGGCGAACTGAATCCGAAGCGAACGGCGAGGTACATCGCAAATGAATACCGTGGAACTGTTGCCGGCCCAGCGCCCCAAGGCAAGCTCAAGCATCAGGATGCCGGTTCGCGTGGGCCTGACCATCTTTGCCCTGGTGTTCGGCGTGTTCGGAAGCTGGGCCGCGCTGGCGCCCATCGACGGCGCCGCCTTTGCCCCCGGCGTGGTCACCGCGGAATCCCAGAACAAGAGCGTGCAGCATCTGGAAGGGGGGATCATCGCGGAAATCCTGGTCGGCAATGGCGACCTCGTGGAAGCGGGCCAAACCCTGATCCGGCTTGACCGCACCCAGCCCCAGGCCCAGCTCGATGTGGCCCGGGCCCAGCGCACCGCCAATATCGTCCGGGAAGCGCGCCTGAACGCCCAGCGCGACGGCGCCGGCAGCATCGCCTGGCCCGCCGAACTCGATGGCGACGACCCGGCGACCCGGGAAGAAATGTCCGCCCAGACCGAAATCTTCGACACCCGCAAGGCCGCCCAGGAAGGCAATATCGAAGTGCTCCAGCAGCGCATCGGCCAGCTTGAAAACCGCGTGGTGGGGATGCGGGCCATGCGCGAAAGCCGGCTGCTGCTCGCCGAATCCTACGAGCAGGAACTCGCGGACACCCGCACCCTGCTCGACCAGGGCTTTTCCGACCGCATCCGCTACCGGGAACTCGAGCGCAACTTCGCCACTTTCAGCGGCGAGGCGGCCGAGCTCGCGGCGAATATCGCCTCCACCGAAATGCAGATCGGCGAAACCCGCCTGCAGATCATCCAGGTGGAAAAAGACTTCCAGAACGAAGTCGCCGCGGAACACGCGGAAACCCGCACCAATCTCAATGATCTGGAAGAACGCATCATCGCTCTCGAAGACGTGGTGGCCCGCACCGAAATCCGGGCCCCCGACGGCGGCTTCGTCACCGGGATGCAGATTCATACCGTGGGCGGCGTCATCAGCCCCGGCATGGTCATTGTCGATATCGTCCCCGAAGACGACGAGCTGATCATCGAAGCCCAGGTTTCCCCCATCGACATCGACCGGGTCGCCCTGAACCAGGACGCAACCATCCGCTTCTCCACCTTCGGCAGTTCGGTGCCCACCATATTCGGCCAGGTGGGCAATCTGTCCGCCGACAGTTTTCAGGACCAGAACACCGGCATGTCCTACTACGTCGCCGAAATCATGGTCACCCCGGAAGGCATGGAAGATCTCGGCGACCTCGTGCTCATGCCCGGCATGCCGGCGGAAGTGTTCATCACCACCGGCGCGCGCACTTTCCTGCAATACCTGTTCAAGCCTTTTTCCAACGCCATGGCGCGCAGCTTCAGAGAAGACTGATCCCTATGCAGACACTCACCATGTTTCGAACCCCGTGCGCCCGCCTGTTGTTCGCCGCGCTGCTGGCCGCACCGGCGGTTGCCGCGGCCCAGGCCGCCGAAAACAGCGTACCCGTCCTTGGCGAAACGCTTGAGGATTTCTTCGAAGCCGCCATCGACTACAGCCCGCGGCTGCGAATCGCCGAGGAGAATCTCAATGTGGTGGCGGCCCGCAAGCGCATGGCGCTGGGCAATCTGCTGCCCCAGCTCAATGCCGCCAGCAGTTTCACCGAAAACCGCCGCAGCAGCCTCGACCCTTTCTTCCAGGTGGACCGGCTGCGGACATTCGACGGTGAACGGAATTACGTGCGCCTGTCCCAGTCGCTGTTCAACTGGCAGGCTTTCTCCACCCGCAAGCAGGCCGGGCTCACCGAGGATCAGGCGGAAGCCGAGTACTACTACGAGCTCGCCTTTCTGCTTACCGACGTGGCCGAGCGCTACTTCAACGTGCTCCAGGCCCGGGACGCGCTCGATTCCATTGCCGCGGAACTCGAAGCGGTATCGAACCAGCTTGCCCAGGTCCAGAGCATGTTCGACCTGCAACTCGCCCAGATCACCGACCTGTACCAGGCCCAGGCCAACCTCGCCAGCGTCGAGGCCCAGCAATTGCAATTGGAAAGCGATCTCGCCCTCGCCCACGAAGCCCTGCGGGCAATCTCCGGGCTGGAGCCCGGACGGCTCTATACCCTGCGCGAAGAAGTCGAAGTGCCCGACCTCGAAGGCGATGTGGAGTTCTGGGTCGAAACCGCCCTGGCGAACAATCAGCAGATCCGCGCGCGCCAGTTTGCCGAGCGGGTCGCCAATGAACGCATTTCCGAGCGCATGGGGGCCTATCTGCCCCAGGTTTCACTCATCGCGCTGCGGCAGAATACCAACGTGGGTTTCGACAACGCCCCCATCGACCAGTCCGACATCACCTATCTTGGCCTGGATGTCACGATTCCGATCTATTCCGGCGGCACGCGAACGGCCCAGGTGCGCGAGGCCCGCAGCCAGCACCGCATCGCCGAGCACGACCTGCGCCGGGCGGAACTCGAAGCCCGGGAGATCGTGCGTTCCGCCTATTTGCAGTCGGTGTCCGGCAATACCCTGATCGAGGCGGCGGAAAGCCTGGTGGAATCCACCGAACTTTCCGCCGAAGCGATGCAGCAGGGCCTGGAACTCGGCACGGTCACCACGGTGGACGTTTTCATCGCCCTGCGGGACCGGTTCCGCGCCCAGCGCGATTTGCAGCGGGCGCGCTACGACCAGATCAAGGCCATGCTCGTGCTGCAGCGCGAAGCGGGCACCCTGGAAGCGGAAGACCTGCTGGAAGTCGGGGAATGGCTCGAACAGCCGCAAGCCCAGGTTCCTTGACCTGAGCAAAGCCTTGGATGGAACTGCGCACCGTGCTGACCCTGCAACGCATTACCTCCGAATATGTGGCCACCGAGGATCGCTTTCGCCTTAGCGGCACAACCGACAAGGGCGGCGCGGTCTCCTATTGGGTTACCCAGCGGCTGTTGCTGCGCCTGCTCAACTTCCTGCTGGACTGGCTGGCGACCCACCGGGAAGAACTTGAGCGGCAGGCCGCCAGGGAAATGCTGGGGCCCATGGTGACCCGGCCGACGCCGGCCCGGTTACCGTCCCAAGTCCTTGGCGCCGGCGATAATCCGCCGGCCGGGGCGGAAGAAGCTGCGGGCGAAACCGGTTCCGAGCCCGGGAATCCGGAGGGCGGCGAGCAGTCCGCAGAAGCCGAGTTGCTGTTCGAAGCCGACATCCGCATCGCCGCCACCCGCATCACCCTGGTATTCAAGCCGCGCAACAGCGAACACGCCCAGCTTTCACTGCAACTCGACGAAGCCTGGCAATGGGTAGCGATTCTTCATACCTTGTGGAAGCGGGCCGAGTGGAATCTCGCGGTATGGCCAGACTGGATCGGACAGGTAAAGGCCCCCCATCCGGAAAAAGCCTGGGGCTCGCTGCACTGAAGCCTGCCCGCGTTCCCCGTCATCTTGCGCGGAGCGGAGCGTCCTTACCCCGTCATTCTGCGCGTAGCGAAGCGCAGTCGCAGAATCTCCCGCAGAGGCCACCCAACAAGATTCCGCGCCTGCGCGCAGAATGACGAGAAAGTGCGCCACCCTGCGCGCCGGAGAAGGTCATTGCTCCTCGGAGCCTGCGCCGTAGGAATTCACGGCTGCAAATCCGCTCTCATCCGCGCCCCCGGCCGCTCGATTTCGTTGCATATCCGCCAATATTCGCCTCAATCGATCAGCCGGGGGCGCGGCGATAGCGAATTTTCGCTTTCGCGAATTCCTACGGCGCAGGCTCCTCGGCGGCAGAATCGAAATAGCCGTCCATAATGCGCCGCAGCACCTCTGAAAGCGGCAGGCGCAATTCCTCCTCGCTGTAGTGGTACAGCCCTTCGGCGTAAATCACATCCCCCGACAGCGAAAACGAGCGGCTGCGGTTCAGCGAGGTGGCATAATCCGGATAACTGTTCTGGCTGTTCTGGCTGATGTAAACCGCCATCACCTCGTGCTTGCGCTCCATCTGGGCAGTGATGTCTATCAGCAGATTGATGGGGTTGAGCGCGGTGATCTCGTAGGAAATCGCCGCGGGGATTGTCTCCCCGGCACCCAGTGATTGCAGGGCGGACCAGGCCAGCATGCCGGTGGCGCGATGGTCCGGGTGGATTTCCAGCGGGCCGGGAAAAAACACCGCGGCAGGGCGTAAATCCCGGATGGCCGCCGCGAACCGCATCCGGCGCTCCCCATCGACCCGCAGGCCCCGATCCGGCTCGCTCCAGAAATGCAGCCCATCCAGGCCCAACAGTTCACCCGCCCGCTTCACCTCCTCGCAGCGACGCGCAACGAGGCCGTCCGCATCCCCACCCAGGGCGCCGTCGGTAACGACGATCACATGGGTCTCGATCCCCTCATCAGCAGCCTTGAGCAGGCAACCTCCAATCCCGAAAGTCTCGTCATCCCCATGCGGCGCAAACACCAGCCAGGGCCCCGCCGGCAAAGGCGAAGTCGCATAGGGAATCAGCTTGTGCTCGGGGCGGGGTAGCATCGATTACAAGGAGCCAGTGCAGTTCCAGCCAGAATGGTAGCAGTTTAATGGCAGTTTGAGCGTTTGTGCCGACTCGCCATACAACTGGCGGTGACCGAGTTCGCGCATCGCCGCCAGACTCGCGGCCTTGGCCGGACCGATACCCGCCATGCGTGCGACCTGCCTGAAATCGGTCGACAGCAAGCCGACGAGGCCGTCGAAGCGGCGTAGCAGATCCCGCGCCAGGTCGAGCGCCGACTTGCCGTTCACGCCCCTGCACAGCAACAGTGATACCAGTTCGGCATCGCTGAGATTCTTGGCCCCCACCTCAAACAGTTTTTCCCGCGGCCTTTCCAGCAAGGACCAGCTATTGTGTGGCATGACAGCTCCTGTTATTGGAAATGAATGAACCGGACACCCTCCGGTATCCCGAATGACACAGGAAGAAAGCTCAACGGCCTCTTTGTGGAGCAATGCATGGAAGGGGTGGAGGCAAGGCAAGGCAAGGCAAGGCAGGAAAACAGTGAGAACCATCCTCATCGGACTTCCACCTCCGTAAATTAAAGCTCTATGCGCCAAATAATTTAGAAAATGGCTAAAGGATTAGCTTAGAATGCACAGATATCTCAGCAGATCGGATTAAGGAGTGTTCTGATGCGTTGGCGAATCAAAAATTGTACTGGTGAGCGTTGTGGCTGAAACCCAGATCGAATGGACGGATGCGACTTGGAACCCAGTTGCTGGATGCTCCATTGTTTCTGCTGGCTGCACTCACTGTTACGCAATGGAGATGGCGAGACGCCTGGAGGCGATGGGCATCGAGAAATATGGCGGACTGACGAAGAGATCAGGTAACCGTACGGTCTGGAATGGACTTGTGCGGGAGGACGTAAGGGCACTTACGATTCCACTGCGCTGGCGTAGACCACGGAAGATTTTCGTGAACTCGATGAGCGACCTAATTTCATGAAGCGGTCAGCGATAACTTCATTCTCAAGGTCTGGCGGGTCATGCGCGACACACCACAGCACAGCTATCAGATTCTTACGAAGCGCCCTGAGCGTTTAAGCTATTTGGTCTCAACTCTAATTGGCGATATCCTACCCAACGTCTGGTTGGGCACCAGCATTGAAAATGCGGAAGTGGCTCACCGTTCGCTGCAAACTGCCCCAGCAGAGACGCTTTCGGTTAGCTATCGTTGACGGTTTCGCGGGAGGTGGGCGATATCAATGCGGCGCGGCTGGATCACCGATTATTTTCATCGAGGAATTAAAATCTGCGTCCGAGGAAGTTAATGCACACAGAGTGGTCCAAGGTCTTGAACCGGTAGAAATTGAGTGTCTTTTGGTATTCAATGATGCCAACCGCGATGTCATTAATCTTTTGCAGAGAAATGTAACACCGCTCTTGGCGGGCACTTCACAAAACAATCCAACTCTTCATCTCCGAGTTGAATATTTACATGAGATATTCGAAGACGCATATCCGAAGATTAAGAATCTCCTTGCAAAAGGGCGATTTCGAAATGTTCTCTTCAATCTGGACCAATGCGGCAGCAGTCACGTTCGGCAGGAAACAATCTGCAACATTATGCATTCGTATCGCCATGCTGAGGTCTTCTACACTTTTATGATCGATTCATTGTTGGCTTTTCTTCGCAAGGATCAACCAGAAAAATTGAGGAAACAACTTGATCATCTAGGAGTCTGCGCCGTAGGAATCCGCGAAAGCGAAAATTCGCTATCGCCGCGCCCCTGGCCGGTCGATTGAGGAGAATATTGGTGGATATGCAACGAAATCGAGCGGCCGGGGGCGTGGATGAGAGCGGATTTGCAGCCGTGAATTCCTACGGTGCAGCCTCCTAGGTCTGGTAGACTCAAATGTACAGATGCTCAATGAAATGATGACAAAAAAAGAATGGTTGGGTACAGCTGAAAGGGTTGTTTTCAACGCCTTCCAACCATGTGCGCCTTACGTCAGTCCATTTTCGATAAACAATCCCGACGGGTGGCGCTATTGGCTAATTCATTTCTCCCATGTTTATCGTGCCAGGCAGGTTTACAATAACATACTTCATAAAAATGCAAGCTTCCAAGCGCACTTTGGACGTCCGGGTCTGGACATGTTGCATTATGATCCGAACCATGACGGAAGCTGTCTTTATCTTTTCGATGAAGAAGCAAGATCATCAGCGAAGATTCAGCTTTTTGAAGATATTCCACGGCTAGTTGAAGAATCAGGAGATGTAATCTCTGTCATGAATTTCTATAAGAGCATATACAATTCTACGCCAGCACATGCTGATGACATACATGCCTCAATAATTGAAAATCCGGATCTTGAGGTGAATACAAAAACTGGAGGTAAACGAAGAAAATCAAATACAATCGGTGCTGATGATTATATTCAGCTTAAAAAGCAACGTAGTTTCTTTCCAATATTTGAGAAGGAGGAAATGAAAAAGAAAAAATAGTGGCGTTTTCAGTGCGCATCTTGAGCCCCCTTGGGCTTTCCCGGTACCGCAGGTCTGGTAGTTGTCCTGGATTTCGTAAAGCTGCTGGAGCGAGTAGCCCATGATCCGCAAGCCTTCGAGATGTTCCTCATCTCCGAGGCCAACTCCAGCAAGCTCAGTTTTCGTCGTGCTATCTTGTCTTTGGTGGTCATGTTGTTCTCCAGGAAGGTCGGATGCTGGTCAAGAACAATCCTATAACCTTCCCAGAGAGGCGTGGCTACCATCATCAGTGCATCAGGTAATCAAGAAGATGCGCTGGCGATAACGTGTTAAGTGGTTATCGTCTCAGTACAATTAATACGCATCCAAGAGACGATGGTGAGTCTCTTGATAAAGGGCCCAAGCGGTGTATACGCGCTATGCGGCAAGACTCGCTCTTTGTCGGGAGTTTTCAATTTGATGATTGACCACCATCGAACTTACACCCAACAAGCCTGCGATCTCATCGACATCATATCCGTCATGATGCATGTTCAGAACCACATTCTCCGGAGCCACAAATTCTGCCGCGAACGCACGGCCGACGGCTTGCCGTCCCGCCCTGTGAAGGTTGTTGATGGTGGAGAATGATTCGTCTGGAAAACAGGTTGCGTGACCCAAAGCCCGGGCGAAAGAAAATGTCTCGGAGGCTCTTTCCCATTTCTTGCCCCCTCTTCCGCAGAGATGGATATAGGTGCTGTCATTGCGACAGTCTACGACTGCGTGAATGCCGCGCGGCCCCCGCTGACGTCCGAAACGTTTGCCGCCGAGTTTTTTGGCAATCGCGCTGAAAGAAACAACATCATCTTCTTTCAAGCCAATTACGTCACGAAATTGGCTGGCTGCAAAGTACCCCCTTTGCCACGGAAGCTGCGAAGTGGATGCGGGCGTGTCAACGTTGACCTGTTTCGCCACCGCTTGCAATTCGGGCAGCCGACTGCCTGAGGAGGCGCGCAGCCCCGATATCCAGTCAATCAATACATGGCGCGTATCCTGATACAAATCTGAAGTCATATCAGACATGCCGCGAGCCGCCGCCAGAAATTCAATCAGCGCCTCGCCTTCAAACAGTCCACCCGCGCTTTCGATAAAGGCGTTGTCAGCGTTGGAAACCGCATATGGGTCCACCCCCAAGGCGCCAGCCGCTTCGCAAAACGAGCGCTCGTCCTTGTTGGACATGGATTTCTTCACCCTTTCCCAACTGAGTTGGACCTCGGCCCCAGCCAAACCCTCTCCGGTCAGCCTATCAACCACTGATTGCACAAACCCGCCAAGCAGCTTTTCGGCTTCAACTCGCGGCAGCCACTTCAGGCCATGATTCATGAATATCAGCTTGGGATTGTTCCATTCCAGCGGTTGGCACTCAATTGAAAATGTGGAGCCTCTGCATTCGAACCGCAAGTCCGGCAATGCGTAACCATTGCGCCACGGCAAAACGGCATGTTCCCTGTCCCGTCCCCCAAAAATAGGCCACCAGCATGACGCGATGCCCTCCGCCAGATGCACCGCGGGAATTACCGGACCATCGAAAAACTCGCGGGACTCGGTATCCACGAACGAAAGCAGGTTCCGGTTTTCGAGAACAATTCGCGGAACGCACAGGGTGGCGCGCTCCTCGACATTGGAGTGCGGACCGTCCGTCAGCCATTCATCAACCGAAAATTGAACGTCGCTCGTCTTCATCGATTGGCCAGCCCTTGTACTCGCCTGATTCCGAATTGATACACAAACCGAACCAGACTTTGCCGTCGGCTTCGAACCAGATTTTCTTCGGGAACCGCTTGTCCGCTCCCACAAATTGGTATTGCCCCGCGAGGATGGCTTCCTGTACCCATTCAGTGGCGCGGGACCGGTCTTCCTTGGATTCCAACGGGCAGATTGTGGTTACCGGTTTTCGCGGTCTACCGAGCCTCCCTCCCGGAAGCTGTCGGCTGGCAGGATGTCCTCCCCACCAGCGACGGCTTTTGTGCTCGCCGCTTCCGACATAGCGTGCTTTTAGCGCAAGATTTTTGCGCTCCGCATCGGTCAACTTCAACCGCTGCGGTTTCTGCGGGGGCCGTTTCGCCATTGCCAATACCAAGAGGTTATGCCTACTCGCGCTTTAATTCTATCAACTTTTCGAAGTTGCATTGCTTCTCTTTCCCCGCCGAATGTTTAATGTACCCGGCAAGCCTCAAGCCTTTCTGACCGTCCAAAGCACTTTGCCGACGATATGCGCCGTCGCGGCCGATCGTGACGATGCAGCCCGCGATGGCGTGATCCTCGGGCCGGAATTGCGCCCGGGCCTCGATGCCCTCGCCGATCTCCTCGATGCGCGCCTCTGCCCACTTCCAGCGCTTCGATTGCGCGTCGGCCTCGGTCTTGAGCTTTTTGGTCGCCAGTTCTTCCAGCAGCGCCGGATCCTCGAACCAGACGCCGCGTTCCTCCTCGTCGGCGAAAAGGTCGCGCAGCACCGCGCCGCCCGCGGCCTCGTAGTCCTCGACGCCGACGAAACGCGCCAGGTCGGAACCGGCCGGCACGCGCTCGTCGGTCAGCAGGCGTTTTACCTGCCAGGCGCTGATGCGGTAGCCCTGGCCTGAAACCTGTTCGTAGGCGGCGAGCTGGCGCTCGCGGTCGGTGGTGACCGCGAAGGCCTTCAGCGTCTCGAGATCGATGGTCCCGGCGCGATAGGCCTCGATCAGTTCGGGCGCGGTGTTGCCAAGACGCAGGCGCTGTTCGACGGTGCGCTCGGAAACGCCAAAACGGGCGGCGATGGCGGAGACGGCCAGGCCGTCGGCGGCCAGGGCCGAGAAGGCGGTCACCTGGTCGGCGGGATGCATGGCCTCGCGCGCGATGTTCTCGGCGAGCGAGAGTTCGCCGCCGATGGCGCCGTCCTCGGCCAAAGCCTGCAGCGCCGCGAGGCGGCGTCCGCCGGCGACCACGGCGTAGCGCTGGCGGCCGTCGTCGTCCTTGCCGTCGGCGCGGGCGACGAGGTTCCCGATCAGGCCGTGGGCGGCGATCGAGGCCTTCAGTTCGGCCTGCGCGCGCTCGGTCGGCGGAGTCTTGCGTACGTTCTCGGGCGCGAGCGCCAGCAGGCACAGCGGAATCGTCCGCATGCGCGTTTTGGGCGTTTTTTCGGATGGGTTCATGGATTTCTCCGTGGTGGATGGAATAGTGCGCGGCCCCGGCTCTCTCTGGCCGGTCCGCGCCCTCTCCGCCGCCGGTCCCGCCTCCGGCGGGCGTACGGGAATGCGTTGGAAGCCGGCGGCGGACCGGCGTCGCCGGCCCGGCGGAATCGTCAGGGAAGGCAGGATCGCGACGGCGCGCGGTCGCCCGCCGAAGGCCGGCCAGAAAATCCGGAATTACCGGTCTGCGCAAAGGAACGGATTGTCCGGCAGCACGACTGCGGTATGCTGGCGCCCATGTGTGGACGCTTTGTGCAAACTCTCTCCTGGCGCGAATTATGTGAACTAATAGCTGGCGTGGTTGGCCTCCCGTCAGATCTGCAAGCCCGCTACAATCTGGCGCCGGGGCAGGACGCGGCGGTCATTCGCATGGGAAGCGAAGGCCCTCGAATCGAAATGCTCCGCTGGGGATTGATCCCGAGCTGGGCGAAAGACCCTGCTATCGCTCACAAGTTGATCAACGCCCGTGTCGAAACCGCGGGGGAGAAACCCTCGTTCCGCGGCGCCTGGCGCACACGCCGGTGCCTGATTCCCACTAACGGCTATTTTGAGTGGACAGGCGCCGGCAAGGCGCGCCAGCCCTGGTTGATCCGGCGCCGGGACGAGGAACCGCTGTTTCTGGCCGGACTTTGGGAACGCTGGCGCGTGACCGGGGATGCCACGCGGGGCGGACGATTCGTTGGGTATGAGCCGGACGACCGGATCGAGACCTTTACCGTTATTACAACCCAGGCAAACGAGGACGTGTCCGCCATCCATCATCGAATGCCGGTTCTGTTGCATCCCGGTCAATTCGAATCCTGGCTCGCTGGCGTCCCGGCAGCGCCGCCTTCCATGCCGCCCGGCCAACTGGCGGCGCAGGCGGTCGGCATCCGGGTGAACGACCCCCGCAATGACGATCCGGACTGCCTGTTGCCGTCACCGGTCCTGTTTTAGCAACGCGCGCCCCGGTGCGTAAGCGCAAATTCGGGTCCAGAGGCGACAGGTCCTTGCCGGATTTGCATTCGAGTCGAACCGCGCCCATATTTGCCGCTACGTGTTCGGACCGCTGGGCAGGAGTACAAATGGGGTGCAGGATCGGCATGGCGACGGACGTGGCCGCGCGTGTAAATCGGCTGAAGGACGAGGACAAGGTTCCGCAATGGGCTGCCTGGTATGCCGTGGAATCCGGCCTGACCTGGGAAGAGGCGAATGCGATGGAGAAGGCCTTGCGGACCGAGTGCGGGCCGCATTGCGCAGGTCAGCCGGGAGGCGGTTTCAAGAGCGGTCGGGCCTGGAGCGTGTATCGCATCGACTGGTAGCGCTTGACGCGATGTCGGCCGTTGTCCATGTCGTGGAAATCAGAATCCGCATGCAATCGGAGGGTCTGTGCGCGCAAGCTCATGAGCGTCTCAGAAGCTTGTCGTATTCATGGTGCGGGCCGATCCAGAACCAGACGATCTGGTCCTGTTCGAGAACGCCAAGCGCTCGGCAGTCGATGCTTACCCTGACCGAATAAACGGGGCGTCTTCGGCTTACCCGCTTGAATTCCAGACCCGGGTGGCGGGGATTCGAGACAAAGAAGCGATAGGAATCCCGGGCCTGCTTGCGGACATGAGAAGGAAGGCGCCGGTATGCGTCCCAAAAGCTCCGGCTGGCATAGGATCGCACGCCTACAGATCGTCCGGATCGAGGGGCCGGGTTCGTCCCGCGCGGTGGTCGGACAGGGCCTCGTCCGCCAGCCGGTCCAGAAGGTTTCCGGATTCCGGGCGGGAGAATAGGTCCGCCCATTTTTGTTCGGATTCCAGCTCGGCCAGCAGAAAGCGCGCGAATCTCTCCTGTTCGTCCGTGGGAAGCGCGGACGCTCTTTCGAAAGCTTTTTGCAGCAAATCGTTCATTCGCTCGCTCCTTTAATGGAAGGATACACCAGCAGCGACCAAGGGTCATGCCGAAAATTTCGAGTTTTAAATCCCGTAGGCAAATTCACCCCTGGGCATTTCCGATATCGATCCGTTCTCCCCAGGGCTCGCGCGCACGTTCCGGGGGCGGGTCCGACCAGTTTATCCACAGGACCGGAAAAGGCGGTTCGCTTTCCGGATAGCGCGAACATCCCATATCCGTGAAATACACGCAGACGGAGGGCTGTACGCCCTGTTCGTCGAGCCATGCGAATCCCGGCCGGAAATCCGTCCCCCCGCGGCCGTGAACGTCGACTTCGTCGGGCAGGTCGAAGGCCGAATACTCGGCGGCGTCCCGAACGGCGGTATCGACCTGCAGCACGATAACGCGCTGCGGCTCGATCTCCGTCGCGATCTCGTGCAACTCGCTCCAGAACGCCGCCAGGGTGTCCGACGGCAGCGAGCCCGAGGTATCGACGATGACGGCGAAGGTCTCCATGCCCTCGGAGCGGATCGCGGGCAGGTACAGGCCGCTGTCGATGAAACGCCGGTTGGGCGCGCTCCAGGAATAGTCGCTTTTGGCGGCATCCGTCAGATGGCGGCGCAGCAGCGCGCGCCAGTCGAGCCGGGAGACATGGGCGCCGCGCACGGCTTCCCGGATGGCGCCGGGCAGCTTGCCCTCGGCCCTGGCCAGGCTCGCCGCCTGGTGCATGGCCTCGTCCCAGGCCTGCTCCTCGGCGGTATGGTCGGGCGCGGGAGAACCGCCGCTGGCGCCGGTCTCGCCGGAGGGGGCGTCCATGACCTCGCCGGTGCCCGCCGGATCGTGGCTGGGCGGTTCGCCGGAGTTGTTGGAATCGCTTTCCGGAGCGCCGCCGGATTCGGGATCGGGTCCATCGCCGGCGTCCGGGTCTTCTCCGCCGGCGGGATCGCCCGGATCGTCATGCGGATCGTTTCCGTCTCCGGCGCGGCCGGACACCTGCCCGTCCGGGGTGGACGCTCCGCCGCCTTGCGGGGGCGTCGGACTGTCGCCGGGGCCGTCCTCCTCGGGCGGCGGCAGGCGCTCGTACGCTTCTTCCACGCTGATGCCTTGCAGGGACTCGGCGCCGGGCGGCAGGATAAAACCCGCCTCTTCCAGCAGGGCGTGGGTGACGAGCTGGGAGGCGTGCTGCCAGCGCCGCGGATCCCGCCCGCCGCGCCGCGTGTGATGTTTTAGCGCGCAGGCGAGCACGACGCGCGCAATCGCGGCTTCGATCAGGTGCGCGCCGGTCTCGGCCACCCAGCCGGGGTCGTAACGGATCTCGCCGCCATCGCTCGCCAGCGTCTTGCGCGAGGGATCGGCCCGCAAGGGCAGGCGCAGGGCCAGGCTGCCGAAGAAGGGTTGCTTGCGCAGCAGTTCGGTCACGCAGGCGCTGACGCGGGCGGCGGACTCGGCCGCTGCGGGCGCGCCCATCAGGCCGCCTCCGGCAGGTTCTCGTCCGGCGCGCCAAAATAGCCCGCGAACTGCTCAATGAGCGCGTCGGCTTCGCGCTTGACGCGCACGCGGGTTTGGGGATCGAAACTGCGCGAGGGGCGCAGCGCGTCGGGCTCGACGCTGGCGATTTTCTCCTTCACCCGCTGGCAAAGGCTCGCGAGGCGGTCGTCCCCGAACACGTTCAGGCGCGGCGCGATGTCGACCAGCTCGCGGATGTTCTCGATCATCGAGTTGCGGAACACCAGAGGCTTACCTTCCTCGTCGTCGCGCAACCGCTCGGAGACGCGCGAGATCGCCTCCCCGAGGCGCCGGTACAGGTCAGCGACGGCGTCGTCGAGACGCTCGCGCACACGATTCTCGATGTCGCGTTTCACCCGGTCGGTATCCTCGGCGGCGAGTTTGGCGATGAAGTGTTCGGCTTCCGGCACCGGCGTGATGCGGTAGCGGACGCCAAAACGGCCGCGCAGGGCCTCGTCCGTGGGATAGTCCTCGATGCGGAACAGCTTGCCGAGATCCACCCGGGCCCGGGCGATGTTTTCCTGGTAGCGCTCGATGAAACGCGTTCGCTCGCGCACCATCTTCTCGCGCAGGCCGTCCAGCAGCCGGGTGTAGTGGTCGTAATTGGCGACGGTGAGCAGGCGGTTGCCCTGGTCGTCCCAGGGCAGGGTCTGCGTGAAATGCGTGCTCCTGGCCTGGCTGATCGTCGCGGTGAGTTCGGCGAAGGCGTCCTTTGGCAGCAGGCGCTTGTTGTAGCGGCCCGCGCCGGCGATGGCCTCGTGCTGGGCGGCGACCAGATCGCTGGCCTTGCGGTCGTACAGCCGGCCGGACCAGGCGTTGATGCGCAGGCTGACCAGCATGGCGTCGGAATTGAGGTTCATGGGTATCTCCGGTCAAGTCGTCGAAAGGATGGATGCGACAGGCCTCAAGCGGGTTCCGGCGTCGGGGCAGCCGGCCGCGAGGAAGTCACGGGGTTATTGTGTTTTCGCCGCGGCCCAGCGAATGTAGGCGGGCGTGTGCCGCAGGGCCCGGTCGCGGCGCGCGCAGGAGCCGACCAGGAAATCGCCGAGCTCCCGGCGCAGGCGGCCGGCGTAGGTCACGATGGCGTCGAGATTGACGTCGTTCGCGAGCCGGTAGAGCGAGCCGCACAGGGCGATCAGGGCGCTGGAGTTGTCCGGCACGGGCGCGTTTTCGGGATCGTCGAGCACCGTGCGCGGGTGCGGCAGTTCGCGCCAGACCCGCAGGAAGGCCGAAAACTGCACCGCGGCCGATTCGCCGACGGCGCCGCGCAGCAGGGCGCGCTCGACGGCCGGGTCCAGACCCTGACGGCGATTCACGATGCGGCTGGCGAACTCCCAGGTGCGCGGGCAGGCGAAGGCGCGCTCCTTCGATTGCGGATCGAAATCGTGCAGGCGCTCCGGGCACAACCGGATGAAGAACAACACTTCCGGGGCGATCCCGGCCGACGCGCCCCAGGCGCACCAGTCGGCGGCGTCGACCCGGATCTCCAGATGCATGAAGCGCGAGGCGAGCGGGGTCGGCATGCGGTGGACGACGCCGCGGTCGCCCTCCCGGTTGCCGCAGGCGATGAGCGAGGCGCCCTCTGGCAACTCGTATTCTCCGACCTTGCGATCCAGCACGAGCTGGTACAGCGCGGCCTGGACCATGGGCACGGCCGAAGGCAATTCTTCGAGGTTGATCAGCCACCGGCCGGTATCGTCGGAGGGCGGCAAAAAGGCCGGCGGCGCCCAGCGGGTGCGGTCGTCGCCGTCGCGCCAGGGAATCCCGCGCAGGTCCACGGGATCAAGCAGCAGGGCGCGGACATCGGCGTATCGGCGGCCGGTGTTCGCGGCCACCTGCTGGGCGATCTGCGACTTGGCGGCGCCGGGCGGCCTCCAGACGATGCAGGGCTGGCGGGCCTCCACCAGCAGCGCCAGGGTCGCGGCGAGTTCGCTGGGGCGCAGGGTGTAGTCCGCTGAGGGGATTGTTGGGGATTCGGTCATGAGCGGGCTCCGGAAAACGGATGGGGAGCCCCGGCCCGCTCGGGAGCCGGGACTGCGCCCGGCCTGCTCGCTTCGCTCCGCCTCCAGGCGGCCTGTAGCGGGGAAATGGGCCTGGACAGGCGGTTAGGCCAAAATGCGGATCGCGTCGGGGACCGCCGGGAAAACGGAACGGCGCGCGGGTTCCAAACCGACGCCGGAACGGATCAGGCAATCCGCGCTCGACTAGGGAACCCGACGCATCCGGTCGGTCCTCTGCATCTTCGTGCGGCGACGCGTGGGCGGTAGAATGCGGGTCGCGGTGTCGATGAGACACGGTTCGGCGATACCCGTTGAACGGCAGTGCGAAAACCAGTGCCGGGAAGAGTGGAAACCGGTTTTCGCAAGAGGTGTAAACAAGGTGCAGTAAGACAGGGAGCTGTCGCAAATGGGGAGAACCCGACAACCCGCGGCAAACTGGCCGCTATGGCCGCCGCCAAACGACAAAGACATGCTCAAGCTTGCCAGAGCGACGACACCGTATATGCGGTTTCTCGATGTCGGCATCGTCCAGGCTGTTGCCGAGGATAATCGCCGCATCGGCGCCGACTGGTCCTCCCGGCTTGAGGCGCTTGGCATCAATTCCGCCACCTATCTCTGGGAAGGGTCGCCGTGCGTTTTTCCGGGCATTCGGCGCCACGCCGGAAAGAAGGAAACCGCGATGTTCCGGCAGGAAGCCGCTTCGAATGAAGCGCCGCCGCAATGCCTGGCGCTCGACCACAACGACTACCCAAAACAGTTGTGGGCGTTCACCTTGACCGGCAGGCGTTTTCAAAAGCGCGGACCGGACGGATACCAGCTTGCGCACATTCTCGACCACAAGGAATACGGGAACCGCTGGCGCGAGGAGCTGGATATCCCTCCCGGTTCACAGGAGCCAAAACCGTACGGATTGTTCACGAGCGCGGCCAACCTGGCCTACGTGCCGGGTACCTTTCTGGGCCCCACGGATTTTTCTCCCAGATTGCGAAGCCTGATCCAGAGGCGGGCGCGGCAACTCTACGGCAACGTATGCCAGATTGTGCCGCCGCCTTTGGCGATAAAAGCTTGCGAAGATCCGAATTGGGGTCTCGACAATTTCAAGTGGGATAAACCCGTGGGAGACACGGATAACATTCCTGAGTTTCTGGAATTCCGTCGCAAGCACATGGAGAAACTCTTCAACAAGCGGTCTCGACGAAAATAATACAAGGATGCGCTCGACGGGGCTACCAGCGGAGCGTGTGCCTTGGGGCCTTGTCGGGCGGAATTTCAGTGGCTGTGGCTTGGGAAGATTTCCTGGCCGAATTTGTCCGGCCACTTCTGTCCACGTTGCGAAGCATGAACGTTTGCGGGCAAAACGCGCAACATGATAACAACTTCTTCCGCAGCGCACTCCATCCCACAGCTGGCACGCGTCGATGGGACACGGTAAAGCTTGTGTTCAGGTGCTGAACCATGTGACAAGCTGCGGCACAACCACTACCAGCACCACCAGGCCCAACATCCATGTTTGCGTCTTGACAACCACGGCTAGACTGGCCACGCGATCATCCAGTTTGTCGATACGCTCGCCCAACTTGTCCAAGTCTCCTTTCAGGTTCTGGATATCTTCATGAGGCGCCAGACTTTCAGACAATGCCTGGGCGGCGTTACGGGCTTCCCGTTCTTCGGCGCTGGCACTGCGGAAGGCATCGTATACCTCGGCGATAATAGTAGCCATACCCGTTTGACCTTAACGTTGAATGACATATGATAAACGAATCTGGCAATTCACGCCTTCGGCGACGCCCAATGCGTCTCTGATTCCAAATCCGCGCCGTGGCATTTACACCGGGGATATCTGCGGTGGCAAATATGATCATTATGGGAATTCGATCGCTTCCGAGAAGTCTTCACCGTTTCGTTCGCCTCCCGTTCGGCAGGCAGTTGTTCGCGGTGGAGGCGGCAATGGCTCTTGTGTTGGCCATTGTGCTGATTCGGCTCACCCCTGCCCGCTTTTGGCTGCGATTTTTGCAAACTTCGGCTGAACCGGGAGACGAAACGGAAATTCCTACCCATAGTGGCGGCGAGCTTGCCCCGGACAGGCCAATCGTTGAACAGGATAACGCCGGGGCGATGCCTGTCGTGGCGCCATATGGTGAAGGCGGAGGGGCGGATAAAGGTGCTTCCAGTCCGAATACCACACGGAAAGTAGGCCGCATCGTGGGAAAAGTGGCTCATCATCTACCCTTTCGCGTTCGCTGCCTGCCCCAGGCAATGGCGGGGCAATGGATGTTGCGCCGCCGGGGAGTGCGAAGCACGCTGGTGTTCGGCGTGCGGCGCGGCCAGACAAAGGATAACCATCTCGAATTCCACGCCTGGCTGATTGCCGGGGGGGAATGCGTTCTTGGCGGAGCGGAAGTTGGCTCCTACACGGCGTTTCCACCATTCGCCGCCGCGGGTTTCGACCGTTGAAGGATCAGACGGCGGGATTGCTTGCGAATGTGCCGCGGGAAGTGGTTGACGGGCTGTTCGCAGGTCTGCGCGCAGCCTTGGGAACAGGTGGAAGCGAAGCGAATGCAGCGGCGCTTGAGCGCGTCGGTGACTGGAATACGTTCGCGCGGCTTGCAAAGCGACACCGGGTGGTCTCCCTGGCGCTGCGGGGTCTGCGCCGCGCGGGGGCGGCGAGTCCCGCCGCGGAGGCCGTTCTGGGTCCGATGCGCGCGGCAGCGAACGCCCGGGGATTGTCTCAGCTTGAAGGTTTGCGTGTGGCGGTGGACTGTCTCGACAAACAAGGCGTCCCATCGCTGGTGCTGAAGGGTCTGCCTCTTGGCGTGCGCCTGTTTGGAACGCCGCTCGAGAGGGAATGCTACGATATCGACCTGCTGGTTCCGCCGTCCCGCGCCGGCGAGGCAGCGCAGGCCCTCCGCGCTTCCGGATGGGCCAAATCCTCGCCCTCGTTTGAACCCACGCCGGCGCGTGACCGCTTCTTCGAGAAGTACGTCTGCAACAGGGTCTTGTCGGGTCCGGGCGGAACGCTTGAATTGCACCACCGCCTGACAAACAATCCGTTCGCGCTGCCCGCCGACTTTGCCGAACTCGCCGCCAACGCGGAAACGGTAACAGTGGGCGATTCGACTTTTCAGGTTTTGGGCGACAGGGAATTGCTGCTGTACCTTTGCGTCCACGGCGAGATGCACCGGTGGAGCCGTCTGAAATGGCTTTGCGACGTCGCCGCGATGATCGACTCCGCGGGGGAGGAGGGACTGGTCGAAGCGCTGGAAAATTGCCAACGTCACGGCATGGCTGTGGAACCCGTGTTCGGAACCGCGTTGCGGCTGTGTCGGGAGTACCTGCAGGTGCAGTTGCCTCCAGCCGCCGCATCATTGGCGTCTGGCCCGTGGACCGGGCGCAGAGTCCGCAAGACGCGGCGCCTCTGGACCCGGCCGAGGGGGGGAAGGGGACTGCAGGGGGCCGCCCGGAGGATCGATCAGGTGGCAACCGCCCTGTCGATCAATCCCTGCTGGCGCAGCGCGGTCAGGGAGTTGGCGAGAATGTTCGCCCCTCCCTATGACCTGGGCAGGGTGAATCTGCCGGATCGGCTGTTCTTCCTGTACTGGCCGTTGCGCCCGGTTCTGTTGCTTGCAAGCTCGCTGGAACGCGGCAGGGCGCGACCTGCGACTACAAAAGGATCGGGAAGAAACCCCGATCAGGGACGGCATTTCGGTGAATGAACGGTTGGCTGACAGACCGGACATCAGATAGTCCCCCATATCCGCTTCCGTCCAACAATGGAGCCCGAAATCCAGTCAAAACACCTCCGCCCCTAACGCAACAGCCCCGTCGCGCCGCGTATCTGCACCTTGGCCATGTCCTCTCCAAAAAATGAACCTCTTATGGCTGTTTATTCGAACCCAGCGCGGGAAAGAGGTGTTTACGGACAAGAACTATTTAGTGTTAGCATACGCTAATTTACAAATCTTCGACAAGAATTCTTAGTGAGCAACCTTGATTGTCGCTGGTGCTTGTAAATTTTACCTCGGGGTTTGTCAATTACCCTTTTGTTTCGGAAATCATCTTGTAGGTTATGGTCATTTGTGTACAAAATTCGTGCGCCAGTGTATCGAGCTAGCGCAAGAATATGTGGGTCGTCCGATTTCAAAAATTCACTACTTTCCAGAAATCTTTGATCATCTGAGAAATTAGAATAATCAATGACATTTGCCAGCCCCGCTTGGACAAAACCTTGCAAAACCTTTTTTTGTTGATAGGAAAGTTCATTTGAAAATTTCCACCGGTTGAATATACAACACGGCCCCCTCTATTTTCAAGCCAATTTCTGATTGGCACAACAACTTCGTTTTGGGGTTCTGCCAAGAAAATTGCCATTACATTCGCATCCACTATGATACACATCTTCTTTTTCACTCTCCAAATCCGAGTAATTGGTCAGTTTCTCTTAAGAAGAAAGATCGATACCCCGGTGGCGCACCATGAAGATTTCCATTTTCATCAACAGAGATATTGTGAAGATTGACAGAATTTTTTGTCGGCTCAAAATAAATTATCGAAACATCTTCTGGCTTCAATTTTTTCTGACGAACTGAAATACGAACCCTGTCAATTACAAAATCACTGTGGGTTTCTATTACAAAACGATTCCTTTTTTTCTTGGCAAATTTGACAAAAAGGCTGGCCAATTCCGCCTGACCTCTCGGGTGCAAATGAACCTCCGGCTGTTGTAGAAGAAACGTTCGTAGAGAACTTCCGATCGAAACATCTGACCGTTTCTGCTCTTGGCTGGCGAGCAGCTTAACCAAAATAGGCAAGCTCTGGCTTATACCGTAACCGACATCCATCATGTTGACATGAGGGCCTGATTGAACTTTTACCTGCAACTGAAACGGATCGCTGATTTGTTTGCCATGTCGTTTTACTTTAATATCTGAAAATAGCCCTGATTCAGCACCGAACTCCACCAAGTCGTCATGTAGAGCTTGCCACCGTGAAGATTGTAAGTGATGCATCTTCATCATAAACATCGGAATATCATCACCTTCTGGACTATCATCTGGCCCGATAGGATCATATGTACGTCTTGGTTTAGCACGCAATGGCGCTATAGATACTAAATCTGATCGAAATGGATGCCAAAAATCGAACATGCCCAAATGCCTTTTACGACTTTTTTCACCAGACAAATTCAACAAACTTTCCAAATATTCCACTACCATTTCAGCTTCAGAAAAACTCTTCTTTTCAAAAATTATTGATTCCAATAACCAATCCAATTGAAATTGGGAAATTTCGAATGGAAATTTCATCTCAACGCTCTTTCCAGGGATGGAAAGATTGGTCAATCCAGATTCGGATTGACCAATCTTTACAAAATCATGTTGTTGAAACTTGTACATTATCGAAGATGGAACTGGTTGTGAACCTCGCTCTCCAAAATTTATAATAAATTCGGTGGGGATGTTTTTACTTTTCCCATCCCTTTCAATTTTTATGCCCAATTCGAATTCATCAATACGCCCGCTTGGGCCGCGCCTTGTTCGAACAATATCCCTGAATGATCCCATTGAGAAAGGGTCTTGGTTAAAGTTAGGAGAAGAACTATAACTATGTCTGCGGTACCGAGAAAGCATTTGATGTACAACATCCAAACATCCCAGAAAAGTACTTTTTCCTGTGCTGTTTTCTCCGATAAGCAAGGTTATCGGGCGCAATTTTCCACGTTGTTCGCCTTGGAAACAACGTACATTTTTCAATATCAATTCTTCTGGCTGATCCATATTACTCATCCAAATCGGTGCAATACCCAAACTGTCCAGTTGTTGCCAGCATACGATTCCTTGGTCGGAATAATCTTTTGCTTAAAGGAAGCCGACTGTCCTAATAGTACCATTGGTAGGTTGTCGATGCTCGCTTTTGTTGTGTCAAAACAAAGTAGAAATGTCCCCTTCAGCCCTGCGCGGAGGGAGCGAAGCGGTCGGAGCGCAAGGCGGCGCCTCCGCATCGGCCGGTCGTCAGGCACCGGCTCCTCGCCCTCGACCGACAGTCCGACTGGCAGCTCGCGCCCGTCGCGCAGCACGGTCACCGCGCCGTCGCAGCCCCTGCACACCGATACTGCGGCGCTTGCCGCGCCCAGAGTGGATAACCGGCTGGACGACTCGCATGTCGCCGCATTTCCGTCGGGCGCTTCCAGGATGACCACAAGACTATCAAGATTGAAATGGGGCAAAATGCATCCATGTCCAATTCAGCTTCAGGGCCAGCCTCGGTTCCGCCTGGCGCGCTCGTGTACGCCATCGGCGATATTCATGGCGGGGTCGAACCGCTAGCCGGGATGCTGGAGAAAGTCCGTCTTGACGCGTCGCGCGAACGCGCGGACCGTCGCGTTCTGGTTTTCCTGGGCGACTATGTGGACCGCGGCCCGCAATCGCGCCAGGTGGTCGATTTGCTGCTTGAAGACCCCGCGCCGGAGTTCGAAAAGGTTTATCTCAAGGGCAACCACGAAGCGTGGCTGCTCGCCTTTCTCGAAGATGCCTCGGTGGGGGGGCAATGGCTGGCGGGCGGCGGACACGCCACGCTGCTCAGTTACGGCGTTGCGCAGCCAACACGGGCTCCGACCGCCAAGAGCCTGGAGTCCAGGCGCGAGGCCCTCGCCGCCGCCATGCCTGAAAAGCACAAGGAGTTCTTCGCCGGGCTTGTGAACAAACATGTCGAAGGCGGATACGCTTTCGCCCACGCGGGAATCCGGCCAGGGGTGGCATGGGCGGATCAGAGCGAGGAAGACCTGCTCTGGGGAAGCGGAGATTTCATTGAAGATGAACGCGACCACGGCAAGGTCATCGTCCATGGTCATTGGTACACGCGCGAACCCGTTGTCCGCCGCAACCGCATCGGCATCGACACCGGCGCTTTCGCCACGGGCCGCCTGACCTGTCTCGTGCTATCCGGCGCGACGCGGAGATTCCTGTCCACATGAAAGATTCGGTTGCAGGAGCGGGAACCGCCGATAGCGCCGCCGCGGCGCGCCGGTATCCCGAGCCGGTCTTTCTGGCGCTCGTCGTGCTGATTCTGGCGGTTCCCTTGCCGTTCGGGGCATATCCGGACTGGGCCTGGGCGGGTATGGCCGCCGTGTCTGGCGTATTGTTGTTCTGCTGGGGTTTCTCCGCACTGGGAGGGCGTGTTTCGCCGACCGCGCCACCCGGTTTCCTGCTGTTGTCGGCGGCGTTTCTGGGGCTGGCCATGCTCTGGGGGCTGCTGCAAACATTGAATTTCATGCCAGAAAGCTGGCATCACCCCATCTGGCGGGAGGCCGCCGCGGCGCTGGATGCAGCACCGGGTGGAGCGATTTCGCTGGATCCGGTGGCGGGCGGGGACAGCGTTTTGCGTGTGGCGGCGTATGCGGGCATATTCTGGCTGGCATTCCAGTATGGAAGAAATTCCCACCGCGCCGGCTGCGCCCTGCGCACGATTGCCGCAGGGTGCGCATGTTATGCGCTTTACGGGCTTGGCGTTGTGTTTTCGGGCGCCGACAGCATCCTGTGGTTCCAAAAGACGGATTACACGGAAGCGGTGACCGCGACGTTCGTGAACCCGAATTCTTTCGGAACGTATTGCGGGATTGGTCTCTTGTGCGCGACGGTGGTGCTTGCGCGCCGGTTCTCCAGGAGACTGGCCGGCCGGACAGGTTTCAGGGAGCGCCTGCGTTTCTGGATTGTGGAATTCATGCCTCGAAGTGCACTGCTGCTGTCGGCCTGGCTGGTGCTGGCAGGCGCTCTACTGCTCAGTCTTTCGCGGGGCGCGACCGCGGCAACCGCGCTGTCGCTGCTGGTGCTTCTTGCGATGCTGGCCCTGAGACACGGGTTCTCCTTCGGCAGATTGCTGTCGTGGATGGCCGGCGCCACGTTGACAGGAATATTGCTGCTGCTATTGGCCGGGGAACCCCTGGAGCGGCGGCTGTGGGATACCGGTCCCGACTTTGCCAAGCGTTCGGAGATCTATTCACAGACAATTTTGGCCATACGGGAACAACCCTTGCTGGGAACCGGTCTCGGCACGTTTGGCGCCGTGTACCGCGGCCACCGCACCGAGAATATTCGCCCGGGTGTGCTCATGGCGCACAATGATTATCTGGAACTGGCGCTGGAACTGGGTATTCCGGCCGCGGCGCTGTTCGTGACAGCGATCCTGGTACTGGCTGGAGGTTGCGCGCGGGGGGTGTGGATTCGGAGAAGGGACTTCGAGTTTCCCGCGGTTGGCGCGGCGGTTTGCGTCCTGGTGGGCGCCCATTCGGCCGTCGATTTCAGCTTGCAGATTCCCGCGGTGGCCGCTACTTTCTCATTCGTTCTGGGCGTCGCGGTGGCGCAGGCGTTACCAACAGGGGGGGGGGGGGTCGATTGCGACCTGGAGCGCGTTGTGAAAACTGGATACTTTCCCGGCAACCGCGGGCAACCAAAATGACCGGGCGTATTTCCGAAGGTTTCGTCGAGGCGGTGCGGGCCGCGCCGGTGCTCTCCCATCCGTTCCCGCACATGCGATTATCCCGTGTCTTTGGCGAGGGGGATTATCGAGAGATTCTGCGCCTCCTGCCGCCGACGGAACATTACCTCGCATTGCGCCACAAGGACGCCAGACTGCCGGACGGCACATACGCGCGACTCACGTTCCCGCTCATCGGTGAAAGGCTGGGAAAGCTGGACCGGGAACGGCGCCGGTACTGGGAAGCCATGTCGGAAGCGCTGCGGGACCCCGGCGTTGCGAAGGCTTTCGCGGCGAGGTTCGCGGAAATCGACTGCGAGTCTCCTCCCCAGACAGGATCAATCCTCAGGATTTCACTGGTGCGCGACCGCCCGGGCTACTTTATTCGTCCGCACCAGGACGTACCGAGCAAACTGCTCACCGCGCAGATATACCTGCCGCGAGACGAGAAGGGGGCGGACCTGGGAACGAGTTTCTACCGCCGGGAAGAGTCGGGTGCGCTGGAAGTGGATGTCCGCGTGCCCTTCCTGCCGAATTCCGGGTATGCGTTTCCGGTCACGAGCGATAGCTGGCACGGTGTAGATACCGTCCCACCCGGTGCAACGCCACGAGATTCGCTTATGCTGGTCTGGTATGTCGACGGCGCCTGGAAGAAGCTGGATGCGGCGGCGCGAACCGTTTTGCGTTGGCTTCGTTCATGAAAAAACCCACTGATGAAGGGCGGCTGGGCGTGTTGTCATTGTTGGACCGCCCGACAGGCAATGTCGGAATCGAATTGGGTGTTGCCGCGGGGCTGCGCCGGGTCGTGGCCGCGCCCATAAAACGATTTCTCGGGGGGGGGGGGGGTGAGAACCGCGAATGTGGCAACCACTCTGCGCGTGGATTGTATTGATCGGTTATCGAGGGCATGGGACGGGTGCGAATTTGTCATGTGATCGAATGCGGTGCGACGGGCGCATTGGAAATGGTTCTCCTCATGGCCGAAATCCAGCGCACCCAGGGGCACGCTGTGCTGATCGCGTACTCCCCGAGGGCGGGAACGCCCGCCGGCTTGCGCGCGAGAATACACCCGGATGTGCGGCTCGAACGCCTGGTGATGCGTCCCATCCCATTGCATATCGCCGGATGGTGCCGGCGCTATGCGAGGTTGTTGCGGCGCTGGAATCCGGATGTGCTGCATTTCCATGGCGCCAGGGCGGGATTCATGGGCCGGCTTGTGGCGGGGCGGCGCTTTGGAAACCGCGCCTTGTACAGCCCGCACTGCATTTCATTGATGCACCTGGATCGCTCGGGAATCGAACGCGCCCTGTTCCGCGGACTGGAACGATTGGCGAACGGCATCTGCAACTCGATATATGTGGCCTGCTGTGTCCCCGAGCAGCGCGTGATCGACAAGGAAATCGGGGCCACGACGGCATTGCTGGAAAATGCGGTCGAGGACGGACTGCTTTCGCGTTACGCGGAAAGAACTACCGGGGAACGGGAAAGGAAGCGGGTAGTCACTTGTTCACGTATTTCGGCGGCGAAAGACCCCTCGCTGTTCGCGGATATCTGCGGGGCGGTGCGGGCCGCGAGGCCGGACATCGAGTTTCGATGGATCGGTGACGGCGACGCGCATCGCCGCAAATTGCTTGAGGATGCCGGCGTGCGGGTGACGGGATGGATGTCCCGCTCGGACGCGCTTCGGGAAGTGGCGGACGGCTGGATCTATCTTTCGACAAGCGCCTGGGAGGGTTTGCCGGTGTCGGTGCTGGAGGCGATATTGCTGAAGGTTCCCGTGCTTTGCCGACGGGCCGAATGGAGTGAGCCGGTAGTGCGCCACGACGATACCGGATTCCTGTTCGACAACGTGGACGCCGCTTCGGAAATGCTGATCGGACACGATACCGCAAGGCCCGTCGCCGTGGCGGAGAACGCCTGGAAGGCGGCGCGAAGCCGATACTCCCAGACGCGTTTCGCCGCGGAGTTGGCGAGGCTCTACGAACCGTTCGAAAAGCGCGGATGAAACTTTCGGCGGTCCCCGGCTGCACCCCTCTGACGCGAGCTAGTCTGGCCCGTGCCGGCGCGCATCCGAATCCGGTCGGCGCCGGGATTGGCCAGTCGTTGATGTCTTCATGAATTGGCGGGACTCGGTTTCGCTTGCATTCCTGGTTCGCTGTGTGGGCGCCGCGGGCAGTCTGGGATATGGGCTGTTGCTTGCCGGTGTGCTGTCGCCCACCGCGATGGGGGAATTCACGGTCGCCGTTTCGGTGGCGATCATCGCCGCGACGGTATCCAGATTCGGCCTTGACGCGTATCTGATGCGGTGCGCCGCGTGCGAACCGGGGGAGTTGCGGTTTATCGCATCGCGCTGTCTCGGAGCGTCCTGTCTCGCGGGCATTCTTGCATGGGGAATCTGCGTCTGGGCCGGCCGGGGAGCCGATTTCGCCACGGGCCCCTTCTTCGCCATTCTGCTGCTGGGAATCCCTTTCCTCGCCATGAGTTATGTGCTCGCCGGATTGCTGAAGGCGGGCGGGCTTCCCGCGGCGGCGGTTTTCCTTGAGACCGGCGGTTGGCAATGCCTGATGTGCGTGTGCGCGATACTGATGTATCTGGCCGGCAGCGATTCGCCGTTCCTTGTCGCAGTTTGCTTCGCGCTCGGGAACGCGCTGATGTTCGCCGTCTTTCTCCATGTGTCGTGGCGCCCGTCTTTTGGCTCCGGATTGCCGGCGCGGAGCGTTGACTCCGCGTCGAGTCCCGCGCTTCGGGAGGTGGCGCCGCTGGCGGGGCTGTCTGTCGGCAATGTGATCATGCGCTGGTCGGATACGCTGTGGATCGCCTGGTGGCTGGCCCCGGGTGAAGTCGCGGTTTACGTGGTGTGCACAAGGCTTGCCGGCGGCATCGCATTCATCGACCATGCGATCAACGCCATCGCGGCGCCCCGCTTCGCGCGACAGCACCAGAGCGGGGAAACGCAAGCGCTGCGCCGCGAGTTCCTGCGGGCGTGCGCCATGTCGGGAATGTTCGGGGCGCTTGGCGCCGCGGCGGTTGCGCTTCTTGGACCGTATGTCCTGGATTGGCTGGGGGATCCGTATTCAGGGGCGGACCTGATCTTGCGGCTGGCCGCGGTTGCCATGGCGGTCCAGGTGGCGCTGGTGCCTATTGGCCACCTCGCGGCCATGTCGGGACGGGCATCGGACCACTTCAAGGCAACAATCCTGGCGCTGGCGCTCCAGCAGACCGCTTTCCTGCTGCTCATCCCGAGCTTCGGCATGGTGGCGGCCTTGTCCGGGTTCGCGTTGTCGAGAATATTCGCCCACCTGCTCACCCTTGCGATTCTGCGAAGCCGGAGCGAATTCACATGGCTGGCGGGATGAATGGCGCATCTGCCGGCCCACGACCGGTCGGTGGCGTACTATTCGGACCGCTGCAACGTATTACGGGCGAACGGGCGGGGCCGGGAAGACGTGCCGACATAGTTCGCGCGGACGCTGTAGGACCGGCTTTTGGATTGACACTCTTAGTACAGCTCGTTTAAGATGCCGACTTTGACAAAATATGTCATAAACGACAACTAATCGAGATTAATATGCTAATTGAATTCAGCGTGGCCAATTTCCTTTCTGTACGAGACAAGCAAACGTTCAGTCTTTGCCGGGGCAGAGGCGATGAACTGATTGAATCCAATACCTTCAAGGCGAAAGCCGCAAACGAATTCGAGTTGCTGCGGTCCGCGGCCATTTACGGCCCGAACGCCAGCGGCAAATCCAATTTCGTCTACGCCCTTCATATCATGCAGGTAATCGTGCGCCAGTCGGCAGCCGGACTTAAGCGCGGCGACGACCTTCCGGTTATGCCGTTTCGCTTGAGTCAGTCCACTCTCCACGCCCCTAGCGAATTCGAAGTGTCCTTCATTGTCGACGGCGTTCGCTATCAGTATGGATTCTCGGCGACGACGGAAAGAGTTCACCAGGAGTGGCTGCTTGCCTATCCCAAGGGCCGTCCTCAGCACTGGTTCGGGCGCGAATGGAATGAACAATCCAATTCCTACGATTGGGACTTGGGAAACAATCTTGTGGGGGAGAAGATTCTTTGGAAAAAATCCACGCGCGATAATGCGCTTTTCCTGTCAACCGCCGTACAACTCAACAGCGAACAACTGCAACCCGTTTACGATTGGTTCGACAAGACCTTACGAATGAGCGGCATTGATGGTTTGCCAGTGGAGTTGACCGCAACTCGCTGTGAGGGAAAACAGAAAGCACAGATTCTAAATTTTTTGCAAATGGCCGACCTAAGCATCTCCGACATCATCGTTGAGAAAAGACCATTCGACATTGAAACCCTGCCGAAGGAAATGCCAGCAGCAGTTAAGGAAGCATTTGCCGAGGATTTCAAGGACAAGCAATTTGTAGAAATCAAAACTGTTCACGAGAGCGCAGATGGAGAGACTGTGCTATTTGGCTTTAAGGATGAGTCAAACGGCACTCAAAAAATTTTCGCTTATGCAGGACCCTTGATTCACGTTTTGAACAATGGTTGTGTAATGTTCATTGATGAACTGCATAACAGTTTGCATCCGAAACTTGTGTGGATGTTGGTCAACTTGTTTCATAGCAATGAATACAATTCCAAAAACGCACAATTGGTCTTTACCACCCACGAAACCTCCATTCTCAATCAGGAAGTGTTTCGACGCGATCAGATCTGGTTTTGCGAGAAAGGGGGGGGGCAGGACACAAATGTCTATCCGTTGACCGACTTCAGCCCCAGGAAAGGCCGCGAGAATCTTGAATTGGCCTATCTTTCAGGGCGTTATGGAGCGTTGCCCTACCTGCGCCCACACGAGCATCTGACCTGATGGGCACAGACAACCTGTTTCACAGGCGAAAAGCGAGAAAAGCAGCAGACTTGAAGCGGCAAAAGGCGAAACGAGCGCCTTTTGCCAAGGTGCTTATAGTCTGTGAGGGTGGAAAAACCGAACCGAACTATTTCAATGGAATAAAAGACCACTACGAACTAAATAGCGCCAATATTGAGGTCTGCACTGATGGAGGTTCCGATCCACTTGGCATTTACAATTTCGCAATGAAGCGGTTCAAGAGAGAAAAATCGGCTGGTGATCCTTTCGATAAGATCTATTGTGTCTTTGACAAAGATAATCGAAAAAGTTTCGCGCAGGCTTTGGCTGCGATCCGCAGTGCAAATCCAAAGCATGTTTTTTTCGCCATTCCGTCGGTCCCTTGCATTGAGTTCTGGTTTCTTTTGCACTACGAATATACGACCCGACCGTTCAGCGAATGCGACCAGGTGGTTGACGCGTTGAGGTGTTATCTGCCTGATTACACAAAGGGAATCAGGGATATGTTCCCAATGCTTCTTGAAAACCTCGAATCCGCTAAAATAAATGCCG
Source organism: Pseudomonadales bacterium (assembly GCA_022821865.1). Taxonomy (GTDB): domain Bacteria; phylum Pseudomonadota; class Gammaproteobacteria; order Pseudomonadales; family Pseudohongiellaceae; genus UBA9145. Next base: position 31,346 of record JAJECW010000021.1, read on the forward strand.
AAAGAGCCAAGAACTCAGCTGCTAAAAGCGGAACCGAAAATCCGACAACCTGTGTACATCAACTCGTGGAGTTTTTACAAAATATCAGGAATCAATAGTGAAGCCTGGTAGTGCGATAAAGCCCAAAGCGATACAGAAAGCGTGCAGTTTTCAGTAGCCATTGACAAACGGTCCCGGACGAAGGTTACTCCTGTGCGGCGTAGCCCCGCCCGGCGTGTTCGGGTGCGCCATCCCGGGTCCAGCCGCCTGTCGCCATGCCCCGCCGCCTGGTGGCCCATATCATGAACTTGTCGACAAAGACGATGGCGAAGGTCGGATAGGCGAAGTACCACGCGTAGGTCTTCACGAAGTTGTACACCTCGGAACGGAACAGCCGGTAGGTGAGAATCAGGACGAATACGATGAAGACATGCCGCATCGCCGAGGGCGACCGTTCAAGCAGGCCGAAACAGGCCCCGAAGAAAGCGAACTGGACCGCGATTCCCATCAGTCCGTTTGCCGAATAGCCCTCCCACAAGCCGCTGAATCCGTAGCCGAGTCCGGGGAAAAGTATTACCCGTTCGGGAAAAAACTCCTGGAAAAACCACTCGGAAAGCGCATCCTCCTCAGGGCGCATGACAAAAAGGGATTTCAACGCGAGAGCGTAGCCGTTGTGGGGAAGCTCCACATCGGGCCTCGTCATGAGCAATACGGTGTGCCTGATCCAATTGGTGTACTCGCCTAAGTCAATGTTGCTCGGATAGTCTTGATTGAGAAGGAGGTCGTAGAGGGCCGGCTTGAACAAAAGGGTCACCGACAACGAAAGGACCATGACGAGGGCGACGGTGCGCGGTCGGATTCTACCGCTGCGTTCAAGGAAGTAACACAGGCAAATCACAATGATGGACAGGTCGTACCTTGATATGGTCAGCAGCCCCACAAGAATGCCGTGGCAAAGAATGAAGTACAGCAGCGCCCTGTCGCGCCGGTTTCCAAAGTACAGATACCGGGCCAGCACGATAGGCAGGCAGACATTGATGAAATTGGCCAGATAGAATAGCGCCACCCTGGGCCTGACCACGGCGAAGCGCTCGATGCGGTCGGAGAAAAGAAAATCCAGAGGGCCGATCAGCAAGATCGCCGCCGCTTCAAACGCCAGCGCGACCCCCACCACGAAAAGCAGGGTGGTGTGGGAAGGCAGATATTCCCGGACCCGAATCGCGTTGCTTCGCTGGCGCACGCCGGCGAGCGCGTAGGCTAGGTTGAATCCGATGACGGCCGCCACGGACATCCAGCCGATTTGATCCAGTTGGTCCGTGTAAGCCCGCCCCATGGTCGCCCGCGACACGGTCAGGCCAAAGGCCATGTACGCCATGGCGCACAAATTGAAATAGATACCCAGTTGCAGGCAGTTTCCGCGGCGAACGTAGTACCAGACGCTGAAACCGCCGGAGATAGTCAGTAACGCGAGTATTTGCGGCATCTCGCTAGAGCCTCTTCCTGAATCGTTTGAACCAGTTCACGTAGGCCCAGCGCAGAGGGTAATCCAGGCTGACAGATCCAGCGCGAGAGGCTTCGGTGATGGGTTGGCGGGATCGAGATCCGAGACCGGCGGCATCGAGGATGAAGTCCTCCACGGGGGCCGGCGCCGACAGATGCGCGATTTCGCGCGCCTGGAAGGTCATGCGGTCGGCGGCGGGCCGCAGCATGGAGGCCAGCGCGCCGTCGAGATCCGTGGACTGGTGGATGCGCCATCCCGTCTGCTGGGTGAGCGGAGCATCCCGATAATCCAGCGTGGCGGTTGGCGTTCCCGCGAGCATCGCCGTGGTTGCTATCGTGGAGGGAGTCGTGATCAGGCATTGATAGCGGAGTATGGATTTCGCGAAAGACTCCGCGGTGTCGTTGTCCCCGGGGGAAATGCCCAGGGATTTCAACAGCTCCCGGTCTCCGATCCGGAAACGGTAATCCGCTCCCATGCGTTCCAGGGCGGCGACGGTGAGCGTGATCAGTTTTTCCAGTCTCAGCCGTTCGCCTTTGTCGAACACGGGAGTCCGCGCGGTTGCGATAAGGAACCCGGCGGTCCTGGATCGTGGCGAAGTTTCGTCCCCGGTTGGCGCGGGCGCGGCGCGGGCGGGGAGCCAGGCGTGGGTCCGGACGCCAAGCGCGGCGTAAGCCTCGCAAGACCACCGGTCCACACAGGCGACGTGGGTATACAGCAGCGGGTCCATCTGGTTCGCCCGCCGGTGCGCGGCGTTGCGATACGCGTTCGCCACATCGTAGATGCCGTCGAAGAGATAGAGTCTCGGCACGCCGAGGCTCGCCGCCAACTCCAGTATCCTCCGCGCGGCGACGCTGGTGTCGACGCAGTTGACGACCAAGCCGGTATTCCGGAGGCGGCGCGGCAGTGACCGAAGGCTGATCACGCCGAACCGGGCGACATGACGGAGCCGCTCAAGGTTTACACCCAGATACTCGAACTGTCGTGCGGGTTGCAGGAAGAGTATGTTGAAATCAGAATCCAAGAATCTCACCCAGCACTTCCGGGCGACCGGCCCGCAACGCGGCGGCGGACGCGCCGCGGATATCCCGTCCGAAGGCGGCCCGCGCTTTCTCCGCAATCAGGACGCGCCCGGATTCGTCAAGCTCGTTCCAGACCCGGAGGCCGGCCTCGACCATCAGCAGGAGCATCGCGTGGCGCCGGTCTTCGTGCGGTCCGGTGCGTAGCGCCAATCGCAGCGGCGCCGCGATTTCAGATGCCGGGGCTTCGCGGTCCAACCGCATCTGCACGAGCCGCATCCAGCCGTAGGGGTCCATGGCAGCCAGGCCGAGGCCTTTTTCCAGCGCGGTTTCCGCCTCCCCCGGGTCGTGGCCGTGTCCGGCGTCCTCGTACTCGCCGAGAATCAGCAAACCCAGGGCGAGGTCGGTATGAACCCGGGCCGTTCGCCGCCAATTCGCGGCAGCCTCGCGCGAGCGGACGAAGCGGTTCAGGGAGGCCTGGTCCACCGCCTGTTCGTCTTGCAGTCGTTCCATGACGGAATTGCCGGACAACAGCAAAACATCCGAGACCGCGATGGGGACCGCCGCGATGAGAACCGCCGCGCCGATGGCGATCGCGGACAAAGCCGGGAGGGAGGGCGATTGTCGCCGGGATGTCCGGCCGCCGGAGGCCATGGCTAACGGGCGTAGTACTGGCTGTATTTGGAGGACAGGCCGTATGGCTCCGGGCCATATCCATACGAGCCGTAGTTATACGAGTAGTATCCCTTCCGATGGCCTTGCGCCATTGTCAGGGCGGCGCCGGTGACGCGCACCCGGGAGTCCACGAGTTGTTTGACGCCCGCCGCCGCGACTTTGCGCGGCGTGTTGGCCCAGCGCACGGCGTAAACGGTTTGATCGGCACATTGGGCCAATGTGATCGAATCCGATACCAGAAGCACGGGAGGCGAATCGACTATCACAAAATCGTAACGGGACTTGAAGTCGGCGAGGAGTTTCGACAGTTTCTGCGACCGGACGATATCGGTGCGGACTTTGAGGGACTTTCCCGCCGTGAGTATGTCAAGACCCGAGGCTTCGTCATTCTTGATGAAATCCCCGGTGGCAATGGCATGATCGGCGAGCAGGTGGGCAAGCCCGCATTCATCCGTCAATCCCAGCCGTTTCGCGATTTGGCCGTGCCGGAAATCGGCGTCGATCAGCAAGGTGTTGCGCCCGCCGCGGGCGAGCATGCGCGCCAGGGAAATGGCCAGAAAAGTCTTCCCTTCGTTGGCAACCGAGGAAGTGACAAGAACGGAAACGGAATTCGGTTCGACATTGTGGGTCGCCAGCAACCCGGTGTGAAGCATGCGCAGCGACTCCGAGAAGGCGGACATGGGATTTTCCAACACATGATCGACGATGGAATCCTCCGGTTCGGCCAGCATCGGAATCGCGCCAAACGAGCCGACTTTCAAACCGGTTTCCAGCTGTCCGCTGTGCCTGAATCCCCGTTCGAAAACCTGTTCGACCACGAACACCGTCAATAGCGCCAGAAGCAGTGAAACCACAAGCGAAATGGCGGACGTCGCCGGGATGTTCGGCCATGAATGTTCGATCGGCACGGTGGCGCGGGAGATGATTCGCGCATCGGCCGAAAACAGATCTTCCTGATCCCCGGTTTCCATGTAGCGCGCCAGGAATACATCGAACAGGGCCTGGTTCGCGGCGGCCTCGCGCTCAAGAACGCGAAGCCGGGCCTGTGAAGTGGTCAGTCGGGTGGCTTCTTCCCTGAGTCCATCAAGGCTGGATTCCAGTGTTTGTTCCCGGGTCTTCGCCACTTCGAGACTGTTTTCCAGGCTGGATACGATCCGCCCGACCTCTTCCGAAATTCTTGTGCGGATATCCACCAACTCGGCCTCGACATTGATCATGCGCGGATGCTGCGGGCCGTATTCCTGGGCCATCTGGGCGGCTTCGCCAACCAGGCTGGTTTCCTGCATCCTGAGGTTTTGAATCAGCGGCGCGGCGAGCACCTCGGGTGTCGAGTAGATACCGTCCTCCGACAGCGACAGTTCCCGCGCCTGGCGAAGCTTGGCGTCCGCTTCCGAAGTCGCCGCCCGCGCGGCGATCAATTGCGAGTTGACTTCGGAAATCTGCTGTTCGATCAAAGTGGAATCGCTGGTCTGGGTGAGGCCCTGCTCCCGACGATAGTCTTCCACCGCCCGCTCCGACTGTTCGACCTGGTCCCGGAGCGTCAGCACCCGTTCATTCAGCCAGGAGGCCGCTTGTTCGGTCGCGTCGAACTGCTGGTCGAGCTGTTCCCGAAGATAGATGTCGGCCAGGGTGTTGACCACTGTCGCCGCCAATTCCGCGTCTTCGGTGGTCACCGCGACCGAAACCACATAGGAGATGCCCACGGATTCTATGTTCAGGGCTTCGATCAATGCCATGACGGTTCCATCCCGGACCCTGCGTTCCGCTTCCGCGGGGGTCAAAACGTCGGCGGGGCCGCTGCCGGGCACGAGCCCGCGAAGCCAGGCCAATGTACCGCCCCACAGGGAGGGCGGACGGAGTTGCCGGTTGAATTCGGGATTGTCCACGAGCCCGAGCTCATCGACGACTTTCTCGGCCAGGGACCGGGATGCGAGCACTTCGACCTCGCTCTGAATCGTGATCCGGTCGGGACGCAGGGCTTCGAGCACGCTTTCGATGTCAACCACATTGGTTGCGCGGGTGCCGATGAGTATCCGCGCCTCCGCGGTGTAGCGGGGGGTCAACTGGAACAGGACCAGCGCCGAAACGAGCATCGTCAGCAGCATGGTGGCGAAGATCAGCATCTTGTGGCGCCAGAGCAGGGCGAGCACATCGAGCAGCACCGGTTCGGCGGCGGGCGGCGCTTCGGCGTTCGAATCGGGAACGATGGGGGAATTCATGGCTTCACAGGTATCCGAATCTTGTCCTGTCCGCAGGTCAGAAAGCGTTCCGGTGGCCCACCAGGGCCGGGACGCTGCGGGCAACGATCCACAGGTCCAGCCAAAGCGACCATCGGGCCAGGTACCAGAGGTCGTAGCGGACCCTCTTTTCCATGTTTTCGGGCGAATCCGAGCCGCGCAAACCATGGATTTGCGCCCAGCCCGTGATTCCGGGCCTCACGCGGTGGCGCAGCATGTAGCCGGGGATGAGCTCGCGGTATTGCAGGTTCACGGAGACGGCGTGGGGTCGCGGCCCGACAACCGACATGTCTCCGCGCAGCACATTGTAGATCTGCGGCAGTTCGTCGAGTGAGGTGCGGCGCAGGAACTTCCCGATGGGGGTATATCGATCGTCTTCCCTGACCGCCTGCCTGACATCCGCGCCGTCCTCGATCACGGTCATGGTGCGGAACTTGAGCACCCGAATCTCCCGGCCGTCGATGCCGTGCCGCCGTTGGCGGAACAGCGCCGGGCCAGGCGATGTGAGCCTGATCGCCGCCGCGATGATTAACATGGGCGCCGCCGAGACCAGAAGCATCAAGAGCGCGAGAACAACATCCTCCGTTCTCTTGACCCAACTGTTGGCGCCCGAATAGGGAGTTTCAAAAATGCTGACAAGCGGCAATCCGCCGCAATCCACCCAGCGCGCGTGGGCCAATTCCTCCGCATGCGTGTTTGGAACGATGTAGACGGATACCGGCGTATCGCACAGCGCGGCGACCAGGCGCCGGCACGCATCTCCGGCTTCCGGGCGCATCGCGACAAACACCGTTGAAAACTCGCCTTTTCCGGCCCGTTCCACCAGATCTTCCAGGTTTCCCAGAACCGGCAGGGAGAAGCCGTCGCTTTCGACCTCTTCAGCCGTTCGCTCCGATTCGGCAAAGCACCCCGCCAGCGCGGCGTCGAAGGCGGCGCCGGATTGCAGAAAGCGGCCGAAACCGAGCGCCCTTTCTCCGGCGCCGGCGATGACCGCTGGCGCGCCGGTTGGAGAAGTTCGGCCATGACGGGTTGCGAACTGCAAGGTCAGGCGCCAGCCCACGAGTCCGAGCGCGCCGAAAATTGCCCAGAAACCGACCGCCAGGCGGGAATAGTCCGCGGTTGCCTTGGCGGTCCAGGCGATCACCAGGAGCCCGGCGAGCGTCCACGCCCAGGCGGTCAGCGCAACCCGGATTTCCTGGAAAAGCTCCCTGATCGCCGTTCGCTCGCGAACCGGCGTTCCTCCGCCGAACAGCAGATAGAGCGGCAGCGCGACAAGGCCGGCGGGCAGGTACAGTTCCGCGTTGTCCAGGCCACGCAGTCGATAGGCCAGCCAGAGGCTCAAGACGATGACAATGGCGTCGGCGCAAAGCGACGCCGCCGACACACGCTGTAATCGAACCGGTTTCAGTTGTCTTTCCAATTATCCAGTTCTCATACAAGGACAACGCAAGCTGTATCCAATAATCGGTAGCGGGCTTCCAGCACAGCCTCCGGGCCTGGCGCCCTAGAACAACCGCTCCGCCACCCGGACCACGTCGCCCGGCAATACCTTGTCGTTCACGTCAATCTCGTTTTCCGTGCGGGTTTCGTCGGTCGCCCGGATTACCATCACCCGGTTTGTTCTCGCCCGGTAGCTGAAGCCGCCGCCCAGGGCCACCGCCTCGATCACGGTCATCCCGTTGACATAGGGATACGCGCCGGGATCGTTCACCTCCCCGATGATGTAGAACGGACGGTATTCCAGGACTTCGACGCTGACTCTCGGGTCGACCAGGTAGTCCGGCTTCAGCGCATCGACGACAATCCGCTGCGCCTCGCCGAGCGTCGCGCCATCGAAATCGAGGACACCCACCAGGGGCAGCGATACAGTGTCCGTTTCGCTGAGCAGGTACTCTCCCGTCAAATCGTCATGCCCGAAAACGGTGATGCGGATGCGGTCGCCGTGGCCGAGCACATAGTCCGCGGCATCCTCCGCGGCGCCGGACGCCTTCGGCGCGAGAGCCGCGAACAGGCAGAACACAGCCAGGAACGCGAAGCGCCCAATTGGCGGCCGTGGCTGGGCAAAAGTTATTCCGGGGGCCGGACTCATAGACTGAATCGGAAGTTCAGGTAGACGTAGTCCTTGTCGTAGTTGTCGCGCGGGAAAGTCGAGTCCCTGCGCTGAATCCGCAAGCCCAGGTCGAATTCGGCCATCCTGCTGAGTTTCCAGATCGCGCGGACGGTGCCGGTCAGGATTTCGTCCTCCCGGTCGATTCCAACGTATTCGTTCGTCGTCAAGCCGATATCGCCACCGATCAGCACATTGCGGCGCAGTTCGTGGTCGAGGCCGAGGTTCAGAGACGAAGCCATGTAGCCGGAGGCCTGGCGCAGCGCGGATTCATTGACCGTGCGTCTTGCCGTGCCCCGGACGGTGGTGAGTGGCGTCGCGTTCCAGGTCAGGGAGCCGCCGTAGCTGATTCCGTCCACTTCCGGCAGTCGTTCGTCCCGGTCGTAGGATTGCCTGCGGTAGCCGGCGAACAGCTCTCCGCCGAGCACGGCGCCGATATCCAGCCGTGTGCCCAGCACCGTCTCCTCGCCGTCGGAATCCCGGGCGAACCGGTCGCCGCCCTGCAGCCGGTCATAACGGCGGCTGAAACGTGTTGTGCGCAGGAATAGCTCGTTCCCGGGAGAAATATCGAGGCCGATCCTCGCCGAAACCTCCCTTTCGCCCCGGTCGCGGTCGTTCTGGGTGAGAATCTGTCCGGTGAGTCCGTCGATCGCGTTGTCATACGCGAGACCGGTGTAATGTCCCTCGATTCCGAAAGACAGGCGGTTCAGGCGCCGGAACAGTTCAATGCCCGCATCCGTCATCTTCCGTGAAACCGGCTCAAGGGCCGTGAAGGGGGATTCCGGGTCGCCGCGCTCCTCGTGAAGTTCGCGGAGCGTCACGTCGGCTCGCAGCCACGCGTCGCGCGAAATGTCGATCCTTCCGCCGAAACCCGCGAACCAGTTTACGACGTTTTCGCTGTCCGCCTCGGCGAAGTCGCTCGCGTCGAGTCCCGCGTCCAGCCGAAATTCGTGGCGGCTCCATCGGGAAACGCCAAAAATCCTTGGACGGGTATAACGAATGGTGTCCCGCGTTACGTCATCGGACAGCCGGTAGATATTGTCATCCTGGGCCACTCCCAGCTCGAGGGACGGGTACA
>JAJECW010000135.1 GCA_022821865.1 Pseudomonadales bacterium
GGCAGCCTGCACTTTGAAAGCCTGGAGAAACTCGCCGCGGCTTTCGCCGCCGCGAGAGCGAATGCGGCGCCGCTCACGATTTTTCTGGACGAAATTCAATGGGTGAAGGGTTGGGAGAAATGGCTGAGATCGAAGCTCGAACGGCCCGGCCGATTTCAATTCGTGATCAGCGGTTCCAATGCTCATCTGTTGTCGGGGGAGCTGTCCACCACACTGACCGGCCGACACATCACCGTCGAATTATTTCCCTTCGATCCGGCCGAATTCCGCAAGCTTCGCCCCAAGGGTTCGCTCGCGGACTACCTGCATTACGGAGGCTTCCCGGAGCCACTCCGCAGCGAAGACGGAGACTTGTTGCTGCGCCAGTACTTCAGCGACATATTGCAGCGCGATGTGCGCGAACGGGTCGGCGCGCGATCGTCGCTCAGCCTCGGGCAAGTCGCGCAGATGGTCTTCGAGTCCGCAGGCTCCGAACTCAGCCTTCGCAGAATCGCCGCCGCCAGCGGCGTCGCGGTTGAAACCGTGGCGGCCTATCTCGCAGCCTGCGAGCAGGCCTATCTGCTTTTTGCCTGCCCGTGGTTCGCCTTCTCGGAACGCAAACGCTCGCATCGCAATCGGAAGTATTACCCCGTCGATACGGCCCTGCGGCGGGTTTCGGTGACGCGCGCGGGTCGGGATTTGGGCAAGACGCTCGAATGCGCCACTTTCGTGGAACTGAGAAAGCGCGGTTTCGATGTGTTTTACTGGCGGGATACCGCCGGTGAGGTGGATTTCGTCGTTCAGTCCGGCGAAGGCCCGATACCGATCCAGGTCACGCTCGACGGCGCCGCCGAACGCCACATGCGCTCGCTGGACGCCTTCCATAAAACTTTCCCCGGCGCTGAAGAAGCCGTAATCATAACCATGGACAATTTTCCGGATGTTCTCGCAAACCTCTCGCCTTTCAGTTCGGTGACGACATAGCGCAAGTTCGCGCAGGCGTCCGTCGAGGCGCGTACCGTCTTCATGCGGGAAGATCTGCAGACTTCAGCGAGTCGGGCCCGGGAGCCTGCGCCGCAGGAATTCACGGCTGCAAATCCGCTCTCATCCATGATCCTGGCCGCTCGATTTCGTTGCATATTCACCAATATTCGCCTCAATCGATCAGCCAGAGGCGCGGCGATAGTGAATTTTCGCTTTCGCGAATTCCTGCGTCGCAGGCTCCCAGGCTCGCCATCGCGAAAACCGCGGCCGCGGTTCCAGTTCCCGCAGACTGGTCATTCGGGCATGCGCGCTGCCCGAATCTCGATTTCCAGCAACCAGCCGTCCACCACCAGGTCGGCTATCTCCAGAAACGATCGCACGGGCTTGTTGGGATTTTCCTCGGTGCCGAAGAATTCGAGATACCCTTCGTTGAATGCCGCGAAATCCACATTGCCGTCTTCATCGGCCACGGCGAATACCCGCACTTGCACGACATCGCTCATCGACCAGCCCAATCCTTCCAGCGTGTCCCTGAAGCGGCTGAAGGTATCGACCGCCTGCTGGCGAATGTCGCCCCAGGTGCCGTCTTCCTGCTGCCGCGCGCCGGAGCCGCTCAGGTACAGGGTTTCAGCGCCCGGCGGAATGGTGATGGCGGTATAGAACAGGTTGCCTTCGTTATGCCTGGTGATTTCCTGCGCGGCGGCCAGTGGCGTAAAGGCCAGTGCCAGGATGACGAAAGCGGTTTTGAATACTTGCATGGGATTTTCCTCAATCATTGATGGGTTGGTGCTGCGGCTTCGGCTCCCCCGGCTTCTGCGCCGAGGAAACGCTGGGTAATCATGCCGCTGGTTATGGCGCCGTTGACGTTCAGCGCCGTGCGCGCCATGTCGATCAGCGGTTCGATGGAGATCAGCAAGGCCGCCACGGTGACCGGAAAGCCCATGGCCGGCAATACCACCAGCGCCGCGGCGGTGGCGCCGCCGCCTACCCCGGCGATGCCGAAGGAGCCGATGGCGATGATCAATAGCAGGCTGGCGATGAAGCCGAAATCGATATCGACGCCCATGGTCGGCGCGACCATCACCGCCAGCATCGCCGGGTAGATGCCGGCGCAGCCGTTCTGACCGATGGTGGCGCCGAAGGAAGCGGCAATGTTGGCGACCGGAGGCGCCACGTTCAGTTCCTCGACCTGGGCGCGGATCGTCAGCGGAATCGTCGCGGCCGAACTGCGGGTGACGAACGCGAAGGTCAGCACCGGCCAGACCTTGCGGAAGTACTCCGGCAGGCTGGCGCCGATCAGCCCGATCAGGAAGGCGTGAACGACGAACATGATGGCAATGGCGATATAGGAAGCGACCACGAAACCGATCAGGGTGACGATGGCGTTGCCGTCGGACGTGGCTATGACCCGGGTCATCAGCGCCAGCACGCCATACGGCGTCAGCGCCATGACGATGTGCACGAGCTTCATGATGACGGCCTGGGCCGAGTCGAGGAAGCCGCGGATGCGCGGACCCTGTTCCGGATTCTCCTCGCACACGAGCAGCGCGGCGACGCCGATCAGCAGGCCAAAAACTACCACCGCAATGATGGATGTGCTGCGCGCGCCGGTGAGGTCAAGGAAGATATTGCTGGAAATGAAGCTGACCAGCAGTTGCGGAAAGGTAAGGTCGGCGATCGTGCCCTGGCGCGATTCGAGCACCTCGGCCCGCGCCAGTTCCGCCGGGCCGGCGGCGAGTTCGCCGGCGTTGAGGCCGAAAATCGAAGCCATGGCGATGCCGACCAGGGCGGCGATCACGGTCGTCCCGACCAGCAGACCGACGATCGAGCCGCCGATCTTGCCGAGCGAGCGGATCTCCCGCACCTTGACCACCGCGGCGATCATCATCACCAGCACCAGCGGCATGATGATCAGCCGCAGCAGATTCACGTAGCCGTTGGCGATGACATTGGTCCATTCGATCGTCTGCCCGGTGACTTCCGTGCCCGTGCCGAAAGCGAACTGCAGATAGAAACCGTAGATCGTGCCGATCACCAGACCGATCAGCACACGGCGCGACAGCCCCATGCCAAGGCGCCACAACTGATAAAGAAAGCCCAGCAGGGCGGCGAAAATGACGAGATTGAAAATGGCCATGGAGGACATGCGAATTCTCCCCGCCGGCTTCTGAGCCGGCCACGGGCCGCCAAGCGGCCACACCACGCTTTTGTTTTGCGTCAATGAACAATTCCATGGAAGGAATTGTTCAGCAAAATCAGTCGGACAAGCTGTTTATGTAGGCGACCACGTTATTGATATCGTTCTCGCCGCTCAGCCCCGTGGTCATCACGCGCATCTGCGCGCCATAGACATCTCGCGGGTGTACGCCGCGGTATCCGGCCAGGAAATTCCTCAGTTGAGTGACCATGTACCAGTCGTTCTGCCCCGCCAGGGCCGGCGCTCCCAGCGCCTCGTTGCCTTCGGCGTCAGCGCCGTGACAGGTGGCGCAGGGCTGGTATAGCGCCCTGCCCGCATCGAGGTCACCGCTGATCGTATGTTCCGCGGGAACGTAATTCCAACCGCCTACCCACTCGATAATATCCTGTATGGACTCGTCCGTCAGCATGGCGGCCATGGGCTGCATGGCGAGGCCTTCGATATCGTCGGGATGCGCGCCGCGGATGCCGTCCCGATAGTTCTCAAGTTGCCGTTTCAGGTACCAGGGCTCCATGCCCGCGAGCCGCGGCGCCTGCACGCCTTCGTTGCCGCGCCCGTCGGTCCCGTGGCAGGTGGTGCAATAGCGGTCGTCGAAGGGTTCGCGTTCCGCCGCCGACGCCAGGGAAGGGATGCACAGAAGGCAGATCAGCGCAAGACGAATCATGCCGGCGCGTTCCGCAATCGGCGGTCGAGATCGGCCATGGCCCAATGCGCGGAAAGCAGCGCGCTTTCCATCCAGGCCGAACGCATGCTGATCTGGTCGCCGATCATGTAATGCCGGCCGTTTACCGGCGCTTGCAGCGTGCGGTAGTGTTGTTCGGTCTCGCCGGTCCAGCCTTCGCGGAAGCTGCGTCTCCAGCGCGCGGAACAGCCGAGCATGTGGTTCATGCGATGCCAGCCCACGGTGACGGGTTTCTCTACCAGGTTCCGATAGTCGGCATGCACATTCTCGCCGTCGGCGAGATGCGCTTCCACACGTTCCTGTTGCGTCATGCGGGTGTGATACATGCCGCCGCCGTAATCGTAAGCCGCAAGAATGACACCCTTCTGCCGGTGGATGCCGGCCACGGGATACCAGATCTGCTGGCTGCGATTGTTCATCCAGGAAATGCCGCCGTAAATGTCCTGCTTTTCCCAGAAGCGCTCCTTTGCCTGGAACGCGGCCTTGTAGGCTTCGCCACGGAGCACGTGTTTCAGCGCCCGCACGTAGTCGGCGGGGAAATTGTGTTCGAAGCCTGTGACGAGGTGGGTCGGAATACAGTTGAAGCAATAGTCGGCCCGAATCTGCCGGCGGGCGCCGTCCTGGTCGTAGGCGACATCAACGCCGTCATCGCGCACCTGGATCGATGCGACCATGGCGCGGTAACTGACGCGGTCGCCGACCTGGCGCAGGAATCCTTCGGTGATCTGGTCCATGCCGCCCCGGGCCTGCAGCAGGATGGGGCCGGTTTCGCCTTCGTTGGTGCTCAGCAGCCTCATCGCAAACGGAGTCTTGAGCAAGTCGCGGAAGGCGATGACGTCCTTCTGGACGCCCTGGCTGAGAAAGCCGCCGGAATCGAAGCCGGCATTGAGGCTGCCGCGGTAGACATCGTCTTCGGACAGGTCGCCGAAGCTGCGGATCATGCCGAGCAGGATTTCGGCTTCTTTCTCGGTGAACGGTTCGTCCATGTCGGTTTCGTGCATGGCCTTGACCATCATTTCGGCGACGAAACCGCGCAAGTGGGTGGTGTATTCGATATTGCGCACGGGCTTGCCGCCGAGCATGGCGTCGTCCTGCACCCAGCAGGTCTTGTTCTCGTTGATGAAGATTTCAAGTTCGACGCCGAGTTCCTTGCAATAATTGAGCAAGGTGCGGTGGGTATTGGGAATGCGCGCGGCTCCGGCGTTGAAATACATATGTGGCTCGTCGTCGAACTCGCAATATTGCCGATTGCCGAGTTCGTCGATGAGCGTGCCATGGCGCACGGTGAAGATGCGGCCGCCGCAGCGGTGGGACGCTTCGAGAATGGTGCAGTCCCAGCCGGCCTTGCCGAGTTCGTAGCCGGTTGCGAGTCCCGAAATGCCGCCGCCGAGAATGACCGCGCTGCGGCCGTTGCCGGCGGCCAGATCCAGCGTCGAGGCCGCCGCGTCGGCCGGCATGATTCCGAGGGCCGCACCAGCCTTGACTACCGCGCCGGCGCCCCCGGCCGCCGCGAGCAGGTTGAGAAATTCACGTCTGCTTACAGGTTTGACCACACCAGCCCTCAAATATTGTGAACAATTCCATCCTTGGAATTGTTCACCGCCGCAAAACAAAAGCGTGGTTTTGTTTTGCTCCCGAACTCAATGGCTTGCTCCAGTCACGGAGCACAGCTCCGCGCCGTTGCGGCCGCGCTCGAAGCTGCGCTTCGAAAACGCTTGCCTTCACCCATCGAGTTCGGCGGCACATCCATGTGCCGCAAGGAAGCTCTGAAAAACCGGAGCTTCAATAAAATGTTAATGGTGGAATTGCAATATCCCAACCGGCTCCGCCCTGGTTAGCCCGGCTGGCGCCGCCATGTGATAATCGGTCCCCTGACAAAGGATTCTAACAGAGGACAGCCATGTCGAAAAACAGCGAATTTCCCGAGCCGATCCGCCGGCTGCCGCCGCTTGCGGGACACGATGGCGCGCTGAAACTGGACGCCGAAGGCTGCGATGTCGTATTCGCCACGTATACCGCGGGCACGGTGCTTGAGCCCCACAATCACGAAACGGACAATGTCGGCGTCGTAACCCGGGGAGCGATCCTGCTCACCATGGAAGGCAAGTCCGAGCGCCTCGGACCGGGGGACTGGTATCATGTGCCGGCCGGGACGATACACGCGGCGGAGTTCCTGGAAGACACAACCGAGGTCGAATTCTGGTTTCACAATCGATGAAACATCTGCTCGCACTATTGTTGATCCTTGCGCCGGTGACATCCGCCGGCGCGGATCAACTGGCGGCAAGGCTCGCAATCCAGGAACTGATCGCCGAATACGCTTTTCGCTGGGACAGCAAACGTTCAGCGGATTTTGCCGACCTCTTTACCGAAGACGCCAGCATGGAACGCAGGCTGGACGGCATGCTGGCAGCCGGCTCCCGGCTCGAAGGAAAGCGGGCGATCCTGGATTACGCAGTGGATTCCCACAACGGCCGCCTGGCGGGTCGGCAATCCCGCCATCACATGTCGGGAATCCGCTTTCTGGAACTCGGCGAAGATTCGGCGCTGACGGAAAACCTGGTGCTGATCACTCACCAGACCGCCGCCGATCCAGCCCCCGTAAACCGCAGTTCCGGAATCTACCGGATCAGTTGGCGGCTGACGCCGGAAGGCTGGAAAATGAGTCGGCGCATCTTGCTGACCGACAGTTCCGGCAATTGACAGGAGTTCATCCCATGACGCTCACCTTACGATTTTCCTTCATTCTCCTGCTGCTGAATTGCGGCGTCGTGGTGCTCGCGCAGGAACCCGTGGAGCCCGCGATCAATGCTGAAGAGCAGGAAATGGTTGTCTGGCTCGATGAACGGGAAGAGGAAATGCTTGCCCTGCTGGAGCGCATTACCAACATGAATTCCGGTAGCCTCAACAGTGCCGGCCTCGATGCCGTGGCGGCCGTTTTCGACGAGGAATTGCGCGGACTCGGATTCAGCACGAGCCGGTTGCCGGGGGAGTTGATCGAGATGCCGAGTTGCCCGGGCAGCGATTATTCCGTTGACCTGGCCGATCATCTGCTCGCGCGACGCCCCGGCAATGGCAGCCGCCTGCTGCTGATGGGACACATCGACACCGTATTCCCGCCCGACAGCCCCTTTCAGACCTTTCGCCGCCAGGGCGACACGATCTACGGCCCGGGAGTGGCCGACATGAAGGGCGGACTCGTAGTGATGTTGTATGCGCTGAAGGCGCTGGCCGCCGCGGACGCGCTCGATGAAGCCGCCTTCACGGTACTGCTCAACAGCGATGAGGAAATGGGCTCGCTTTCGTCGCGCAGATACCTTGAGGAAGAAGCCCTGAATCACGACTGGGGGCTGGTTTACGAATCCTCGGGCATCGACACCATGACGCGCCAGCGCAAGGGCATCGGCCAGGCCCGGCTGGTGGTCACCGGCCGCGCCGCCCATTCCGGCGGGGCGCACGAGCAGGGACTGTCGGCGATCAAGGAACTGGCCTACAAGATCGTTCAGATCGAAAACATGACCAACTACGAGACCGGCCTGACGGTAAACGTCGGCGTGGTCAACGGCGGCGAGGCGCGCAATACCATCTCTCCCTGCGCCGAGGCGCTGATCGACCTGCGCTATCCGCAACCCGAACAGGGCGTCGCGGCGGTCGAGCTCTGGCGGGAGATTTTCGAACGGGTCTACAGCTACCCGGTCGACAGCGGTGAAATCACCACCGAAAGCTACATCAACCTGCATCGGCCACCGAAGATTCCAACCCCAGAGTCCGACTATCTGCTCGACAAGACCATCGCCATCGGCCGCCTGCTCGGCCAGGACATCGGCATCGTCGATTCCGGCGGCGGCACCGACGGCTCGCTGACCCAGGGAGTCGGCCTGCCGACCATCGATTCGCTCGGCATCGCCGGCAGTGGCGCCCATTCCAACCGCGAAGAGGCCAGGGCCAGTTCGCTGGTCGAACGCGCCGCCCTCAGCGCCGTGCTGATTCGCAGATTGGCCAGGGAATAAGCGGAGCGGCGGAGACTAGCCGCCGCGTTCAAACGTCGCCAGCGGCAGTCCGGTGTTGACCTCCACGATCACACGGGAACCGGCTTCGAGCTGGTTCTCGTGACTGGTGCGCACCTGCACGGCGATACCCGCATCGAGTCCAACGCGATACAGCCAGGTTTCGCCTTCGTACTGCGCTGAAACGATTACGCCATTGCCGCCGTCTGCGGTTTGCGCCAGCGACAGATCGCCGGGCCGCAACAGGATGTCGACTTCGCCGTTTACGGCCGCTGCCGCCGTGACCGCGCCAAGGTCCGTCGCCACGGCCGCGCCGTCCGCCCGGCCGGGAAGAAAACTGGCCTCGCCAAGAAAGGAAGCGACGAATCGGCTGGCGGGCCGTGAAAAGCAACTTTCGGGGTCAGCCAGTTGTTCCAGCCGGCCCCGGTGCAGAACGCCGAGGCGGTCGCCGACCGACAGGGCTTCTTCCTGATCGTGGGTCACCCAGACCGCCGGGGTGCCCGCCGCCTTGAGCGCCTCGCGAATCTCCCGGCGCAGGCTGTCCTTGAGCGCAGCGTCAAGATTGGAAAGCGGTTCGTCGAGCAGTACCAGCGCGGGCTCGTGCGCCAGAGTCCGCGCCAGGGCAACCCGCTGTTTCTGACCGCCGGAAAGCGTCGCGGGCCTGGCATGACGCAGATCGTCAAGTCCCAGCAGTTGCAGCCATCGGTCCGCCTGCGCGCTGTTCTTCAGGCGGAAGCCGACGTTCTCGATTACGGTCAGATGCGGAAAAAGAGCGAAGTCCTGGAAAACCATGCCCGTGTTGCGTTGCTCGGGAGGAATGGCGGCGCTTGCGGACGCCTGCCACCGGCCCAGCCGAATTTCTCCCGCGGCGATGGGAACGAGGCCGGCGATGGCGTGCAGAATGGTGGTCTTGCCGCATGCGGTGGGGCCGACCAGGGTAAGAATCTCGTCCCGGGCCAGCGTGAAACTCACGTCGTCGATTACCCGGGTGGTTCCGTAGTCCACACACAGCTTGCTGACTTCGAGCATTATTCCCGCCTGTCCTCGATCAGGGCCAATGCGGACCGCCGCTCTCCCGACAGCATCAGGGCGAGCCCCAGACCCGACATCAATATCAACATCAGACCGGGAACCGCCGCGCGGCCGAAGTAACCCGCTTCATATACCCGCCACAAATAGGTGGCCAGTGTCTCGAAGCCGGTCGGGGCCAACAGCAGGGTAGCCGGCAGTTCGCGCATCGCCTCGAGAAAGACCAGGGCGGCGCCCGCCACCATGCCGCGCAAGGTAAGGGGCAGGGACACGCGCCGCAATACCTCCCCCGGTCCGGCGCCCAGCACTCTGGCGGCGTCGATCAGGCTGGTGTCGAGCCGCTCCACCGCGGACCGGATCGAGCCCACGGCCAAAGGCAGGAATCGCAATACATAGGCGAATACCAGCAGACCAAGGGTCTGGTACAGGAAAGGCGCCTGCAATCCGATATAAACCAGCGCCGTGCCCATGACGATGCCGGGCACGCCGAATCCCAGATAAGTCACCCGTTCCAGCAGCCGTCCCAGCCTGCCGCCGACCGCCGCGAAGGCGACCGGCAAGGCCAGCGCCACCGCTGCGCACGCGGCCAGCAAGGAGGCCAGGGTGGAATTCCAGGCGAGGCTGAATTCGAAGCCGCCGCTGCCGTCGCGCAGCAGCCAGACACTGAAAATCGCCAGCGGCAGCACGATGGCGAGCAGGACAGCCGGCGCCATGGCGGCCAGGCACAAGGCTTTCCGCCATGTCCGCGGCCATATCGCCAGGGCGCGGCCGGGGCGTTCCGGCGTCGCGGATATCCTCGATTCCAGGAACAGCACCAGACCGACGATGACGAGCAACTGGAGCGACAGCATGGCCGCCTGTTCGAGCCCGAAGGCGTTGTACTCCACGTAAATCGCCCGGGTGAAGGTATCGAGTCCCATGATCGCCGGCGTGCCGAAATCCGAAAAGGCGTACAGCGCCGCGAGCAGGCTGCCGGCGGCCATCCCGGTCGCCGCCCGCGGCAGGGCCACGCGCCAGAGGCTGCGCGGCAGACTCAATCCGAGCGTGCGCGCGGCATTGATCAGGCTGGCGTCCTGGCTCAATAGCGCGGCCCGCGTGGTCAACAGGACGAAAGGATAGGTATACAGCGTCATGACCAGCGCCGCGCCGGGGAGTCCACGCGCCGAAGGCGTCGTCAGGCCGAACAGGTTTTCAATCTCGCCGCCGGGGCCGAAGGCGGCGTAGAAGGTAAACGCGCCGATATAGCTCGGCATGGCGAGCGGGGCGGCCAGCAGAACCAGCCACAACCGGGACCAGGGCAGGCGCACATAGGCCGTCAACAAAGCCAGGGGGACACCCAGCAGCAATGCGCCGAGCACGGTCAGGAATACCAGCGAAAGCGTGTCCGCCAGCAGGTCCAGATTGCGAGCCGCGAAAAACTCGGGGCTGTCGCCGAGCAGGCCGAACAGCACAAGTACCGGCAACATCGCCAGCAGCGAAATCACCATGGCGAATGGATAAGACTTCGGCCACGCAGGGGTCATGGCATTGAGGGGGTCATGAACGGGGTCATGGAGCGCGTCACAGGACGCCGACTTCGCGCATCAGATCCAGCGTCGGGCGCAAGTCGGCAAGCAGGGTCAGGTCGATCTCGGGAGGCGCGATGCGGTCCAGGTCCGGCAATCCTTGCGGCGGCGAGACGCCCGCCACCAGCGGAATCTCGAAAGCTTCGTTGGCCAGGTAGGTCTGTACTTCCCTGGTGAGCAGGTAGCGAATGAAGTCCACCGGCAGGTCGCCTCCGGCCAGCGCGAGAACGCCGGAAGCGTTGACCAGACAGCCCGCGTCGTTGCTGGTGAAGGCCATTGCCACGCGGGCGTCGGGCATTCCCGACTTCAGACGCAAGGTGTAATAGTGGTTGGCAAAGCCGAGTTGCACTTCGCCGCGTTCCACGCCCATGACGACGCCTAGTTCTCCCGCGTAGGACGTCGCGGTCTCGTTGATGCCGCGCAGCCAGTCGGCCGTGGCCCGGTCGCCTTCGAGCAGGCGCATGGCGGTAACGAACGACTGAAACGAGGCATAGGCGGGCGCCCAGCCGATTTCGAGCCCGCTGCCGGGCAGGGACATGACGGCGGCGGGAATGCTATCCGCCGAAAGCTGTTCCGTATTGAAAGGCAGCGTTCGAATGCGTCCGGTGACGGGCGCCCATTGCGGATAGCGAAAGCCTGGCCGGAGCTGGTGTGTCAGGTCATCGGGCAAGTCGCGCGCCAGGCCGGCTGCATTGATCATGCCGATGGCGCCCGAGTCGACGGCCCAGAACACGTCGGCGCGCCGTACGCCGGCCTCCGCCTCGGCGACAATGGCGTTTGCCAGCGCCGCGGTCGGACCCCGGCGGATATTCAGCGTGAAGTCGGGATTGCGTTCTTCTACCGCCGCCAGCACGTTTTCGTACAGGCCGCCTTCGCCGCGGCCGAGATACAGCGTGAGTTCGCCTTCCAGCGGGGGCAGATCGTCAACCGGAACCGCTTTGGAAGACTGGGCGAAACCGATGCCCGGCGCCAGCGGCAAAGAACCCATGGCGCCTGACACAGCCATGCCTTGCAGGAAGGATCGACGCCTCATTCAGAAGACGCTGGCCCGATCCTGTTCGGCTTCTTCCAGCAGCGACTTTGCCCGGTCCAGCTTGCTTTGCATCGCCTGCACCACGCCGCGCACATTGTCGAGGCTGGCGCCGCTTTCCATCGCCTGGGGCAAGGTCACATTGAAGTCCACTTCGAGGTCTACCACCAGTTCCGCGTCCTGTTCGATCAGCATGCCTTCCACGCCTTCGAATCGGGTCAGATAAGTGTCGAATACGATACTGGTCGCCTCTTCCGGCAATCGCTCGGCGTATTTGGCCACCACCCGGTCGAGCCGCTGCTTGATTTCTTCCAGCGTTTCCGCCGGCGTGGTCGCCTCGGTAACCCCGATCGCCGCGGTCAGTCCGCGCTGCTGGAACTGGGCGGCCAACTT
Source organism: Pseudomonadales bacterium (assembly GCA_022821865.1). Classification (GTDB taxonomy): domain Bacteria; phylum Pseudomonadota; class Gammaproteobacteria; order Pseudomonadales; family Pseudohongiellaceae; genus UBA9145. The sequence continues at coordinate 11,867 of JAJECW010000135.1, forward strand.
GACCGCGCCGAGCGCCTGCCAGAGCGACTGCTCGAGCATTGCCTGCTGGACGCGCACGTCGGCGACCGGCGCTTCCGCCTCGATCGCCTGCCGGACGCCGAACAGCCCCTGCCAGATGGATGCGTAAACCGGAACGTAACTGGTTTCGATCGCCGCGTGAAAGAGTACCGCTTCCCAATGTTCCACCACGGCTTCCGGGTTCGACGCCGCAAGGCCGCCGCTTTCGTAGGAATCGACGATACCGTCGATCTGTTCGATCAGCCAGACCACCTCATCGCCGTATTCCAGCAGATGCGCCTGCAGGTCGTTGACATGATCGCCGATGGGACCGTTCGCGGCGGCATTGCCGGCCGCCAACAGGGCCGCCAGTCCCAGCGCCGGGATCAGATTGCCCGGTTTCAGCTTCTGAAGTGTCATCGAAATGTCCTGTACGTATAACGAATCGCAAATGATAACGATTGTCAATAACCGCGTAAACCGCCATGCGGCCAATTTGAACCGATTCCCCGGATTTCCGTCCGGGGCGAAATCGATTCGTGGACTTGCCCGGGAATACATGCTTTCATCCGCCGAGACCGCAGCGGGCGGCCCGCGGAAGAGAACATCAAGGCCCGGCAAAATGAGCAACGGAATCACGGACAGGGTCGATGTCGGGTCAACACTGACCGACGCGCAACAGGCCATTGCCGAAGCCTACCGCAAGCCCTCGTACCGCTACCTGGTATTGGGGCTGCTGACCGTCGTTTACGTCTTCAACTTCATCGACCGCCAGGTAATCAACGTCCTGGCGGCCTATATCATCGAAGACCTGCAACTCAGCGACGGCCAGTTCGGCATGTTGTCGGGTCTCGCCTTCGCCTTCATCTACACCACGCTGGGAATTCCCATCGCGCGCTGGGCCGACCTCGGCAACCGGCGCAACATCATCGCTCTCGCGGTCACCGTCTGGAGCACGATGACGGTGCTATGCGGCGCGGCGCAGAATTTTGCCCAGTTGTTCATGGCGCGATTCGGCGTCGGCGTCGGCGAAGCCGGCGGTTCGCCGCCGGCACATTCGATCGTTTCCGACATTTTTCCCGTCGAGCAGCGCGCCACCGCGCTGTCGATCTATTCGCTCGGCGTCTACGGCGGCATTCTCGTCAGCACCGTCGGCGGCGCCTATCTCGTGCAGATGTTCGACTGGCGCACCGCCTTCGTGATCGTGGGCCTGCCCGGCCTGCTGCTCGCCGTGCTCGTGCGCCTGATTATCAAGGAACCGCCGCGGGGCATGGCCGAGGCGCGCCGTGATGCGGCGCCCCCCGGATTCCTCCAGGTGCTGGGCTTTCTCTGGCAGCGCAAGTCCTTTCGCCACCTGTCCTTCGCCTGCGCCCTGCACGCCTTCGTGACTTACGGCATGGGCAATTTCATGCCGCTGTTTCTCGGCCGCGTGCATGGCATGCCGATCATCGACATCGGCTGGTATTACGGTCTGGTCGCGGGCATCGGCGGCCTCGCGGGCACGTATTTCGGCGGCTGGGTTTCCGACCGCATGTCAAAGCGGACCGGCGACAAGACCTGGTACGTCTGGATTCCCTTTATCTCCACCGTGATCGCGATTCCCTTCGCGCTGAACACCTTGCTGCTCATGCCGAACGGCTACATCGCCGCCTACTCCTATCTGTTGCCGGTGTTCTGCGGCGGCTGGTACCTCGCGCCCTGCCTGGCTTCGACGCAATTCCTGGTCGGCCTGCGCATGCGCGCCATGGGCACGGCGGTGCTGCTGTTCGTGCTCAACCTGATCGGCCTCGGCCTCGGCCCGATGATCACCGGCTTCGTCAGCGACGCGCTGACGCCCTCGTTCGGCAACGACGCCCTGCGCTACGCCATGGCGATCACCGTCATGGTCAACGTCTGGTGCGCCGCCCACTATTACTGGAGCGCCCGCACCATCAAGCAGGACTTCGAGAACGCTCCCGCATAAAGCCTTCTCATAAGGAAAGACAAAACATGCCTCAACACATTCAAAGCGCTGATATTTCAGTCGGCGAGTTATTCCAGTCATTCTATGCGGTTCCTGACTATCAACGAGAGTATGTTTGGGGAACCTAGGAGGTAGAACAACTGCTTAAGGACATACTAGGTGAGATGTCAGGTGAGTCACCCGAAAACTATCCAGAATATTTTATTGG
>JAJECW010000026.1 GCA_022821865.1 Pseudomonadales bacterium
TGGGCGTAACTTTTCATCCGCCGGCGGCGTTTTCACGTAAATAGGCATCGGGGGCCATTGCCGCGGTCTGACCATACGGCCGCCTGAACGAATACCGGGGAAATCGAGGTTCGCGTGAAGAAACAACAGATTGTCGCGGGATTGCTGCTGATCGTCCTCTGCGCCTGGCTGTTCCTGCCTCGCAGCGCGGAAAGCGGCGATGAGGAAGAAATCGCCGCCGGCCCGCGCGCGGCGCCGCCCATCCTCGCCCTGCCGGCGGATGCGCCGGCGGGCAGCGCGGCGGATGTGCCTTTTGTGCGCGCGGCGCGGATTTCGCCCCAACGCTATGCCGCCACGGTTCGCGTTCGCGGCCGCACCGAGGCTTTCCGCCATGTGGAAGTCCGCGCCGAACAGGCGGGCCGCATTGTCAGCGACCCGGTGCCCCGGGGCGCCCGGGTGCGGGCGGGCGATACGCTCTGTGAAATCGCCGTGGACGATCGCCAGGCCGACCTCGATGAAGCCCTCAGCCGCCGGGAGCAGGCCGAATTCGAATACGAGGCGGCCCTGGACCTGCAGCGCCGGGACCTGCAATCCGATGTTGCGGTGGCCCAGTACAAGGCGGCGCTGGCCTCCGCCCGGGCGGCGGTGGCAAGGGCCTCCATCGCCCTGGAAAAGATCCGCATTACCGCCCCCTTTGATGGCATTGTGGAGTCGCGCACGGTGGAAATCGGCGATCTGCTCAATATCGGCACGGTCTGCGCCTCGGTGCTCGACGACGACCCCATGCTCCTGATCGGGCTGGTGCCGGAGCAGGACATCGGCCGTATCACCCTGGGCGCAGCGGTCAGCGCCGAACTCGTCAGCGGGGAAACCATCACCGGTCGCGTCATTTATCTTTCCCGCTCGGCGGACCCCTCCTCGCGCAGCTACCGCATTGAAGTCGAGGTGGACCCGGAGCAGTTTGCCATCCGTTCGGGCATTACCGCCGAAATGCAGGTCAGCGCCGATGAAATCAGTGCCCACCTGATCCCTTCCTCCGCCCTCACCCTCGATGACCTTGGCCTGCTCGGCGTCAAGATCATCGACGCAAACCAGACCGTGCGCTTTCGCAATATCGAAATCGTCGGCGACAACACCAGCCTGCTGGAGCCGGGGGTCTGGGTGAGCGGACTCGAGGGTGAAGTCAACCTGATCACCATCGGCCAGGAGATCGTCTTTCCCGGCCAGGTGGTCACCGCCGATCTCGGGCGAACGCGGTAAGGCGGGGCGGAAACATGAAGTACATCGACGCAGCCGTCGCCAGATCGCGCACCACGCTGACGAGCTTTGCCGCCATCATGCTCACCGGTTTCGCCTGCTATCTGGCGATTCCCGTGGAACTGAACCCCGATGTGCAGGTGCCGATCATCGTCACCACGGTGATTCATGAGGGAATTTCCCCGGAGGACTCGGAGCGGCTGATCTCCAAACCGGTGGAAGTCGAACTCAAGGCGCTGGACGGCATCACCGAATACACCACCTTCTCCAGCGAGAACGCCGCCACCATCGTGGCCGAGTTCGATATAGACATGGACTCCCAGGCGGCGCTCAACGAGTTGCGGGAGGCCATCGACCGCGCCAAGGTGTGGTTCCCCCCGGATACCGAGGAGCCGATCATTCAGGAAGTTTCCGCCTCGGGCATTCCCGTGGTGAATATCGTCGTTACCGGCGAAGGCGTGCCGGAACGGACCCTGCTGCGGGTGGCCGAGGAACTGCAGAGCCGGATCGAGATTCTGCCGCCGGTGCTCGAAGCCCAGATGGTGGGCAACCGGGAAGAATTGATGGAGGCCATTGTCGATCCCAACAAGCTGGAAACCTATGGCTTTCCCAGCACGGTGATCGGCCAGGCGGTGCTTGGCAACAACCGGCTGATTCCCGCCGGGCAGGTGGACACCGGTCGCGGCAGCTTCTCCATCAAGGTGCCTGGCCTGATCGAAACCGCCGACGACCTCTTCGACCTGCCCCTGGTGTCGAACGACCTTGGCGTGCTCACCGTCGGCGATGTGGCCAGCGTACGGCGAACTTTCAAGGATGCGACCCGCTTTTCCTACGCCAATGGCGCCCCGGCGATTTCACTCAATGTGATGAAGCGCAAGGGCGCCAATCTGGTGGACACCATGGCGGCCATCGATGAAGTGGTGAACGAGATTCGGCCCCAGTTGCCGCCGGCGGTAAACGTGGACTACATCAACAACACCGCCCCCCTGGTCCTCGAACAGAACATGGGCCTGCAAGGCAATATGGCCACCGCCATGGCGCTGGTGCTGATCGTGGTGATTGCGGCGGTGGGCGTGCGCTCGGGCCTGCTGGTCACCCTGGCAGTGCCCTTTTCCTTCTTTTTCGCCTTCATCGTCATCACCATCATGGGATTCACTTACAATTTCATGGTGATCTTCGGCCTGCTGCTCGGCCTCGGCATGCTGATCGACGGCGCCATCGTGCTCGTGGAGTACGCCGACCGCAAGATGGCGGAAGGACTCAACAGCAAACAGGCGTACCGGGCCGCGGTGGAGCGCATGTTCTGGCCGATTACCGCATCCACCGCCACCACCCTGGCGGCCTTCCTGCCGATCATGTTCTGGCCCGGGGTCGCGGGGCAGTTCATGAGCTATCTGCCGATTACCGTGTTCGCGGTGCTCATCGGCTCGCTGCTGTACGCCCTGCTCTTCGCTCCCGCCATTGGCGCCCTGATCGGCCGATCCTCGGATGCCGACAAGAAGTACCTGCGCGCCCTGGAAGACGGCGACCCGGAGCAGACCGGCGGCATTACCGCGGCCTACGCCAAACTGCTGGGACTCGCGGTGCGCTTTCCGGGCACGGTTTTCCTGCTCAGCATCACCACCCTGGTGGTCATTGTCGGATCCTATGCAACCCTGGGCCGGGGCGTGGAATTTTTCACCGGCGTCGAACCCAACCAGACCCGGGTGCATGTTTTCGCCCGGGGCAATTACTCTCCGGCGGAGTTGCGCGACATCATGCTGGAAGTCGAGGACCGCATCCGCCAGGTGGGCCATTTCAAGGGTATCGTCACCCAGTCCGGCGCCGGCATGCAAATGGGCGGAGACCAGCAAACCGCCTCGGACCTGATCGGCTCGATCTACATCGAAATGACCGATCGCAGGGACCGGGACATCAACGGCATTGAACTGGAAAATCTCTATCGCCAGGCCATCACCGGCCTCCCCGGCGCCCGGGCCGAAGTGGCGCCCATCGAGGATGGCCCGCCGGTGGGCAAGGAAGTCCAGTTGGAGTTGTCCGGCGAAAATCTTGACCTGCTGTTCTCCGAAGCAAGGAGAATCCGCACCTACATGGAAGAGACCATGACCGGCCTGATCGACATCGACGATACCGCGCCGGTACCCGGCATCGAGTGGGAAATCTCCGTGGACCGGGCCCAGGCGGCCATCATGGGGGCGAGCATGGCCGAAATCGGCACCGCCATCCAGATGCTGACCAACGGCGTGTTCATGGGAGTGTACCGGCCGGACGACACCGAAGAGGAAGTCGATATCCGGCTGCGCTATCCGCGGGAGTACCGGGGCCTCGACGAAATCGACACCATCCGCATCGCCACCGCCAACGGGCCGGTTCCCATCAGCAGCTTCATCACCCGGGAAGCCAGGCCAGCGGTGAGTTCCATCCAGCGGGTCAACGGCAATCGCGTGGTGTATGTGCGCGCCAATCCGGCGCCGGGCGTCGTCGCCGACAACAAGGTGCGGGAGCTTGCGGCCTGGATCGAGAACAATCCTCCCGTGGCCGGTGTGGACTACCAGTTCCGCGGCGCCAATGAGGAACAGGCGCAATCCGCGGCCTTTCTGACCCAGGCCTTCTCCCTGGCCATGGCGCTGATGGCGATCCTGCTCATCACCCAGTTCAACAGCTATTACCAGTCGCTGCTGATCCTGTCATCGATTCTGCTGTCGACTTCCGGGGTGCTGCTCGGCCTGCTCATCACCGGCCAGACCTTTAGCGTCATCCTCACCGGCATCGGCATCGTCGCCCTCGCCGGCATCATCGTCAACAACAATATCGTCCTGATCGACACCTTCAACGTGCTGCGCCGCCAGCACCCGGAATGGTCGCTGCAGGAGGTGATCGTCCACACCGGCGTGCAGCGCCTGCGCCCGGTATTCCTGACCACCTTCACCACCGGCTTCGGCCTGCTGCCGCTCGCCATGCACGTGTCGGTGGACCTGATCGGCGCCGAAATCGAAGTGGGCGGCCCGATTACCTCGCAATGGGTGGCCCTCGCCTCGGCCATTGTCTTCGGCCTGTCCTTCGCCACCATCCTGACCCTGATCGTCACCCCGGCCATGCTAGCCCTCCCCGACAGCTTGCGCCGCATGCGGGATGCGCTACTGCGATTGATCCTGCCACGCAGACTGGGTTACGAATGAGAGTGGGGCCCGCTCGGCGCGGGCGGCAGGGGTTGGTGGTGGGCGGTCAGGTTTTCGAGGGGGGTGTAGTCGATGTTGAAGCCGAAGTTGCGGGGGGATACCCGGGCGAGGGCTTTTTGGCTGCGATAGAAGTCGGGACAGGCGATGCCGAGTACGGTTACCCGCTGGCCGTAGCGCAGGCGTTCGGCGTTGATGGGAGTGGAAGTCTCGAAATCGAGGATGATGATGAGGTCGGGCACCGAGGCTGCCACCTGGCCGTCGATTCGGGCGAGCAGGTATTCGTTCTTGACTTCGATTTCCAGTTTTGGGCCGCTGCCGTCAAAGGTTTCGATCATGGCCTTGCCGATGTCGTAGCCGCCGATGATGGCGCTGGTATAGTCGGTCACCTTGCCGGTGAAGAGGTGTTTTGGCTCGCCATACATCGATCCGGCGAATGCCTTTCGCAGCGGCGCGAGAATGCGCGGGGCATTGCCTCGATTCCGGCGCAGGATGCGGCCGATTCCGGTGGCGAATGAGACGGTGCCGGGGACTACGGAAGACTTGAGCTGTTTACCGCTCATGGGGTGCTCCACGGTGGTGATCATGCCGCCCATGGCCTGGGCCATGGCGCGAATGTGGCGTTCGTAGGTCTCGGTGGAATCGGTGGAGAAAGTGGCGATATTGCCCAGGTAGTCCAGGGCGACTGCCGGCGTGGAAGGGATGCCGGCGATGGGGTAGGTCATCATCTGGGCTTCGGGCAGGGCCCTGCCCATGCCGTCGCCGTCTACCACGGGGATTCCGCGGCCCGCGACGGCGATCAGGGGGATGAGCGAATTGCCGCCGCCGATCTCGAAAGAAACCACGGCGTCGAGCTTGCGGCCCACATGCTTTTCGAAGACAGCCAGGGCCTTTGCCGGGTCGTCGGTGGAGGGTAGCAGTTCCAGGCTGGCGGTGGGCGCCCCCACGCTGCCAATGGCGGCGACGAAGGCGTCATCGTCGAGTTCGTCCACCGCAATGAGTTCCACGCCGCCATGTTCGGCCAGCGCCTGCTGGGCCGAAAGCAGGGCAACGTAAGGGTCGCCGCCGCCTCCGGTGGCTAGAAACACCGCCCCGGAGGACAGGTCCGGCAAGGATTCGGCGTTCAACTGCGCCATTCAGCCTCCTCGGAGCCCGCGCCGCAGGAATTCACGGCTGCAAATCCGCTCTCATCCGCGCCCCCGGCCGAGTCTTTGCGCCATCGTCCTTCCGCTGGGCGATGTCGCCGGTGACCTTCACCCGTAACCGCACCACATTGCCGGGCATGTAGGAAATCGCGGTTTCCTCTATATCGGCGACAATAAGCGAAGCCGGGTCCGCTCCCGCGCTCTCGGCATTGTGTTCCGCCGCAAGGGTCAGCTCGCTGACAGCGGCCCGCCGCGGAGTTCGCTCGTAGGAAATCATGCGCTCCGCCTCGCCGCCGATACGGGCGATCGCCGCGCCGATGGCATTGGCGACGCCGGAATGTTCCGGGGTCAGCATGGTTGAGGCCACAGCCAGGGGCTCGCGAACGAGGATCGCGCCGCCGCCCACAAGCACCAAGGGCAGGGGATCGCCGCCGGGCTTCATTTGCTCGATGCCATCGTTGAGCATGCGATGGATTTCCGCATCCGCCGCAGCGACAGTGTCGGCTTCAAGTTCCCCGAGCCGGGCCGGGTCGCCGATTCCCGCCTGGCCCGCGGCAACGGCAATATCGGTTGCCGTTAGTTCATCGCCGCCGAATACCCTGCCCCGGGTAACGAGTTCGCGCCCCACCGAGCGGGGCCCCACGGTACGCCCGCCATCGCTCACGAGACTGCCGCCGCCAAGCCCGATGGAGAGGATATCGGGCATGCGGAAATTGGTGCGCACGCCGCCCACGTCGATCACGATATTCGATTCACGGGGAAAGCCGTCGCGCAGGATGCCGATATCCGAAGTCGTGCCGCCGATATCCACCACGATGGCCTCGTCCAGGCCGCTGAGCTTGCAGGCGCCCCGCAGGGAATTGGTGGGGCCGGAAGCGAAGGTCAGCGCCGGGAAGCGGCGGGCGAAATCGGCATCCATCAGGCAGCCATCGTTCTGGCTGATGAAGAAGCGGCAGTCCAGTCCCCGGGATCGAATCGCCGCCTCGAAGGAATCCACCACCCGGGCGGCGAAATCCAGCAGGGCGGCATTGAGCAGGGCGGCATTTTCCCGCTCGATAATGCCAAGCCGGCCGATGCCGCGGGATTCGGTGATGCGAACATTTGGCAGGGCTTCCCGGATTCGCCGGGCGACCTGTTTTTCCGGCGCGGGATTCATGGGCGAAAAGGCGGAAGCGATTGCCACGGCGGTCAATTTCCTTGCCTTGAGTTCGCTGATCAGGGAATCGATTTCCCTGTCATCCAGCGCGGCCAGTGGCCAGCCGTCGTAGAGATAGCCGCCATGGAGCTGGTACACATGATCGCCGAGACTGCGGGAGATATCCTCGGGCCAGCCGGTTTTTGGCGGAATTCCCCGGCCCGAAGGCAGCCCGATGCGCACCGCCGCGACTTCGGCGAGTTCGCGCCGCTCCACCACCGCATTGGTGAACTGGGTCGTGCCGAGCATGACGGCTTCGATGCGCCCCTCGATGCCCGGCTCATGGCGCAGAATCCACTCGAGTGCATCGAGAATGCCGCTGCTGACATCCCGGGAGGTGAGCGCCTTGGCAGAGGCAAGCACGCTGTCGCCCTGGAGCAATACCGCGTCGGTATGGGTGCCTCCCACGTCAATGCCGATTCTCAGCATCAGCGGCCTTCCCATTCCGTCGCCGCCGCCGATTGCCGGGAGAAGCCGCCAAGGCGCCCGAGCAGGCCGTGGGCGATTGCGGAAACGAGCATGGCGTCCAGCGCGGCTATGCCGCTGAGGCGCAGCAGTTCCAGCGAACCCAGCAATGCCACCACGGCGCCGGCGGCCCAGGCGGCAAGCGCCGCGGGGGAAAGGCCGCGGCCGGCCGAAGCCGGGTCGCCGTGGTAGGCGGCGCGGCGCAGGAGCAGGTAATCCACGGCGATGATGCCGGCAACGGGGACGAAGACGATAGCGAGGTAGAACAGGAAACCCAGAAAGAAATCGAGAATATCGAGAAAAGCGGCGCCAGTGCCGATGAGGCCGAGGACGATGATGGACAGCCGGTTTTCCAGCTTGGGAAAGGTCGCTTCCACGCTGAGGGCGGTGCTGTACAGATTGAGGGTATTGAGCACCCAGCTTCCGGCGATGATGATGGCAAAAGCCCCCCAACCCAGGCCCATGACGAGCATCACATCGAGAAAATCATCATTCCCCAGCACATGGGACGCCATGCCGCCGGCGATCATCACCACGCTGTTGACCAGCAGGTAGGAAAGCAGCGCGGTGAAGACGGCGTCCTGCCAGCGGGCGATGAAGCGAGTGATATCGGGCAGGATCACGGCGCCGACGATCACCCCCCCCACCACCGAGGAAACCGCGTCGCCGAAGGACAGCGCGCCGCCGTCGCCGCCGGAGAAAATCTCCCCTGGCGACGCCACGCCGAGGGCGGCATTCACCAGTACCGCGGTGACCACCATCATCACCGGCACAAGCAGCATGGACAAACGGTTGATGGCGCGGAAACCGCAGATCGTGGTGATCGTCATTACCGCGCCGGCGAATCCTTCCACCGCCCAGGGAATCGCCGCAATGCCCGGCACATCCTCGAACAACCGCAGCAGCGCCGCGCTGAACAGGTCGATATTGACGCCGAACCAGCCAAGCAGGGAGAGGGCGAAGGCGATGTTCACCAGGGCCGCGCCCCGCGGGCCAAAGGCGATGCGCACGAGCAGGTAGGAACTCAGATGGGTGCGGGCGCCGATGGAACCGGTCAGGGCGCCGATGAATGTGAGCATGAGGCAGCCGAGCAACACCGCAAGCGCCGCTTCGTCGTTCGGCGCCGCCTGGAAAACTTCCACCCCGGCGACGAATGTGGGCAGCGAAAAGCCCACCATGGCGCTGATCAGCCCCACCCGGACCCAGCCCACCCGCCGCGCCGCCGGCACCGGCCCGGTGGCAAACTCCCGGCCATCGTCGAGCGAGTCATTCACTGAAAGAGACTCCCATCAAGAGCAACCGGAATTGTAGCCCAACGGGTGTTTTTTGATTTTGGCGGTGCCCCGCCCGCCATCCATGGCGCGGGAAGGCCGAAAAACTCAAGCGCGGGGTTAGGAGCCTGCGCCACAGGAATTCGCTATCGCCGCGCCCCTGGCCGGTCGATTGAGGCGAATATTGGTGGATATGCAACGAAATCGAGCGGCCGGGGGCGCGGATGAGAGCGGATTTGCAGCCGCGAATTCCTGCGGCGCGGGCTCCTAGCTGGTGATGCCGGTGGCTTTGCCGTCGAGGCTTTGCCGGTTCTTTTCCAGCCAGTATCGCCTGATGCCTTCTTCGCCCTTGTTTGCCGCCCACCTGGTCAGGGTCTTGCGTTCTTCGGGTCCGTCGAATCTGGGAACGCCGTAGCCGCAGGAAGTGAGCACGAGGTCGATTTCCAACTCGAAGAATTGCCGGGCGCCGGGTTGCCCGCTGAATAATGCTCCGAGGCCTGCGAACTTCTCCTTCTGATCCCCGTGGATCATTTCGGCGCGACCGTAGAGCCGAAGGATCAGGGGCTGCTTGTCGAAGGAGCAGAACATCAGCGTCATGCGGCTGTTTTCCAGCACATGGGCCGCGGTCTCGTTGCCGCTACCGGTGAGATTGAGCCAGACGACCCGGTTGGGGCCGGGCACCCGCAGGGTATCGAGGCCTTTCGGGGACACATTTATCTTCCCCTCGGCACCAGCGGTGCCGACAAAGAAGACCGGCTGCCGCTCAATGAATTCAATATGCTTCGGGGTCAGGGACCCGAATTGCTCCGCCATGACAGCATCCTCCATTTGCCGGCCATTCTAACCTGTTGCGGGCAAGTCCCGATATGCGTCCTTCTCTGCATTCCGTAACTGGAATGACAACAAACAGGTCAGCCATGGCAGGTTTCATCTGTTCGATTGTGGCGTGGCCCGGGCTCTCGCCGGGCGTCCAGGGAAGTGCTGTCCCCATGAGTGGCGAAGAATGCGGCAGGCTGCCGGAAACGCTGATCTACTCAGACTCAAGCTGCAGCCAGAGGCAGCCTTTTGGGGACAGGTTGTCGATTTTTTGCAGGATTTCGCGGTGGATTTCCAGTTCTTCCGGGGTGGGTTTGTGGATGGCGAGCGCCCTGTTCTTGCCGGGTTCAGACAGGTTGGCGGCCTGTGCGGATGAGCGAGGCCGGGATTCTTCGCCAAGCGTGAGGCTGATCTGGCCGCCGGTCATGGCGAGCCAGACCTGGGCGAGCAACTGGGCGTCAAGTAGGGCGCCGTGTTTTTCCCGGGCGCTGGCGTCGATGTCGTAGCGCTTGCAGAGGCTGTCGATGCTGTTGCGCTGGCCGGGATGCCGGTTTTTGGCCATTTGCCAGGTGTCGGTGATTTCGCAGACCGCATCGAGGCGGCTGAGGGGGGAAGGCGTCCGCGACAGTTCCATGTCGAGAAATCCCACGTCGAAGGCGGCATTGTGGACGATCACCTCGGCGTCCCGGACAAAGTCGATGAATTCCGTTTCCACCTCGGCAAAGCCGGGTTCGTTCCGCAGTTGTTCGTCGCTGATGCCATGGACCTCGAAGGCCTGGGCGTCGACTTCCCGGCCGGGGTTGAGCAGGCGATGGAACTCGCGGCCGGTCAGCCTGCGGTTCACGATTTCCACGCAGCCGATTTCAATGACGCGGTGGCCTTCGCCGAGTTCGAGGCCAGTGGTTTCGGTGTCCAGCGCGACAATACGCATGCGGTCTTCTCCTCAGGCCCTGTGGGTCAATTCGTCGATGCCGCGGTTGGCGAGGCGGTCGGCGCGCTCATTTTCCGGATGGCCGCTATGGCCCCGCACCCATTGCCAGGTAACTTCGTGCCCGCCCAGAATCTGGTCGAGTTCCCGCCACAGGTCCTGGTTGAGGACGGGTTTCCTGTTCGCGGTTTTCCAGTTGCGCTTTTTCCAGTTTGGCAGCCATTCGTTGATTCCCTTGAGCACGTATTGCGAGTCGGTGATGATCCGCACCCGGCACGGGCGCTTGAGTTCCTTCAGCGCCATGATGATGGCGGTCAGTTCCATGCGGTTGTTGGTGCTTTGACTGGCGCCGCCATGGATTTCCCTTTCGTTTTCCCCATAGCGCAGCACCGCGCCCCAGCCGCCGGCGCCGGGATTGCCGCGGCAGGCGCCGTCGGTGAACAACTCCACTGTGTCCGCCGCGGAATTCAGGACTGCCGGCTCCTTGCGCTGCGTCCTTCGAGGGCGACGATGGCGCCTCCGGTTCGCGCCCGCAGGGGGGGCAGCCATTTCCGCATGATCGGCGTGACCGGCCTGACCTGGTTGACGCAGAGAATGATATAGGCGCCGCCGAACGGCGAATTGATTTTCTGGCCGAAGCGCTCCCAACCGCGGGCGAAGCGCAGCAAGGGCTTGCGGCGCAGGGGAATCGAATGCAGGCCGTAGCGGATGCTGTCCACCTGCAGGTCAAGCAGGCGCAGCCAGTCCGCCAATCTGCCCGGAGCGATGAAACGGGCGCCCCAGGGTATGCCGCCGCGACGGCGGAACAGGCGCCACAGGCCCCAACTGCTCCAGGGATTGAAACCCACGATGAGCATTCTGCCGCCGGGGCGAAGCACCCGGTGGGCCTCCCGCAGCAGGCGGTGGCTGTCGCCGGCAAAATCGAGGGCGTGGTAGAGCAGAATGGCATCGACGCTGTCGGTGGCCAAAGGCAATTCCTCGGCGTCGGCCACGGCAAGCCCGGCGCCGGGCCGGTACACAGGCGCGAAGCGGACCTTGTGGTACAGCGAACTCTCTTCAATGAAGGAACGTTCGCCGGAACAACCGAGTTGCAGGATGCGGTAGCCGAACAACTGCCCGAGCATGGGTTTCAGCAGGCGGGTTTCGACCCGGGCCACGGCGGCGCCCTGGGAAGACCGGAACCAGTCGTCGGTCATTTCCGCCAGGCGCCGGGGTGTCATCCCCGGGTCCGCGGAAGCATGGAATTGTTCAGCCATGATTTAGTCTATAACATGTCGCGTCTGGAAATGAATCGAGCTACCCGTCATTCGGTACGCTCTTGTACTGTCATTCTGCGCGTAGCGAAGCGTAGTCGCAGAATCTCAGGCAGTGGCCCCTCATGGAGATTTTGCGACTGCGCGCGGAATGACGGGGAGGGGACGCACAGTCTGACGAGGGGAGGAAAGCGCAGCATGACGGCGCTGCCGACAAGATGAGAATTACCGGATGATTTCACGGATACACCCGCTACCCGCCTTCCGGGACAATTACATCTGGACCCTGATCGGCGATGACGGCGCCAATGCCTGTGTTGTGGACCCGGGCGACCCGGCGCCGGTTCGGGAGTTTCTCGACAGCCGGGGGCTTGGGCTCAGCGATATCCTCATTACCCACCACCACCACGACCATACCGGCGGCCTTGCGGACTTGATCGGCGGATACCAGCCCCGGGTTTATGGGCCGGCTGGCATTGCGGGAGTCGCCGAGGCGCTCCGGGAAGGCAGCCGGGTTGCGGTGCTTGGCGTCGAGTTCACGGTTTTTGAAGTGCCCGGCCATACCCTGGACCATATCGCCTATTACCACGACGGCAGCGCCCATCGCGACCCCCTGCTGTTCTGCGGCGATACCCTGTTCGCCGCCGGCTGCGGGCGGCTGTTTGAGGGCAGCCCGGCGCAAATGCTCGCATCCCTGCGCAAGTTCACCGCCCTGCCCCCGGCCACCGCCGTGCATTGCACCCATGAATACACCCTGGCCAATCTCGCCTTCGCCGTGGCCGCCGACCCGGACAATCCGGCGCTGCGCTCGCGGGTGGAAAGCGAACGCAAAAAACGTGAACAGGGCCGGCCGACCCTGCCATCGACCCTGGCGCTTGAACTGGCCACCAACCCGTTTCTGCGCTGCGGCGAAGCGGCTCTCGCCGCCAGCGCCGGGTCCCGCCTCGGGCGCCCGGTTACGGATGAAACCGAAGTATTCGCCGCCATTCGCAAATGGAAGGATCAGTTCTGAACTCCCTGCCCGATTATGTCATCAAGGTGGGGTGCGCGCTCTGCCTGCTGTCCTCCTGCGCCGTTTCGCCGACCCGGGAAAGCGGCGGGGAACAGGTCGCCGAACCTTCCGCGGCAGCGAATCAACAGGATATCGGGTCCCCGCCACACATGGACAATCCTGCGGCGGCGACAGACGAAGTCGCGGCGGATTCCACAAGGGATTCCCTTTCCTCCCCCACCCTGGACGAGCCATCCACCCATAGCGGCCTGTGGCGGCGGGTCGCCGATGGCTTGCAGTTGCAGGCGTATTACGACCGCCCTGAAGTGGTCGAGCAGGCGAGGCTGTATGCCCGCCGGCCAGACTATTTCGAACAGGTGGGCGAGCGCGCCCGCCCCTTTCTGCACGGCATCGTGGAACAGATCGAACAACGCGGCCTGCCCATGGAAATCGCATTGATGCCATTCGTGGAAAGCGGCTTCAATCCCAATGCGGTATCCCCCCGGGCGGCGGTGGGCCCCTGGCAGTTCCTGGCGGGCACCGGCCGCAGCCTTGGCTTGCGGGTGGACCCCTGGTTCGACGGCCGCCGGGACCCCATCGCATCCACCGCGGCGGCGCTGGATTATCTGGAAATCCAGCGGCAGCGCTTTGCCGGGAACTGGCTGCTGGCCTTTGCCGCCTACAACTCGGGGCCGGCCAATGTGAGCCGCATACTGCGGAACCTTGGCGAAAACGCCACTGGAGTGGATTTCTGGCAATTGCCGCTGCCGGCGGAAACCCAGATCCATGTGCCGCGGATTCTGGCCCTGGCAAGCATTCTCGACAGCGGCGGAAAAACCGGTTTCAGCTTTCCCGAAATCGCCGATGAAGAATTCCTCGCCCGGGTCAAGGTGGGGCCGGGCGCGAGTATCGCCATTGCCGCGGAACTTGCAGGCCTGAAACCGGAAGTTCTCAGACGGCTGAATCCCGGCTTCCGGCAGTGGTGGACGCCGCCGGACGGCAACCCGGACTTTCTCCATGTGCCCGGGGAAAAGGCTGAAACCCTGCGGCTCGCCCTGCTTGAGATCCCGGATGCCATCCAGGTTCGCGCCAAACGCTATCTGATCCAGCCGGGAGACACCCTGGGCGGCATCGCGGGGACCATGGCGGTTCCGGTGGATGTATTGCGCTCCCACAACGGCCTGCGCGGCGACCTGATTATCGCCGGAGACTATCTCTCGATTCCCGGCCCGGGCGGGGATGTGGCGATGGAGCCGCTGCCCGAGTCGGACAGCCCGCGGATTCATATCGTGCAGTCCGGCGACAGCCTCTGGACCATCGCCCGCCGCAATGGGCTCGATGTGGCGACCCTGGCAAGGATCAATGCCATCTCACCCAATGCGCTCATTCTGCCGGGTCAGCAGTTGCTGCTGGGCCCGGCAGCCAAGGGGAGGTAACAACGACATGACGCAAGGCAGTGTGGCCGTCGCCGCGGCGAGCGGGGAATTCCTGGGCCATCCCAAGGGGCTGGTGGTCTGCTTCTTTACCGAAATGTGGGAGCGCTTCAGTTATTACGGCATGCGCGCCCTGCTGATTTTCTACCTGACCCAGCATTTCCTGTTTTCGGATCAGGTGGCCGCGGGAATTTACGGCGCCTATATCTCCCTGGTCTATATCACGCCGGTGCTCGGCGGCATCGTCGCCGACCGCTACCTTGGCGCCAAACGGGCGGTGACCCTGGGCGCCATTCTGCTGATTGCCGGCCATACCGGGATGGCTTTTGAGGGCGGCCCCGCCGTGGAGACCCTGGTCAACGGCGAAATCGTGGTGGAGCGCGACCCGCTGTATCTCCAGATTTTCTATTTTTCCCTGGCGCTGATCATCATGGGGGTGGGTTTTCTCAAGGCCAATATCTCCACCCTGGTGGGTTCGCTGTACGGAAAGAAGGACCCCCGCCGTGACGGCGGCTTCACCCTGTTCTACATGGGGATCAATGTGGGCTCCATGTTCGGCGCCCTGGTCTGCGGTTTCCTGCTGCAATACGGCGGCTTCAGTTGGGGTTTCGGCGCCGCCAGCCTCGGCATGCTCGCGGGCCTGGTGATGTTTCTGCGGGGACAGCCCCTGCTCGGCGACGCCGGCGAGCCCGGCAATCCCCAATTGCTGCGGCGCAAGCTCGCACCCGGGATCAATATCGAATGGGCGATATACCTGCTTTCCCTGGCGGGGGTGCTGATCTTCTGGCAATTGATCCAGAACCGCGCCCTGGTGGGCGGGCTGCTTGGCGCATTCCTGGCGCTGATGATCCTGGTGGTGCTGGCCTATTCTTTTCTGCGCTGCGAACCCCGGGACCGCAACCGGATGCTGGTCTGCCTGTTTCTGATGAGCTACCAGATCGTGTTCTGGGGACTGTTCGAGCAAACCGGATCCTCGCTCAACCTGATGACCGACCGCAATGTGGACCGGGTGATTTTCGGCTACGAAATTCCCGCCGCGGCATTCCAGTCGGTGAATGCGGCATTCATCATTCTGCTGGCGCCGCTGTTCAGCGCATTGTGGCTGGCGCTGAACCGGCGCGGGCTTGAGCCTTCCACGCCGATGAAGTTCGCCCTTTCACTGATTCAATTGGGGCTTGGCTTCCTGTTTCTGGTGTATGGGGCTTCCCGGGCGGCGGACCCGGTGGCGGTGGGGCTGATCTGGCTGGTGCTGCTGTATCTGCTGCATACCACGGGAGAGCTGTGCATTTCCCCCGTTGGCCTGTCCATGACCACCAAACTTTCGGTTCCCTCGGTGGTGGGCATGATGATGGGCTGCTGGTTTCTGGCTTCGGCGGCGGGTAATTATGTTTCGGGGCAGATCGCCGCCATGACCGGCTCGGAAACCATCGGCGGCGAAGTCGTTGACCCCGGCGCGGCATTGACGGCCTATGTTGAGGTATATTCCGCCGCAGGCTGGTACAGCATCGGCTTTGGCATTCTCGCCATGTTGCTGGCGCCGATTCTCAAACATTTCATGCACGGGGTCCGATAACCATGGCGTTTCTGCGGGGAAAGAAAATTCTCATACTCGGGGTGGCGAGCAAACTGTCGATCGCCACCGGAATTGCCAGGGCCATGCACCGGGAAGGCGCCGAGCTTGCTTTCACCTATCAGAACGAAAGGCTGGGCAAGCGGGTGGCGGATATCGCCGGGGAATGCGGCTCGGAACTGCTCTTTCCCTGCGATGTCACCAATGACGGGGAAATCGGGCAACTGTTCCAGGATCTGGCAAATTCCTGGGACGGGCTCGACGGGCTGGTGCATTGTCTGGCATACGCCCCGGCGGGAGAGCTGGACGGCGACTATGTGGATGTGACCACCCGGGAAGGATTTCTCACCGCACACGAGATCAGCTCCTACAGTTTTGTCGCCCTGGCCCGGGCGGCCAGGCCACTGATGGACGGCAGGAACGGCTCGCTGCTCACCCTGAGCTATCTGGGCGCCATGCGCAGCCTGCCGAACTACAATGTGATGGGACTGGCCAAGGCGAGCCTTGAGGCCAATGTGCGCTATATGGCTTCGAGCCTGGGGCCGGAAGGCACCCGGGTGAATGCGATTTCGGCGGGGCCGGTGCGCACCCTGGCGGCATCGGGGGTGAAGAGTTTCCGCAAGATGCTCGATTACAACGCCCGCAATACGCCATTGCGGCGCAATGTCACCACCGATGAAATCGGCAATGCCGCGGCCTTTCTCTGTTCCGATCTGGCCACGGGAATCTGCGGCGAAGTCCTGTATGTGGACGGCGGCTTCAATACCACCGCCATGGGTTCGCTGCCCCAGTGAAGGGATGATTCGCGGTTCGCGGAGTGGGGCTCCACCACTGTCATCCTGCGCGCAGCGAAGCGCGGAATGACGGGCAAAAGAGTGTGGGGATCAGGGCGGCAGGGGCGCGAGGTCGTCGAATTCGCCGCTTTGCCGGCGGCTGATTTCCGAGTTTTCCCGCAGGGTTTCCAGATAGCGCTCAAAATCGTTGTTGCCCAGGTTCGTGGCCAGCGATTGGGCAAGCGTGGTTCGCTCCTCTTCGGGTACGTCTTCGGTGGCGCCCGGGTTGACCGCGCGCAACTCCACCGCCACATAAGTGCCATTGCCCAGCACGAGGCCGTCATGCAGCGGCGCCTCTTCGGGCCGGGCCATGGAAAAGACGTGCCGCACCACTTCCGGGTTGACCTCAAAACTGTCGCGCCGGGTTTCGGCGGCCTCGACCCATTCGAGATCATTCCCGGTCAACAGCGCATCAAGCGCTTCCCCGGACTCGAGCGCGCCGAGGATTTCTTCGCCGAGGCTGGCCACCGCCTCGCGTTCCATGTCACTGCGCAACAGCACGGTGATCTCGGCCTCGACTTCTTCCAGGGGGCGGATATAGGATTCATTGAATTCTTCAGCCCGCACCACCACAGCCCGGGTATCGTCAAGTTCGATCACGTCGCTGTTGTTGCCGTCGAGCAGCACTTCGTCGGAATACAGCGCTTCGAGCACTTCGGGATTGGCGAATACATCCGCGCCGCCGAGACGGCTGATGGCTTCCCCGCCAAGCACCGGCAATTCCAGTTGCTCGGAAATGGCGGCGAGGTCGCCGCTTTCGAATGCGAGATTGGAAAGATCCTCCAGCCGCGCGGCATAGATCAATTCCACCTCGGCGCTTTTCAGGTCGCGCTCGATACGCGCCGACACATCCTCAAAGGGCGCAAACTCATTCTGGGAATCTTCGGTCAATTGCAGGATATGCACGCCGAATTCACTGACCACGGGGCCGGAAATCTCGTTCAGGGCGAGTTCCGCCAGGGCGGCTTCGACTTCGGGTGGAAAGACGGCGCCGTCGGTATAGCCGATGTCGCCGCCGGCTTCGGCTGAAATCGTGTCGCTGGAAAGCTCCAGGGCGAGCGCGGCGAAGTCCTCGCCGTCATCAAGCCGCTGCCTTGCCGCCGCCGCCGCCTCGAGTGCCTCTGCTTCGCTGATGTCGAAAGTCTCGAACAGGATATGGGAGGCGCGCTTTTCCGCGGCGCCCTGGAACTCGTCGCGTTCCTGTTCGTAACGGGCCTGCAATTCCGCCGGGTCCACCTCGATTTCCCCGGCGATGGCGGCCTGGTCGAGCACCACGTATTGCGCCGTGACGTTCTCCGGCTCCCGGAACTGCTCCTGGTTCCGCTCGTAGTATTCGCCGATGCGCTCGCCGCCGATCGCCTCGCCAACGGTTCTGGCGCCCATGGGAATGGCGATATAGCGGAAATCCCGGGTCTGCCGCTGCAGTTCGATGAGCTGTTCCAGCTCTCCCGGCGTGAGGAAGTTCGAGCCGGCATAGGCATTGGCGATCTGGGACAGGGCCATGCGGCGGCCCAGGTCCTCGCGGTACAAGGGCGCCGACATGCCCATGCTCGCCATGGTGCGCACGGCGAATTCGGGATCGAATACCCCGTCGATCTGGAACTGGGGCGAATTCAGAATGAAGCGGTCGATGCGGTTGCTGGATATCGACAGGGCCGAACGTTCGGCGATCTGGCGCAGCAGCGCCTCGTCGATCAACTGGTTGAGGGCGATATCCTCCACCAGGCCGGGGTCCATCGAGCCGGCGTCCGGGCCGAGGTTGGCGAGCAATTGCTGGACACTGTTCTGCAATTGCAATTCGTTGATTTCCTCGCCGTTGACTTCGGCGATGGGCGGAGTGGTAATCAGGCCGCCGATGATTCCTTCCACTCCCCACAGCGCGAACACCGCCACGATCAGGCCGATAATGACCTTGGCGATAACGCCCTGGGAGTTGTCTCTGATGTTCTGAAGCATGGCTCTGTCAAAAATTCAGTATGCCTTCCGTTGCCTGGGAGCCTGCGCCGTGGGAATTCGCGGCTGCAAATCCGCTTTCGCGAATTCCTGTGGCGCAGGCTCCTGGACCGCTTCGCCAAGACAATGAAAAATGGGCGCATTCAGGAGACTGCGCCCATTCCAAATCCGCTGCCCGCCCGCCGGGCGGCGCCAGTTCTGGCAATGCCGCCGCGGCAGATTACTCTTTTCCCGGGTCTCGTCCCGGGTCTCGGGCGATCAGGCTACCGCGTCTTTCAGCGCCTTGCCGGCTTTGAAAGCGGGGATTCTGGACGCCGCGATCGCAATGGATTCCCCGGTGCGGGGATTGCGTCCGGTGCGGGCGCCGCGTTCCCTCACGGAGAAGGTGCCAAAGCCCACGAGCGCTACCGAGTCTCCGCCGCTGAGGGCGTCGGCGATGACGTCGAGAGTGGCCTCCACAACTTCGCCCGCGCTTGCCTTGGTCACGCCGGCGTTCTGCGCGACCATGTCTATCAGTTCAGATTTGTTCATGCTTATCCCCTGTCAGATTAGCTGGATTTTGGTTGTTGCAGAGAGTGTCTTGTCCTCGAACGAAGCAGTTCAGTGAATTCCGCCGGCTTGCCGGGCCACATCCCGGTTGGCGCGACATCGGCAATCCCTGCCGCATGAATTCGATCCGAACCTGATTCGACGCAGAAGCAGCGGTAACTCCTGCCCGATTTGCTGCTAGGCGGATTAAAACAGTAGCGTGAAAGCAGTGTCAACCCAAGTTTGTCAAATGCCCGAAATAGTTTCGTCCCGAGCCCCTCAATGGGTGCTGATGGTCTTGCCCTTGTCGGCCGGATCGCGCTCTTCGGCCTTGCCCTTGCGCTTTTCCGGGGGCAGGTCTTCCAGTTTGGCGAGCGGCGTGGGCAGATGCTGCAGGGCGACCTCGAGCACTTCGTCGATCCAGTTGGCCGCCACGATATCGAGCTCGGACTTGATGTTGTCGGGAATCTCGGTGAGGTCGCGCTGGTTCTCCGCCGGGATGATGACCGTCTTGATATTGGCCCGGTGGGCGGCAAGCAGTTTTTCCTTAAGGCCGCCAATGCGCAATACTTCGCCGCGCAGGGTGATCTCCCCGGTCATGGCCACATCCGCCCGCACCGGGATCGTGGTCAGTACCGACACCAGCGCCACGCACATGCCCACGCCGGCGCTTGGGCCATCCTTGGGGGTCGCCCCTTCGGGCACATGGATATGGATATCGCATTTCTCGTGGAAATCGGGATTGACCCCAAGGGCGGCGGCCCGGGAGCGGACCACGGTAAGGGCCGCCTGGATCGACTCCTGCATGACATCGCCCAGTGAGCCGGTCTTGATCGTCTTGCCCTTGCCTTCCACCGCGCTGGCTTCGATGGTGAGCAGTTCTCCACCCACCCGGGTCCAGGCGAGCCCGTTGACCTGGCCGATCTTGTTTTCGCTCAGGGCCTTGTTCTGGTCGTACTTGCGCACGCCGCAGTACTTCTCGAGCATGTCCGGAGTCACCGAAGTGGCTTCGCTGCCATGGGCCAGGGTGTTGTCCTTGACCACCTTGCGGCAGATCTTGGCGATTTCGCGCTCGAGCCCCCGCACCCCGGCTTCCCGGGTGTAGAAGCGGATCAGGTCGCGGATGGTTTCCCGACCGATTTCCAGCTCGCCATCGGCGATGCCGTTGCTCTGGTTCTGCTTGGGCACGAGGTAGCGCTCGGCGATGCCGATTTTCTCTTCCTCGGTGTAACCGGGGATCCGGATCACTTCCATGCGGTCGAGCAGGGGCTCGGGAATGTCCATGGTGTTCGAGGTGCAGACGAAGAGCACGTCGGACAGGTCGTAATCGACCTCGAGATAGTGATCGCTGAAACTGTGGTTCTGCTCGGGGTCGAGCACCTCGAGCAGGGCCGACGCCGGGTCGCCCCGGATATCCATGCCCATCTTGTCGACTTCATCGAGCAGGAACAGGGGGTTGCGCACTCCGGCCTTGGACAGCTTCTGCAACAGCTTGCCGGGCAGCGAACCGATATAGGTGCGGCGGTGGCCGCGGATTTCGGCCTCATCGCGCACGCCGCCAAGCGCCATGCGCACAAACTTGCGATTGGTGGCCCGGGCGATGGATTCCCCGAGGGAAGTCTTGCCCACGCCGGGAGGGCCCGTGAGGCACAGGATCGGCCCCTTGAGCTTGCGCACCCGTTTCTGCACCGCAAGATATTCCAGCACCCGCTCCTTGACCTCCTCAAGGCCGTAATGATCGGCTTCGAGGATTTCCTCGGCCTTGCCAAGGTCAAGGCGCACCCGGCTGCGCTTCTTCCAGGGCATGGATGTCATCCAGTCGAGATAGGTGCGCAGCACCGAGGCTTCGGATGACATGGGCGACATCATCTTGAGCTTTTTCCATTCCGCCAGGGATTTGTTCAGCGCCTCCTTCGGCATGCCCGACTGCTCGATTTTCTGCTTGAGCTCGTCGGCTTCGTTGGGCACGTTTTCCAACTCGCCCATTTCCTTCTGGATGGCCTTCATCTGCTCGTTCAGGTAGTACTCGCGCTGGCTTTTCTCCATCTGCTTCTTGACCCGGCCGCGGATGCGCTTCTCCACCTGGAGCAGGTCGATCTCATGCTCGATCAGGCCCATCATGTTTTCGATGCGGGCGGCCACATCGGCCTGTTCGAGCAGTTCCTGCTTCTGTGGCAGTTTCAGCGACAGGTGGGAGATGATCGTGTCCACGAGCCGGCCCGGGTCCTCGATGCTGGAAATCGAAGTCATGACTTCCGGCGGGATTTTCTTGCTCAGTTGCAGGTACTGGTCGAACTGGGTCAGCAGCGAGCGCAACAGCAGGCTCGATTCTTCCCCGGGCACGTCGGTGGAAGGCAGGATGCGGCAATCGGCGCGGTAGTGGTCGCCTTCGAGTTCGACCCCGGCGAGGCTGGCGCGCTGCAAGCCTTCCACCAGCAGTTTCACCGTGCCGTCGGGCAACCGCACGAGTTGCAGGATCGCGGCGATGGTGCCCACCTCGAACAGGTCCTTCATGCCGGGGTCGTCTTCCGACGGGTCGCGCTGGGCCACGAGCAGAATCTGCTTGTCATTGGCCATGGCCACTTCCAATCCGCGCTGGGAGCGCGGCCGACCCACGAACAGGGGCTGGACGATCTGCGGATACACCACCACATCCCGCAGGGGCAGCAGGGGAAGGCTGGCTGTTTCCTTGTCGCCGATGTCTTCAGTCATGCGTCATCCGGCCCGGGGCTCCCGCCCCGGCTATTTGGCCTGGGAAAGACTGGCCTGGGGAATATTTTCATACATCAGCAGGGGTTCGGATTCACCGCGGATCACCGCGGCGTCGATAATCACCTTGCTGACGTTCTCCAGTGAGGGGATATCATACATGGTATCGAGCAGCACCGACTCCATGATCGAACGCAGCCCCCGGGCGCCGGTCTTGCGCTCCCGGGCCTTCTCGGCAATGGCCACGAGGGCGTCGTCGCGGAACTGGATTTCCACGGCATCCATTTCCAGCAATCTTTCATACTGCCGGGTAAGGGAATTTCTCGGCTCGCGGATGATCCGCACCAGGGCTTCGAGATCGAGCTCGTCGAGAGTGGCGATCATGGGCAGGCGGCCGACGAATTCCGGAATCAGGCCGTACTTGATCAGGTCTTCCGGCTCCACTTCCCGCAGGGTTTCGCCAAGCTGCCGGGCTTCCGAGGCGGAACGCACCTCGGCGGTAAAACCGATGCCGGCTTTCTCCGAGCGCGCCCGGATGATCTTGTCGAGGCCGGCGAAAGCGCCGCCGCAGATGAACAGGATATTGGAAGTGTCCACCTGCAGGAACTCCTGCTGGGGATGCTTGCGACCGCCCTGGGGAGGCACCGAGGCCACGGTGCCCTCGATCAGCTTGAGCAGGGCCTGCTGCACGCCCTCACCGGATACGTCCCGGGTAATCGAGGGATTGTCCGACTTGCGCGAGAGCTTGTCGATTTCATCGATATAGACGATGCCGATCTGGGCGCGGTCCACGTCGTAATCGCATTTCTGCAGCAGTTTCTGGATGATGTTTTCCACATCCTCGCCCACATAACCCGCTTCGGTGAGGGTGGTGGCGTCGGCAATGGTAAACGGCACTTCAAGCAGCCGCGCAAGGGTTTCCGCCAGCAGGGTCTTGCCGGTGCCGGTGGGGCCGATCATCAGGATATTGCTCTTGCCGAGCTCCACATCGGAACCCGGCCGTTCCGAGCGGAGCCGCTTGTAGTGGTTGTACACCGCTACCGCGAGCACCTTCTTGGCGTTTTCCTGGCCGATGACATACTCGTCGAGGGTCTGCTTGATTTCTTCGGGAATCGGCAGGCGGCGGCCGCTGGTGCCGGCTTCCTTGACGTCGTTCTCTTCCTTGATGATGTCGTTGCAGAGATCGACGCATTCATTGCAGATATAGACCGACGGCCCGGCAATGAGCTTGCGGACCTCGTGCTGGGACTTGCCGCAAAACGAGCAATTCAGCAACTCGCTGACGCCGCCCCTGCTGTTTCGGTTATCCGGCATATTCAGTTTGCCTGTTGTTCTGTCCGCAGTCCGCGCTCATTCCGTATTATCTACCCGCTTGTCGATAACTTTATCCACCAGGCCGTAGCTCAGCGCTTCCCCGGCGTTGAGGAAGTGGTCGCGTTCGGTGTCCCGGGCGATGGTCTTGACATCCTTGCCGGTATGGCGCGAAAGCAGGTCGTTGAGTATCTTGCGGATTCTGACGATCTCCCTGGCCTGGATTTCTATGTCGCTGGCCTGGCCCTGGGCGCCGCCGCTGGGCTGGTGAATCATGACCCGGGAATGCGGCAGAACGAACCGCTTGCCCGGCGCGCCGCCGGCGAGCAGGACCGCCCCCATGCTCGCGGCGTGGCCGACGCACATGGTGCTGACTTCGGGGCGGATGAACTGCATGGTGTCGTAGATCGACAGTCCGGCGCTAACCGAGCCGCCGGGTGAATTGATGTACAGGTGAATGTCCTTGTCCGGGTTATCCGATTCGAGAAAGAGCATCTGCGCCACGATCAGATTCGCCATGTGGTCCTCGACCTGGCCGGTGAGAAAGATCACCCGGTCCTTGAGCAGCCTCGAATAGATATCGTAAGAGCGCTCGCCAAGCGAAGTCTGCTCCACCACTATGGGCACAAGCGCGGATCGGGGGATGGATTGGGTCATGTTCCGGCGTTCCTTCTGTTGCGTCTTTTCCGGTGGAATTCGCTCTTCAGCCCCGGATGGCTTCCTGGTAGGAAACGGCCTTTTCGGTCAGCTTCACCTTGTCGGCGATGAAGTCGAAAACCTGATCCTCGAGCACGGAAGCTTCCACCGCCGACAACTGCTCCTCATTGCCATAATACCACCGTACCACCTCATCCGGCGATTCATAGGTGGAGGCAAGCTCCTCGATGGCTTCCCGCACCCGTTCCGGGTCGGCTTTCATGTTATTGCCGCCGACGATTTCCGCCATGATCAGGCCCATGACCAGTCTTCGCCGCGCCTGATCGCGCAACAGGTCTTCCGGAATCCCGGGCGACTTGCCGCCGAGGCTTTTTTCGGTCTGTTCGCGGATACGGTTCATTTCTTCGGTCATCAGGGCTTCCGGCAAGTTGATATCGGCGCGCTTGACCACGGCTTCGGAAATCCGGCTCTTCATGCGGCTGCGGCCGGCCGTCTTCAGTTCGCGCTCCATATTGCGGATGATTTCCTTGTGGAAGGCTTCCTCGCCGCCCTCTTCCACGCCGAAACTGCGATAAAACTCCTCGTCGATTTCCGGCAGCCGGGGCTCGCGAACCGTATTGAGTTTGATGCTGAACTCCACGTCTTTACCTGCCAGTTCTTCCTGCTGGTAATCCTCGGGAAACTTCAGTTCACAGGTGAATTCCTCGCCGGGTTTCCGGCCCTTGATGGCGTCTTCAAAGCCGGGAATCATCTGCTCGGAACCAAGCAGCACGCCAGTATTCCCACCTTTGCCGCCCTCGAATTCCTCACCGTCGACGCGTCCGCTGAAATCGATGTGAACCAGATCGCCGGCGGCGGCGGCGCGCTCGACTTCCTCGAAAGTCCGCCGCTGCTTGCGCAGGGTTTCCACCATGTTCCCGAGGTCCGCGTCGGTGACTTCAGCGGTCAGGCTTTCAATCTTGATTCTGGAAAAATCCGGCAATTCGATTTCGGGATACACTTCAAAAACCGCCGCGAACCGCAAATCCCCGCCCTCGGCGATTTCATTGATTTCAAGCCGCGGCTGACCCGCCGGCCGCAGGCCTTGCTGGTCGATCGCCTCCGCATAGCTGCGGTTCATGACTTCGCTGATGACTTCCTGGCGGATACCCGGCCCAAAGCGCTTTCTGACGATGCTCAAGGGCACCCTGCCCTTGCGGAAGCCATTGAGGCGCACGGTCCGGGCCGTTTCCCGCAGGCGCTCGGTCACGCTGGAATCGATTTCGTCGGCGGGCACTTCGATGGTCAGTTTCCGTTCCAGCCCCTCGGAACGGCTCAGTGAAACTTGCATGTTGTTGTCTCTGTGAAACGGATTTTTGCCAAGGCGAGGCTACGCTGACCGGAAGCGGCACAGGCTCCCGGCCTTGCGGGGAAGGCGGATTCTCCCACATCAAACCGGGTGGTTCAATTGAGTGCGAGTTGCGTTCGCAGGTTGCGGCGGAGGCTGTCGAAGACCTGGTCCATGTGCTGGACGAAGAAGAAATGCCCGCGGTGTGAGACGCGGTGCAGGCGCGCCCGGGGCAGGCGCGAGGCGAGATACTCGCAGTCGGCGCGCTGGGTGAGGCGGTCGGCGCAGCCGTGCCAGATTTCGGTGGGGATGGCGATTTCCTCGAGTGGCACTTCGAGCTTGCGGAAGCTGATGGCGAGGTCCTGGGCCATGCCGCGGTAACCCGCCCGGACCGATTCCGCCTGGTCGGCTTCGAGTATGTCCGCCACCTCGGGACGGGACAGCATTTGCTTGTCGGAAAAACTCAATTCCTCCCGCAGCCTGTTGAGTACGGCGCCGGGATCATCGGGGGAAAGGAACTGTTTCAGCCGCAGCAAGGCGTCCACGGTCATGGGGATGACGCCCGCGAGCACCGCGCAGAATCCCCTGGGGCAGGCCAGGGTGCGCGCCGGAATTCCCGCGAGATTGATCTGGCCCGGGATGCGTTCCGGGCTCATGCGGCAAAGATGCAGGGCGTACATGCCGCCGCCGCCCTTGGAGACGATACCGAACCGGCTGACACCGAGTTTGTCCAGCACCGGCAGCAGGTTTTCGCAAAATTCCCGGGGCGACTTGCAGACGAAATAATCGGAGCGTCCCACACCGGGCCGGTCGAAGGCGATCAGTCGGTATCCGCAGCGCTGGGCGCTGTGGTGCAGCAGGGAGGCTTCCAGCCGGGAACTGCCGGTATCGTGAAAGTACAGCAGGGGAAAGCCTTGCGGATCGCCAAGACTGTCCCAGGCGATACGCGAGCCGTTGGGCAGGCGCAGGAATCCGTCGGGCTCCCGCCGGGGGCTGCGGGCGAATTCCCGGCCACGCCCCGCTAGCCGGGGACGGAACCCGCCGCCGCGAACATCCGGCGCCACCTCCCGCACACAGCCCGCGGCGGTGTCGAAATACCCTGCTGTAAAGGCTTGTCTGGCGTTCACGATCCCTGCTCCTTTCTGATTGGCGCAACTGCCCTTGTTCCTGACCCGTTCCCTTGGTATTCCCTGAAAAATTCCCTCCTTGGAATTTTTCATTATCCCTGTGCCGCGGGGAAGCTCCGACTTAATCAGAGCTTCCCTTGGGAAACGGCTCCGTAAATTCCAGGTGGGAAAAATTCCCACGCAGTATAGCGCAGAAAATGTGACGGGAATATGACAGTTTCTCCCTGTAAAACGCTTTAGGGAAGCTCTGATTAAGTCAGAGCTTCCTTGCGGCACATGGAAGTGCCGCCGAATTCGATGGCGTAAGCCATTGAATTCGTGAGCAAAACAAAACCACGCTTTTGTTTTGCGACAATGAAAAATTCCATGGATGGAATTTTTCAGAGAATCCCTGGCTGAATGTATGTGGGAATTTTTCCCAGTGATGGCTATAATGGCCCGTAATGAGTCCGCCCCCAGACCAACCGCCGGAAATGCCCCCGGCCCGTCTTGTTGAAGCGCTGCACAGCCTGCTGCGGCCCCTTGTTCGTCTTTTGATCTCCTTCCAGCTTACTTATCCGCTGTTGCTGCGAATTCTTAAATCCGTCTATGTGGAAGTGGCGGAACAGGAGTTTTCCCGGGGCGGCGCTCCCTTGTCAGACAGCCGTATCCATCTGTTGACCGGGATTCACCGCAAGGAAATCAAGCGGCTGCGCAATGAGCAGCCGGCAACAGTCCCCACCGCCGGCAGCGCCTCGCTCGGCGCCCAGCTTGTGGGCGCCTGGCTTGGCTCCGAACGCTTCAGCAATACCGATGGCACGCCACGACGGCTGCCGCTGAAGACGGAAAATCCGTCCGAGCCCGGATTCGACGCCCTGGTGGCGGAAGTCTGCCGGCAGGATATCCGCTCCCGGGTGATACTCGACGAATGGCTGCGACTTGGCGTTGCCAGGCTCGAGGACAACCGCGTGGCGCTGAATACCGGCGCCTTCACGCCGGACCGCGGTTTTGATGAAAAGATGTTCTTCTTCGGCAAGAACCTGCGCGACCATATCGCCGCCGGCGCCGACAATCTTGCCGGCGGCAGGCCGCCACACTTCGACCGGAGCGTGTACTACGACCGGCTGAGCCCGGATTCGGTGGCGGAACTGAAGGCCCTGGCGGGCGAACTCGGCATGCGGGCGCTGACCCGGCTCAACCGCCGCGCGCTGGCGCGGCAAAAGGCGGATTCCGCTCGTAAGGACACCGACTATCGGATAAACTTCGGTATCTTCCATTACAGTTCGCCCGGCCAGGGAGGAGGCGGGCTTGCGGAAGCTTCCGGCGAATCGCCCGAGGACAGGAACTGATGCCCGCGGTATCCAGGCTGAACAAGATTTTACTGGCGCTGCTGCTGATTGCGCTGGCGGTCTTGCACGGGGCGAGTTCCGGAGGATTCCGGTTCGGCGGCGAGGAAGACGAGGGCAGCGGTTTCGGCGGCACCGGCAGGGCGCCAGTGGGAGGCAGTGGACTTGGCGGCACGGGTTTCAAACCCTGGCTGGGTGACGCGGGTGAAGTGCGGGTGCGTCCCGAGCCCGAGGCAGTCCCCATTGCCGAACAGATTACTGAACGGGATATTCCGGAAATACCCATGGTGGCGGAAGTGCAGCCTCCGGCGGCTGAGGTGACCACCGCCGCGTTTGCCGCGAAACATCCCGCCGAGGTATCGATTACCGACGCCATCCAGACCCAATTGCGACGTGATGCGGTGATCTACCAGCGCATTGTCGAAAGCGTGGAGGGCTACTACCCTCCCGAAGCGGAAATGCGGCTGGCGCCGCCGGAAGTTCCCGCCGCGCCGGAACCACAGGGCGCGAGCCTTGCGACAGCCGAGCCCGCGCTGGCAGAGGAATTGGCGGCGGCAACCGGGGAAAATTCCGCTTCGGCCCCGGGTCAGGCGCCTGCGGACCTGCCGGCGCCCTCGGCCGATGCTTCAAGCTGGGCCGAACTCATCCGTTTTCTGGCCGAGAATCAACCACCTGAGGCTGCCGAAGAAACCATGGCGGTCGGCAAAGCCATTCAGGAATCTCCCGCGCTGCGGCGGCCCGACCGTATTCGCCGTCCCGACCTGCCGCCGGTGCAGCGCGGAAGGATGGTCCAGCGCCCCATCCTGCTGCCGCCCCGCATCCAGCCGCTTGGGTTGTAAAACCATTCACCACTGATAGCTTAGCTGGCCCTGGATGGCGTAGTCCGCGCTGCCTTCGGTAAAGCCGCGGCCCACCAGTGCGGTAAAGGACCAGCCCGCCCCGAGCCGAAAGCTGGCGTAGGGGTATATTTCATGGGTTTCCAGGGCGAAGTCCGCGGGAGCCTCGCGATAATCGTAGAAGGCGCCGATGCTCGTGGCCGCGGTTAGCTGCCGGGCCAGCCCGAATTGGGCGAAACGATTGTCGCGCAGGCCGGGAAAGAGTTCGCTCCGGCCGCGGAAATTGTGCCCGAAGCTGGCGAACCAGGCGTACCCTCCCAATGCCTGGGACAAATCCACCTGCAGGCGGTAGTCGAATTCCCCCGTGCCGAGGCTGCGCTGTTCCTGCGCGGTGGGAATCTTGGTCTCAAAGCGCAGATCGATGAAGGGCATCCAGCCGGTGACCGGGTCCCATCCATAACTGACGCCGGCGATGGTGTCGCCAAGCCCGGTTTCGGTGCTTACCTCGGTACCGGCAATGGCCCGGGTCACTTCGCCGATATTCACCAGCACATTGCCGACGCCGGTTACCGACAGGCCCGAAGCCAGCAACTGAAACCCCCAGCGGTCGCCCTGCCACTGATAGCCCACGGGAAGATAGCGAATGCGGGTATCGGAATGACCGTTGAACCCGCCCTCGGCGAAATAACCGCCAAAATTCAACGTATGCCGGGGCTGCTGGGCCCAGGCGGAAACAGGAAGCAGCAGAACACACAGCAGGACAATGATTTTCATTTTCCAGGCTTCGAATACGCGGCGACCGCTTCCCGGCCACCGCCGCGCTCAATCCTTTTTTTGAAAATCCAGCGCCGCCGAATTGATGCAATAGCGCAGCCCGGTTTCCGGCGGGCCATCGGGAAAGACATGGCCGAGATGGGAATTACAGCGGCTGCAAACGACCTCCGTGCGGATCATGCCATGTGACTGGTCGATCTTTTCCGCCACCGCCCCGGCGTCCGCGGGCGCACTGAAACTCGGCCAGCCGGAGCCGGAGTCATACTTGTCATCGGAACGGAACAACTCTTCCCCGCAAGCCGCGCACAAATAGGCCCCCGGCTCCTTGCTGGCCCAATAACGCCCGGAAAAGGCAAACTCGGTACCCTTCTCCCGAGTCACCCGATACACCTCCGGCGCCAGTTCCTCCCGCCACTGCGCATCCGATTTCTCAATTTTGCCCTTCACACCCACTCTCCCACTCGCCAGCCCCCTTCATAACCGGAGGCGCCAATCCCACCAGGATTATCGGCTGAAGCCCTGGAATGCTGCAACAGCTTGTCGCAATGGCGCCTGCTCGGGAAAGCCTGACGGGATACCGTAGGCCGCTGCCCCCAACACAACAACTCCAGCTTGACACACCATCCTCTCGTGAGGGAAGCTCTGATTAAGTCAGAGCTTCCCTGCGGCACAGGGAAGTGCCGCCGAATTCGATGGCGTAAGCCATTGAATTCGGGAGCAAAACAAAACCACGCTTTTGTTTTGCGATAATGAAAAACTCCACGGATGGAGTTTT
>JAJECW010000015.1 GCA_022821865.1 Pseudomonadales bacterium
TTTTTCATTATCGCAAAACAAAAGCGTGGTTTTGTTTTGCTCCCGAATTCAATGGCTTACGCCATCGAATTCGGCGACACATCCCTGTGCCGCAGGGAAGCTCTGACTTAATCAGAGCTTCCCTGACGGATTCCGGCCCCGAAACTATTTTCGCCAAAAACTTGCCAAGGGCCGGGAAACCTGTCTAGGCTATGCCATGAAGTAGATGGGGCGGGAGGAGCTCGGCATGCTGAATACACTGTTGACGTCGTTTTCCGAGAACCTGGCAGTGCTGGTGTTGTTGTTGTTGTGGTTTATCTGGTTCCAGACCCGCTGGCACAGGGACATGACTTCACTGCGCAAGGACATCTCCGATGTGAAGGACGACCTGCGCAAGGAAATCTCCGACACGAAGGACGAATTGCGCAAGGACATGGGGACCCAGGGCGAACGGCTTGCGAGGATCGAGGGCCTGCTCACGCGTGGCGCAGTCTACGATGCGGTTGCCGAGCCGCCGGCCGGGAGCGGGCCTGGGTAATGAGGGAGGTGGCGACCCGGGCGTACCCTGACATGCGGCTCAAGGAGACCGACGCGCGCATCGACAAGATGAAAGCGAAACTGGGCGAACAGCTTTCCCAATGGGGGCTGCAGATGATCACCATTCAGAGTCTGGCCAACGCCGGCGCAGGCTCCTGGGGCCCAGGTTGCGAGCCGTTCGCCAGTGGCGCGATATCGTTACCAAATGTAGCATCTGCGGTATCTCGGAGGTGAAATTGACACGTTTCCTTCTCGACGAAACCCACCGAAAAAGCCAATTTCACCGAAATCGCGATATTGGTTTGACACTTCCGATTCACTCCTCTTAGTATCCGGTCGACGCGGAAATCTCCGGCGTGGCGGTTTGTATATCCGCAAGGTCTGGTCAGGCCCGGTCGGTCGTGGAACAGTCCGGCCTGACAGGGAAGTCGCTGAAAACAGAGCCCTGATCTTCAAGTACGTACTGGCTTTACCATTCAAGCTGATCGGGCTTCGGCGGATACGCTGCCCTGCGGGAGAAAGCCGCAAAAACTGATCGCAACGGCGCGCTGCGCTTCCGGTCTTACAACAGTCGAAATTTCGATGGAGAGATACTATGCAGTTCAAGATTCCACACAAGCGAAGCCTGCTTTGCGCGGCCGTCTCGCTGTCGCTTTTGCCGCTCGCCGGCACGAGCATGGCGCAGGACGAGGCCACGGTAGAGGAGGTTATCGTAACGGGTTCCTATATCCGGCGCTCGGAAGGCTTCAATCAGGCGTCTTCGGTAGTTCAGCTTACCGCTGAGGACCTGGAAGCCGAAGGCACGCTGAACCTCGGCGAGGTGGTGTCGCAACTCACTTTCGTGAACGGCGACGCCTCCCAGATCACCAACACGATCCAGGGGCAGGACTCGCGTTCCACCTCGGTTGACCTGCGCGGCCTGGGCGCCCGTTCGACATTGACCTTGCTCGACGGCAAGCGTCTCGTGAACGAGAACATTCTCGCCATGATTCCCACCATCGCCATCCAGCGAATGGATATCGTGGCGGACGGAAACGCGGCCCTGTACGGTAACGAGGCGGTGTCGGGCGTCGTCAACATCGTGCCTTATACGTCTTATGACGGATTCAGGATCGAGTCTTTCGCCGAAGGCGATACCCGCGGCGATTACGACGAGCATTCGGTGCAGTTTCTCTGGGGTGGCGATATCGGCGGCGTCGACGCGGTATTTGCCGGCCAGTTTCACCAGAACAGCCGGCTGGCCTGGAACGAACGAAGCATTCTGGCCAACTCCGGACTGGTGATTTCGTCGAATGCGCCGGGTAACTGGTTCGTACCGAGCCGCGACGAGGACGGCAACTATACCGGCAGTCGCTTTCGTGCGGCAGATCCAAGTTGCACCCCCGGCGAAGAACGAACTGACTACACTCCGGGTGTTGCCGCCAATGCTTTTGGCATGAGGGATCCCTTGAGTGGAAGCTGCTTCTTCGATTTCGGCGACCAGCGCAGCGCGCGCGAGCCGCTTGAGAAAACGCAGTTGTTCACCAACCTTTCATACGACGTCAACGACGATCTCACGCTTTCCTTCCAGGGCTACCACACTCGGATGGCCGAGCGGACTTACACCTCAACCTCCAATCCGGGTAACTCCCGCATCGGCGAATTGCCGACGGTTCGGGGCGAGATGCCCGGCAATCCGTTCCGAGCGTGCGCGGGTGGCAGGTTTGATCGCTTCAACCCCTTTGTTTGCGAAGACCCCGCCGATGCCCTATTTGGTGTTGATTACGACGGAAACGGAATTCCGGATCGCTACGGTCCCGACGTGGATATGAACAACGATGGACTGCCCGATGCCATCGTGCATCCTAACGGCTGGATTCCCTTGTACGAAGACGTCGTGGCGCGAACCTTGCGTCCCATCAACAAGACGCATACCCGCTCCCATGGCCATTCACCGGACGCCGCCAACCTGTCGGACAATATCGACCATATCAGCCGTTATTCGTTCGAGGCGGATTTTACGGTTCCGTTCCTGGAAGGCTGGCAAGGCACCGCAGCTTATACCCACGGCTATCGCGAACTGCAGTTCATGTCCAACCAGAACTACGACATCCAGCATATGATTCAGGGTCTGAATTGTGACGTGGTTTTCGAGCGTAGCGCCTGTTACAGCCCGTTCCTGATCGTCAATCCCGAGGACAACAATTCGGTTGACGTGATGAACGCGATCGCCGGACGCAGCATTGAAATCATCGAGGACAAGCTGACCACGGTGGACATCATTCTCAATGGCGAGCTTCCATTGGGCGGATTCGAGTTGCCCGGTGGACCGATCGGCGCCGCCGTCGGCTACCAGTTCCGGGACGACAAGTACCTGAACATACCGTCGGAAGAGGAATTGGCCGGCGACACCTGGATCGGCAGTGAAAACAAGGAAGCTGCCAGCAGCGGTTCGCGAAACATCGACGCATTTTTCGCCGAGTTCGCCCTGCCGGTGCTCGACAATCTGGAGGTGGAACTCGCGGTGCGGCACGAAGAGTTCAGCACCGGTCAGAGCGCTACGGTTCCGGAATTCGGCGTAACTTTCGCCGCGCTGGATTGGCTCACCTTTCGCGCCACCACCGGGGAGGCGTTCATCGCGCCGACGCTGGAGCAATTGCTGAATCCGGTCACTTGCGGGCTGGGTACGGTGAGCGACCCGTTCAGCACTTTCGAAGCGTGGACCACAACTTGCGGTGGCGGCAATCCGAATCTGGATAACGAAACTTCCGACTCCAAGCAGTTCGGATTCGATATCGCCCTGGACAATTTCGATTTCAGCGCGACATGGGTGCAGATCGACTTCCGGAACCGGATTGTCGGCAAGAATGCCCAGGATCTGCTCAACGAGGAATTCGCGATCTTCCAGCAGGCAACCGGATTTTCCGGCAGCGGCAAGCCTTCGCTGGAACAGTTGCAAGCCTGGGTGAACGATCCCCGCTCCAGCCCGGAAATCATACGTTCCCGGGGCGACGTCTCCACGATTCTGCAGATCTGCTGCCGCGGATCGATCAACGCGGAATTCGTGAAGGTAACCGCGATGGACTTCGATGCCAACTATACGATCGGCTTCGACAATATCGGTGACTTCCGAATTGGACTGCAAGCCACTTACGTCCAGGAGTTCCTGGTGCAAGGCGATCCGGAATCTCCGGTGCGCGACGTGGCCGGCAAGTACAACTGGGGTACAGGCGCTGCGCCTGAATTGCCACCCTGGAAGGCGAACCTGCGCATGAGCTGGACCAATGGCAACCATTCTGTGGTCTCCACGGTCCACTACATCGACGATCTGCCGTACGACGGACCTTCCTATTCCCACATGGATCGGTTCGGCGGGTTCTATCGACCTGGCGGAATCTTCGAGACCGGTATCTACGCATGGACCGATATGGACCTTGCGTACACCTACCGCGGCCTTGCGTTGTTCGACGGCGAGATGGCCATGACCATCGGCTCGCGCAACGTCTTCGACCGCGAACCCCAGCGCTCTCCGGAGTTCATGGGCGTAGTCGGCGGCTTGCAGGACGTAATGGGCCGGATCCTCTACGCACGAGTGGTTTACGATTTCTGAACCGGAAATCGCCCCAACCAGAAAGGGCTCCTTCGGGAGCCCTTTTTGCTTTGGCTATTGGTATTTGCCACCAGCCTTTTCGCTGGCTTGATGACGACGGAAAGCCCCTCGATACCTATGTGCGACATCGCCGACCATAGTGTGGCGATACGATGGATTGCACTCAACCCGAACCCACATAGGGAATCAGCCTGCCAAGCAGGAGTATGGCGGTCCAGATCAGCAGGGAGGCGAAGGCTACCAGCCGGGTCATGGGGGTGGTTGACGGCCCAGCGCCCCAGTCGGACAGCAACGGGCGCACCTGCAACTGGAAGGCGAGCACATTGAGGCCCGCCGCCAGGATCAGCAGCATCTTCAACTGGAAGCCGATATTGACCGCGTAGCGCAGCGGGTCGCCGATGAAGAACAGCGAACCCGTCACCAGATTGATCAGAAAGCCGGACCAGACCAGCGGCGTCAGGCGCCGCAGCATTCCCGCCTCCAGCATTCGCAGGAAACCCAGCAGGCGCAGATCGACAAGCAGCAAGGCGCCAAACAGCAGGCTCAGGCCGATGAAGTGTAAAATCTCCAGCATCGGCCACAGCCAGTATGTTTCTGAAATCCACTGGTTCAGGCTGCTGTCGGCGAGTGCGCTGGCGAAGTTGCGGAACATCTGAAGTCAGAAATAGGCAATCAGCCGACCGGCGCTGATGGCGCCCAGCCACAGTACCAGCGACATGAACGCCAGCAGCCGCGGGCTGTCTCCCCGGGACAGGGCTGATTGGTATTGCCCCATGGAAACCGACTGCCCCCGCAGCCGCGAATGAATGGACCTGGCGAGCAGCATGGCGGCAGTGATGCAACTGATCTTGATCAGAAAGGGCGTGCTGGCGGCAAACACCGTGGCCTGGGAAGAAAACAGCAGCAGCCCGGAAAGGAGATTGATGGCAAAACCCAATCCGGCCAGGGGAGCGAGACTGAGGAAGACCCGGGGGTTCACGCCGGTCGCCAGACCGAGCAGCCGCAAATCCCGTAACAGGTAGATGCCCACCACAATGGCCAGGCCCAGGATATGCACACTGAGCAGAGCCGGATAGGCCCAAAGCGAAAGCGCAACCCAGTTCGCCAGCGGGGTAGTTTCGAGCCAGCCAGGCATTCAGGGCATGTCCGGTTGCCAAAGCCGCCAGAGTAAGGATTTTTCACCCGAGATGAAAGCGAAGATTTGCGGGACTCTCCCGAATGGCGATTGCGCGTGTATACTCTCAAGGCTTGAACCACCCGGCGCAAGGAGACACGCCATGCCAATTGCAGACAACCTCATCGACCCGGACCTGATTCCCTCCCGCGGCGGCCCGCCGCATCATCTGTTCGACGCCTGGCGCGAGAACGATCCCGTGCACTGGAATCCGCCGGTGGACAGCTACCGCAATCCCCAGCCCGGCGCTTCCCTGACCCAGGGATTCTGGGTGCTTACCAGGCACGGGGACGTTACCGATGTCTCGCGTAACCAGGAACTGTTTTCTTCCTGGGAAGGCAGCCCGATCATCTGGGACCTGGAACCCGAGCAGCTCGCCCACCAGCGGGCGAATATCATGGGCATGAAGCCGAAAGACCATCTGGCGGTGAAGAAACTCGTGCTGCCGCCGTTTTCCGCCGCCGAGCTCGCGGCGTTCCGGCCGGAAATCGACGAAGTGGCGAAATCCATCGTCGATTCAGTAGCCGGCCGGGGAGAATGCGAATTCGTGTTCGACGTGGCCTCGAAACTGCCGGTTTACACCTTCTGCAAGCTGCTCGGCGTGCCCGAAGACATGTACGAAACCGTGTTTACCCTGGGTAACAAGGCGGCGGACACGGAAAATCCCGACCGCGCCGACGAGGACAATTCCGCGCCCCTGGCGCTGCTCGAAATCGGCAAGGAGGTGGCGAAGGAGAAGCTCGCCAATCCCGACAATTCCATGATGAGCCGTCTGGCCCACGGCGAAGTCGACGGCGCGAAGCTGCCGGAAGACTCGCTGGGCATGTTCTTCCTGACCCTTTCCATCGCCGGGCACGAAACCACGCGGAACACCGCGGTCCACTTCCTGCGCCTCATGGGTGAGCATCCGGATCAGTTCGAATTGCTCATGAGCGACCTGGACCGGTATCTCCCCAACGCCGTCGAAGAAGTGTTGCGCTACTCGCCGCCGGTGATCAAGTTCCGCCGCACGGCGACGGAAGACACCGAGATCAACGGGCAGGCGGTGGCGAAGGGCGACAAGATCTATCTCTCCTATCCCGCCGCCAACCGCGACCCCGCGGTATTCGACGACCCGCACCGCTTCGACATTACCCGCGAGAACGCGAACAAGCACCTGGCGTTCGGCACCGGGCCACATGTCTGTCTCGGCGCCCGGCTCGCGCGCTACCAGCTCCAGGCGCTGTTGAAGGAGATCTACACCCGCATTCCCGATATCCACCCGGACGGCGAGTTGGAAATGCTCCGCAGCATCTGGTTCAACGCGGTGATCCGCATGCCGGTGGCGTTCACCCCGGAGGCCGCCGCCTGAGTCTACTCATCGGATGGATTCCTCCCGGCGAGCATCCGCTGCATGATGGGTTCGAGGTCGTATCGTTCGTCGCCTTCCCGGCGCGGCGCCTGCTCGGCGAAGGCCCGGCCGATTTCCTCCCAGCGCGATTGCGCGAATTTCACCGCGTGGGGATGGGTGACGATGAAGAATCGGCCCTGGCGGATGCCTTCGACTGCGGCGGCGGCGACTTCTTCCGCGGGCATGCCGACCTGGCTCATGAAGGCGCCGGCCATTTCCGGGGCGGGGCTGGCGCCGCCGAAAGTTTCCTGACGCCGTTCCGAGGCGCGCCAGAGCGTGGACTCCACGATTCCGGGGCAAAGTACGCTCACCGTGACGTGGTCCGGCAGTTCCCGGCGCAGCACATCGGACAGCCCGAGCAGGGCGTGCTTGGAAGCGGTGTACAACCCGCCGCCGAGATGGGGAACGCCGAGAGCATGTTCCGACGCGGTGTTGACGATATGGCAGGGGCCGCCTGAGGCGAGGAAGCGCGGCGCAAATACCCGGACGCCATTCATCGCCCCACCCACATTGACCGCGAAGATCCAGTCCAGGTCTTGCGCGCTGGTCTGGGCCAGCGGCATCGAATTCTGGGCGACGCCGGCGTTGTTGACCAGAATTTCCACCGAGCCGAACGCTTCCCAGGCCGCATCGGCCAGCGCGGCGACGCTGGCCTCGTCGGTGACATCCGTCGCGACGCCGATCGCCTGGACGCCAAGCTCCGCGGCTTCGCCCGCCACGCCGCGCGCCGCGTCCGCCTCGATATCGGCAACCGCGACATTGACGCCTTCACCGGCAAGCGCCAGACAAATCGCCCTTCCAATGCCGTTGCCGCCGCCGGTCACGACGGCGGATTTTCCGTTCAGATTCATGCCAGTCCCCTTGCCATACGATTCGTTCAGCTCGAACCGCCGGGCGTGATCCGCAGCACCTGATTGATGGTCAGCAAGTCGCTGGTGAGGCCGTTCTGACTTCTGATCCGGTTCACGCTGGTATTGAAGCGTCTGGCGATGTGCCAGAGCGTATCACCACGGCGGACCTTGTAGGATACTTTTTCAATCGCCGCAGTGGTGGTGGGAATCAGCAATTGCTGGCCGACATTGATGAAGTCCCCGGTAATGCCATTCACTTCGCGCAACCGGGCCACGCTGACGCCAGTGGCGGTAGCGATGCCGCTGAGGGTGTCGCCCCGGCGTACGAAGTATTCCCGGATGGAATTGGTCAGCCGCGCCACATAGTCCATATATGGTTCGGAGAATACCGCCACATGGTAATGCGGAGGATAGCGTTCCCGGGTGACGTCGAGCACGCCGGTGCCTTCCAGGGACAGCAAGGTCTGCTGCAGCCAGGCGCGGCACCTGCCCCGGGAGGGAATCCGCAAATCGATTGCCATTCCCGCCGGATGAACCGAACGGCTGGCCGCATTCGCCGGCTGCTGGTCCATGGGCCGCAGCAGCGAAGTCACCGTGAGCTTTTCACCGCAGGCCCGGCGGTACTGGCCGCCCAGTCTCTCCAGCAGAAGCTTGGTCGCCGGCAGCGCATAGGGATAGGACACCTGATGCAGGACGATATTGCTGTTTTCGCGCACCCGCAGCAATGCGCCGCTGTCAACCAGGCTCGCAACCTGGCTGCCGGTCTCGATGAACTCGAATCCATCCTGTACGGCAACGTTGTACTGGTGTTGCACCGAATCGCTGGAACCGAGCAGGGTTTGCGCCTGCACGGCATGAAATGTGGCTGCAAAAGTCAGCGCCAGAATCGCAAGTCGCGGAACAAACAAAATCCGGGTCCTTGTCACAAGCTACTTTGGTTTGCCTTGGGTTTTTCTCTGATACAACCAGAGGCCCTGATAATGCCCAACATCAACTTATGTCGGCAAGTGTCGCGGAATCCTCACAACAATTTCCATCTGGCGCAAAACCCTATTCCGTCATTCCAGACGAAGCCGCTCCCACTCCCATCCTGCGCAATGCGCAGCCCCCCTTCCGTCATTCTGCGCGGAGCGAAGCGTAGTCGCAGAATCTCAAGCCGGTGACACTTTGCCGGACCGGCCCGTACTGAAACCCAGGGCCAGACAGCCCGCCAACGCCGCCAGGGCGGAGCCAGCCAGGATACCGAGCCGAACCCGGTCGTAATAGACGCCCCCGGCATGTTCAAAGGCAAGACCGGCAATGAACAGGCTCATGGTGAAGCCGATGCCGCAGATGAAGGCCGCCCCCGCCATTTGCAGCCAGTTCACCCCGGCCGGCAGCCTGGTCAGGCCAAGCGCGACGCCGGCGCCGGTGAACAGCAATATGCCGACGGGGTTGCCGAGCGCCAGGCCGCCGATTACCCCCAGGGTGACCGGGTGCGACAGATCGTCAAGGCCCAGGCCGCCCAGCGAAAGGCCCGCATTGGCGAAGGCGAACAGCGGCAGGATGAAATACGCCACCGGCGTGTGCAGGTCTTTTTCCACGCCTTTCAGCGGCGAGCGTTTCCCCTTGCCAAGCGGAATGCAGAAGGCAATAAGCACTCCGGCCAGGGTGGCGTGTACGCCGGATTTGAGCACCGCGACCCACAGGGCCACGCCGATGATCACATACGCCGACACCCGCATCACGCCCAGCCGGTTGGCCAGCACGGCGCAGGAAAGTATTGCCGCGGCAATCCCCAGGTTCGCAAGGGACAGGTCTCCCGCGTAGAAAATGGCGATAATCAGGATGGCGGCGAGATCGTCGAAAATCGCCAGCGTCAGCAGAAACACTTTCAGGGAGGCCGGTACCCGGCTGCCGAACAGGCTCAATACCCCCAGGGCGAAGGCGATATCGGTGGCGCTTGCCACCGCCCAGCCGCTCATCGCCACCGAATCGCCCCAGTTCAACCAACCGTAGATCAGCGCCGGCGCCGAAATGCCTCCAAGGGCGCCGAGGGCCGGCAGGACGATCTGTTCCGGCGAGGACAACTCCCCTTCCAGTACTTCCCGCTTGACCTCAAGCCCGATGAGGAAGAAGAAAATCGCCATCAGCCCGTCGTTGATCCAGAGCAGGAAGGGCTTGTTCACCGACAGGGCGCCGATCTGCACCACCATCGTGGTATCGAGCAGGGCCGCGTAATGACTCGACAGTGGACTGTTCGCCAGCACCAGCCCCAAGACGGCGGCGCCGAACAGCAGGAAACCCGCGGCAACCTCAAGCCGCAGGAATTCCTTCAGCATGCCGAATACCCCGTTTGTATCGATTCGCTGTTCCATCGCTTGCCCCCTATTTCCCCAAAAAAATCAGAATTCATGCCACCGCCGCAGTGGGCGTTTGTTCTTCTGCGACTCAATTCGCCGTGCGCTGGCGGAACAGCTTGCCCACCATGTTCAGCATCCTTTTTCTCGAAAGAACTCGCGGCAGGAACATCATTCTCCGGTTGCGGCTGCCGGTGATAACGGTGACCTGGTCTCCAAGAAAAGCGTCGAGCCCTTCCCGGGCGACTTCCTCGCAGCTCTGGCCCATATTGTTGGATGCCTCCATCTTCGCATTCAGATCCTTGAGCGCCTGGGAGGACTTTTCCGAGGCGACCCCGGCGAAATTCGATGCCGTGGCGCCGGGGCACAGGGTCATCACCCGGATGCCCTGGTCGGCGTATTCGTAGCGGATAGCTTCGGTGAGCATGATGACGTAGCCCTTGGTGGCGCCATACACAGCGGAAAAGGGCACTGGCACGAAGGAGGCCGTGGAGCCCACATTGATCACCCCGCCGCCGCCGCGGGCCGCCATATCGGGAATCGCCAGATGGCATAGTTCGGTGAGGGAAGTGATATTAAGCTGAATCATGCGCGCATAATCGTCGCAATCGAACGAGAGAAAGCTTCCCCACCTGCCGTAACCCGCGTTGTTGATCAGCAGGTCGATTGCAAGACCGGTCCCGGTGATTTCGCCATACAATTGTTTCGCCGAGCCGGACTCGCCGAGATCGGAGACGAAAACATGGGCCTGCCTGCCACTGGCGCGAATTTCCTCGGCTGCCGCATCGAGTTTGTCCCGCGACCTTGCGGTCAAAATCACATTGGTTCCGCGACCGGCAAGTTCCCGGACAAGCGCAAGCCCGATGCCTGAAGAAGCGCCGGTTACCAGCGCGGTCCTGTCCTGAAATGAGTCCATTGATAATCCCCAAGGTTTGTTGACATACGGTCTCCAGCATGACTGGACCAGGCCGGAAGCATAAACCAATTCATTCAGTTCCAGGAACATGCCCCCTGACTAAGTATTCTCTGAAAAATTCCCTCCCTGGAATTTTTCATTATCCCTGTGCCGCAGGGAAGCTCTGACTTGATCAGAGCTTCCCTAACGTTTGAACGATATCAATTCCGGTTTGCAGACCTTCGGTCGGTGCTGTTTGATCTGGCTTTTCTTTCCCATCTTGTGGAGCAATGCTATTCTCGATGGGATTTGGCAAGAGTAGTGCCGCTGAAACGGGGAAGTTCGTTTGGGCATGAGCATGATCAAACCGCTTGCAATCTGCATCGGCGTCTCGGCTTCCGGGGCGCTGCTGGCGGCCGAAGCCGCGGGCGATGCCAGTGTCCAGCGGGCGCTGCTCGATCAATATTGCGTCACCTGCCACAACCAGGCGATCGTCAACCTGCCCGTCACGCCGGGGGAATCGCAACTCTTCGCGCAGCTTCGCGATGTTGGCCTGACACTCGATACCGAGGATGTAGCCAACGTGTCGGCCAATCCCGCGCTGTGGGAGGAAGTCGTGCGCAAGTTGCGGGTGGGAGTGATGCCTCCCCCGGAGAATCCCCGCCCCGACAAGGCGAGTTACGACGGAT
This sequence comes from Pseudomonadales bacterium, assembly GCA_022821865.1. GTDB lineage: Bacteria > Pseudomonadota > Gammaproteobacteria > Pseudomonadales > Pseudohongiellaceae > UBA9145. The sequence goes on from JAJECW010000015.1 coordinate 11,444, forward strand.
TCCGCAATTGGCTCGAAGCCGAACTCGACCGGGTAGCGGCGGCGCGGATCGATCCCGGCCGCACCGAAGCTTTCCATCGCCTGAATCAGACCGAGTACCGCAACGCCGTGCGCGACCTGCTCGGTCTCGACATCGAAGTCGCCGAACTGATTCCGCCAGACCCGCCCGACCAGCACGGCTTCGACAACAACGCCGAAGTGCTGTCGCTGTCGCCGGCCCTGATGGAACGATACGTTTCCGCGGCGCACAAGGTGGCGGAACTGGCCGTGGGCGCGGCGCCGCGGGCGGCCGCCATCAAGACCTACGAAGTGCCGCTGAACCTGATCCAGGACGCCCGGCTCAGCGACGAATTGCCTTTCGGCTCTCGCGGCGGGGCCGCGTTCGAGCACAACTTTCCGGTCGACGGCGAGTACCGCATCACGGTCAAGTTGCAGACCAATTACGTCGATTTCGTGCGCGGTTACGACGCGCCCCACGAGATCGAGCTGAGTCTCGACGGCGCGCAGCTCAAGACCTTCGCCTTCGGCGGCGATGCGCCCGGCACGCCGGCGCCGTACAGTTTCGCGGGCAACATCCGCGGCAGCGACGACTGGGAAGAATTCATGATGGCGCTGGCGGAGGAAGGCTACGAAATCGAGGTTTCGGTCGAAGCCGGCCCGCGCGTCATCGCGGCGACCTTTCCCCGCGAGACCTGGGAACCCGAGGGCATATTGCAGCCACGCCTGTTCGGCTATCACCTGGCGGTCACCGAGTTGCCCGACGCCAATCCCAGCCTGGGCAGCATCGCGATCGAAGGACCCTTGTCGGTAGCCGGTCCGGGCGAGACGCCGAGCCGCCAACGCATCTTCACCTGCCGCCCGGCGAGCGCCGACGAAGAACCGGCCTGCGCCCGGGAAATACTCGGCACGCTGGCGCAACGCGCCTACCGCCGCCCCGTGATCGAGCGCGATCTGGCGGAACTGTACGAATTCTTCGAAGCCGGCCGCCACGAAGGCGGATTCGATACGGGAATCCAGTTCGCGCTGGAGAGAGTGCTGGTGTCTCCGGATTTCCTGTTCCGAATCGAACAGGATCCCGCCGGCGCCGAACCCGGCGCCGTCTATGCCATCAGCGATCTGGAACTCGCTTCCCGGCTGTCCTTTTTCCTCTGGAGCAGCATTCCCGACGAAGAATTGCTCGATCTGGCCGCACGCGGGGAATTGCGCGAGCCCGGCATGCTCGAAAGCCAGGTGCGGCGCATGATGGCCGACCCGAAGGCAAACGCCTTTCTCGAAAACTTCGTCGGACAATGGCTCTATCTGCGCAATCTCGACAGTCACTACCCACTGCCTTCCGGCTTTCCCGAATTCGACGAAAACCTGCGCGAGGCATTCAAACGCGAGACGCAACTGTTCCTCGACGAACAGATTCGCACCGACCGCAGCCTGCTCGAATTGCTGAGCGCCGATTACACCTACCTGAACGAAAGGCTCGCCCGGCACTATGGAATTCCCGGCATCTACGGCAACCGCTTCCGCAAGGTCACGCTCGACGGCGGCCAGCGCGGTGGACTGCTTGGCCATGGCAGCCTATTGACGGTGACTTCCTATCCGAATCGCACTTCGGTGGTGTTGCGAGGCAAGTTCGTGCTGGAAAACCTGCTCGGCGCGCCGCCGCCCGAGCCGCCGCCCAATGTGCCGGCGCTCGAGGAAGCGAACGCCGAAGGAAAAGTGCTGAGCATGCGCGAGGCGATGGCCCAGCACCGGGAGAATCCCGCCTGCCGCTCGTGTCACGCTGCCATGGACCCAATCGGATTCTCATTGGAGAATTACGACGCCGTGGGCAAATGGCGCACGCGCTTCGCCGGCGAGACGATCGACGCTTCCGGGGCGATTCCCGGCGGCGCCGAATTCAGCGGCCCCGACGGGCTCGCGAACCTGCTGCTCGACAAGCCCGGCGACTTCGTCGGCGCTGTTACCGAGAAACTGATGACCTATGCCCTCGGGCGGGGTCTGGAGTACCATGACATGCCCACGGTGCGCTCCATAGTTCGCGATGCGGAAGCGGACGACTATCGCTGGTCATCGGTGATAATGGGCGTGATCGAAAGCGCCCCGTTCCAGATGCGGAGAACAGGATCATGATCATTCTGAAAAAGAAACTCTCGCGGCGCACGATGCTGCGGGGCCTCGGCGCAAGCCTGGCGCTGCCACTGCTCGACAGCATGACGCCGGCGCTGGCCAACACCGGGCCGCAAACCGTCAGCCGGCTAGGCGTGGTCTATGTGCCCAACGGCATGGCGATGAAAGCCTGGACTCCCGCCGCCGAGGGGACCAATTTCGAACTGACCCGAATCCTCCAGCCCATGGCCGCGTATCGGGACCGCATGCTCGTGCTGACCGGCCTCAACGGTGTGCCGAGCAACGCCGGCGTCCACGCCAGCGCCTCGACCCGCTTTCTCACCGGAGTGACTCCGGCCCGCACCGAGAACGATCTCCAGGCCGCGGTTTCGATCGATCAGCTCGTTGCGCGCCGGTTCGGGCAGGAAACCCAACTCGGTTCGCTTGAACTCGCGCTCGACGAAAACGACGTTTTCGGTTCCTGCGACATCGGTTTCAGTTGCATGTACACGAGCACCATCGCCTGGCGCGACGCGAACACGCCGCTGCCGATGGAAACCAATCCGCGGCTGGTGTTCGAGCGGCTCTTCGGCGACATCGGCACCACCGACCCGCAAGTGCGGCTCCAGCGCATCCGCAAGGACCGCAGCCTGCTCGACTCCCTGACCGAGCGCGTAGCCGAACTGAATCGGGAAGTCGGCGCCGGCGACCGCGCCAGGCTCGACCAGTATCTCGACGCCGTTCGCGACGTCGAGCGGCGGATTCAGATGGCCGAGGAACAAAGCGGCCGGGACCTGCCCGAAGTGACGCAGCCGTCGGGGGTGCCCGACACTTACGAAGAGCACGCCAAGTTGATGTTCGACCTGCAAGTGCTCGCCTATCAAACCGACCTGACCCGCGTAATCACCTTCATGATGGGGCGGGAACTGAGTGGCCGCACCTATGCGGAGATCGGCGTGCCCGACTCGCATCATCCGACCTCGCATCATCGCGACGACCCGGTGCTGTACGAGAAGATCATCAAGATCAACGAGTTCCACACCGGCCTGTTCGCATGGTACCTCGACAAGCTCGACGCGACGCCGGACGGCGAAGGTTCCCTGCTCGACAACATGCTGATGCTTTACGGCGCCGGCATGTCCGACAGCAACCAGCACGACAATCGCGGCTTGCCGCTCGTGCTGTTCGGCGGCGGCTCCGGCAAGCTCAGGGGCGGCCGGCACATCCGCTATCCGGAGGGGACGCCCGTAAGTAATCTGCATTTGACGATGCTCGACAAGATGGGCATGCCTGTCGACCGGTTGAGCAACAGCACCGGCCCGCTCGAATTGTTGAGCGAGGTGTAGTTCACAGCCCGGGAGCCTGCGTCGCAGGAATTCGTGAAAGCGAAAATTCAATATCGCCGCCCCGTTGGACTGTCGATTGAGGAAAATATTGCCTGATGTTTGACGCTTGATCCGTTTCGTCATTCTGCGCGAAGTCGCAGAATCTCCCGGATATGGCAGTTAACTCAGACCGTGCCACACCCAGGGAGATCCTGCGACTACGCGCAGGATGACTGAAGCAGGGGCGCTCGGAGCCATAATGAGAATTGCCGTCATTGAACATTGCATGTTGCTCGCGGCCGCGGTGCTGGTATTCGTATTGCTTCCCGCCTCCCCGGCGCTTGGCTCGGACGCTTCCCTGATAGAGGCATCGCGCTACGAGGATGCCGCAGCGGTGGAACTGCTTCTGGCCGACGGCGCCAATCCAAACTCGCGCCAGGCCGATGGCGCCGCCGCCCTGCATTGGGCGGCTTACCGACAAGATCTGGAAATGACCTCCTTGCTACTGGCTGCCGGCGCCGACGTCAATGCCGTCAACCGCCTGGGCGCCGCGCCATTGTTCGTCGCGGCGGAAGGCGGCAATCCCGATTTGATCG
>JAJECW010000087.1 GCA_022821865.1 Pseudomonadales bacterium
ATGTGTCGCCGAATTCGATGGCGTAAGCCATTGAATTCGGGAGCAAAACAAAACCACGCTTTTGTTTTGCGATAATGAAAAATTCCAGGGAGGGGATTTTTCAGAGAATACCTAGTATAAATCCTCTTTTGACAGGAGCACCAACAGCGCATGGCCGACGATCAGGCTGGCATCGATCCGGAACGCCGTTCCTGGATCGATAAAATCGCACAAGTCTTTTCCGACGAACCCACCGACACCCGCAGCCTGCTCGAGTTGCTGCGCAACGCCGAACAGGACGACCTGCTCGACGCCGACGCGCTTGGCATTATCGAAGGCGCCCTGCAGGTATCGAGCATGCAGGTGCGCGACATCATGATCCCCCGTTCCCAGGCGGTTATCGTGTCCACCAGCATGCCGGTGCGGGAAGCCGTGGAAATGGTGGCGGGGGCCTCCCATTCGCGTTTTCCCGTCATTGGGGAACAGGTCGACAACATCATCGGTGTACTGCTCGCCAAGGACCTGCTGCCGCTGTGCCTCGGGGGAATGCCGGAAAATTTCAATCTCAGGAAGATCGTCCGGCCCGCCACCTTCGTGCCGGAATCACAGCCGCTCAATACCCTGCTCAAGGCGTTTCGCGAGAGCCGCAACCACATGGCCATCGTGGTGGACGATTATGGCAGCGTCAGCGGCCTGGTCACCATCGAGGACGTGCTCGAACAGATCGTCGGCGAAATCCAGGACGAGACCGATATCGAGGACGACAGTTATATCAAGCGTTTCGATGATCGCAACCACATCGTCAAGGCATTGACCCCCATCAGCGACTTCAATGAACATTTCGCCACCGAACTTGACGAGAGGGAATTCAACTCCATTGGCGGCATCCTGCTGCGGCAGTTCGGCCATATCCCGGAGCGTGGCGAGACCACCCGCATCGGACCGTATCTGGTCAGTGTGGTGCATGCCGACAACCGGCAGATCAAGCTGGTCAAGGTCACCCTGACCGGCAATGGCATGCGGAAGGAAGACAACAGCGATGAGCCAGGTTGAGAACCCCTACCAGCCTGACAAGGTGGAGGAGGAAGCACAGCGGTACTGGCGGGAAAACGATTGTTTCCGCGTCACCGAAGAACCCGGGCGGGAAAAATTCTACTGCCTGTCGATGCTGCCCTACCCCAGCGGACATCTGCACATGGGGCATGTGAGAAACTACTCCATCGGCGACGCCATTTCCCGTTTTCATCGCATGCAAGGGAAAAACGTCCTGCAGCCCATGGGCTGGGACGCCTTCGGCCTGCCGGCGGAAAACTCGGCGATTCAGAACCAGGTCAATCCGGCCACCTGGACCTACGCCAACATCGACTATATGCGGTCCCAGCTCAAGCGGCTCGGCTATGCCTACGACTGGCAGCGCGAAATCGCCACCTGCCACCCGGAATACTATCGCTGGGAGCAGTGGTTTTTCACCCGCCTGTTTCGCAAGGGCCTGGTTTACAAACAGGAAGCCGAAGTCAACTGGGACCCGGTGGACCAGACCGTGCTGGCCAACGAGCAAGTGGTGGACGGCAAGGGTTGGCGTTCCGGCGCAAGCGTTGAGCGGCGGCGAATCCCGCAATGGTTCTTCCGCATCTCCGACTTTGCCCAGGAACTCCTCGACGACCTGGAAAAACTCGACGGCTGGCCCGAAGCCGTGCGCATCATGCAGCGAAACTGGATCGGCCGCTCGGAAGGCGTGGAAGTCGATTTCGCCGTGACCCGCGGCGGCGATACGCAAACCATCAAGGTGTACACCACCCGGCCCGACACCCTGTTCGGCGTGACCAGCCTGTCGCTGGCGCCGCAGCACCCCCTGGCGGTGGCGGCCGCGGCGGAGAATCCGGCCCTGGCGGACTTTATCGCCGGTCTGGCCGGCGTCAGCGTGGCCGAAGCCGACCTGATGACCATGGAGAAGCAGGGCATGGATACCGGCCTCAAGGCGGTCCATCCCCTGACCGGAGAATCCCTGCCGATCCATGTGGCCAATTTCGTCTTGATGGCCTACGGCTCAGGGGCGGTGATGGCGGTGCCCGCCCACGACCAGCGCGACTGGGAGTTCGCCGTGAAATACGGCCTGGAAATCCGCCAGGTCATCCGCCCGGCGGAAACAGGCTCCGGGAATCCGCCGGCCTGCGACCTGAGCCGGGAAGCCTTCGTGGAGCATGGCGTTCTGGTCAACTCCAGACAATTCGACGGCATGGATTTTGCCGCGGCTTTCCATGCCATAGCGGATCATCTTGAATCCCTGGGCAAGGGCCGGCGGCGGGTGAATTTCCGCCTGCGGGACTGGCTGGTGTCGCGCCAGCGTTTCTGGGGTGCCCCCATCCCCATCATCCACTGTCCGTCCTGCGGCCCGGTGCCGGTGCCGGATGAAGACCTGCCCGTGCGCCTGCCGGAAGAAGCCGATTTCCACGGCCACGGCTCTCCCCTGCCCGGTCTCGCGGAATTCGTGGATGCGCCATGCCCGAACTGCGGCGCGGCGGCCAAAAGGGAAACCGATACCTTCGACACCTTCATGGAATCCTCCTGGTATTTTGCGCGCTATGCCTGCGCCGACCAGGGCGGGGCCATGCTTGACGAGCGCGCCCGGTACTGGCTGCCGGTGGACCAGTATATCGGCGGAATCGAGCACGCCATCCTCCACCTGCTCTATGCGCGCTTCTACCACAAACTGATGCGCAATGAGGGTCTGGTGGATTCCGACGAGCCCTTCACCCGGCTGCTGACCCAGGGCATGGTGCTCAAGGACGGCGGCAAGATGTCCAAGTCCCGGGGCAATACCGTGGACCCCATGCCGCTCGTCGAGCGCTACGGCGCCGATACCGTGCGCATGTTCAGCCTGTTCGCGGCGCCGCCCGAACAGTCGCTGGAATGGTCGGACTCCGGCGTGGAAGGCAGTTTCCGCTTTCTCAAGCGGCTGTGGCGGATTGCCGGCGAACACGAAGTCTGCGAATCGCCGGATTTTGCCGATATTGCCCTGAGTCCGGCGCAGCGGAACCTGCGCCGCAAGACTCATGAAACCGTGGCCAGGGTGAGCCGGGATTACCGGGACCGCTACCATTTCAACACCGCCATCGCGGCGGTGATGGAACTGCTCAACGCCCTGACCCGGTTTCGGGGGCAACTCGACAAAACCGAAGCCGCGGACTGGCAGATAATGCAGGAAGCGCTGGAAAGCTCGATTCTCATGCTGGCGCCCATCGTGCCCCATTTCTGTCATGTGATCTGGCAACTGCTCGGCCATGAGGGCGCCGTCATGGACGCCCCCTGGCCGGAAGTCGATTCCGCGGCGCTGGAGCGGGAACAGAAGCTGATCGTGCTGCAGGTCAATGGCAAACTGCGGGGCCGCGAGGAAGTGCCCGCGGACCTCAAGGAGGAAGAACTGCGGGAAATCGCGCTCGCCAACGACTCCGTCCGCAAATTCACCGAAAATGCCGCGGTCCGACGGGTCATCGTCGTTCCCGGCAGGCTGGTGAATGTCGTGACAGGCTGATTGCCCATGGGCCGGCGGCTGTTGCTCCCGCTGCTGCCGGCGCTGCTTCTGTCCCTGGCGGCGGGTTGCGGCTACCAACTGCGCGGCATGGATGGCGCGGCCCCCGGATTCAGCGACCTGCGCTTGCAGATTCCACAATCCGAACCCGGCTTTGCAGACTTGCTGCGGCGCGGGCTCGAATCGGCGGGAATCACCCTGCATGCGGCGGGCGACCCGGCGGCGCGGGAATATCCCCTGCTGAGCATCGGCGGCGAAGCCTTTTCCGGGCGCCCGGCGAGCACCACGGTGCTGGCCAGGGCGGCCCAGGTCACCCTGCGGCTTTCCCTGCGCATCCAGCTTGTGGCTGGCGGGCGGACCCTCATCAATGGGGAAAACCTGTCGGTGGAGCGCACCTACTACCAGGATCTGCGCAATATCGCCGGCAGCCGCGAGGAAGCCGAGTTGCTGCGAAGGGAAATGCGGCAGGAACTGGCGGCGCAAATCCTGCGGCGCATCGAGGCCGCGGGCCGATGAAAATCCGCGCGGATCAACTGGCGGCGACCCTGCGGCGGGAGGCCATGCCGCTGTACTGGCTGGCCGGCGACGAAGTCCTGCTGCTGCAGGAAGCCGCCGGCGAAATCCGCGCCCACTGGCGCGCAACCGGTTTTGTGGAGCGCGAGGTCTACCATGTGGAGCGGGGTTTTGACTGGAATGATTTTCTCTATGAGCTCGACGCCACTTCGCTGTTTTCCGAGCGCAAGTTGCTCGAACTGCGGCTCTACGGCGCCAAGCTCGACAATCCTGGCCGGGAAGCGATAGCGACTTATCTCGACAAGGCGCCGGAAGATTTCCGGGTATTGATCAGCGGGCCGAGAATCGACGGCGCCAGCCTGCGGACCCAATGGTTCAGGCAACTCGAAAGCCGGTTGGCGCTGGTGCAGATCTGGCCCCTGGACCGGGCCCGCCTGCCGGCCTGGCTGCGGCAGCGGCTCAATCGGGCGGGAATCGTTCCCGACAATTCCGCCGTACAGGTGCTTTGTGACCGGGTGGAAGGCAACCTGCTGGCTGCCCAGCAGGAAATCGACAAGCTCGCCCTGCTCGCCGGGGCGGAACCCGGGGCGAGTATTGAACTCAGCGGCGAAAATGTCCTGCGACTGGTGGCGGACAGCTCCCGCTACGACCCCGGCAAGCTGGCGGACGCCGCCTTGGCGGGCGAAACCGCAAGAGCCCAGCGCATTCTTGCCGGCCTGCGGGCGGAAGGCGTCTTCCCCCTGCTGGTACTGGCCGTCATCATCCGCGAACTGCGGCAACTGCTCGAAATCCGGGAAAAAGTGGACCAGGGTCACGAACCCGGCCAGGCCATGGCGAGTTCCCGGGTCTGGCACAGCCGCAAGAATCTGGTATCCCGGGCGATCGGGCGGCTTGACGCGGACGAGATCTGGCGGATGCTTGCCCATTGCAAGCGCATCGACCATGCCGTCAAAGGCCTGCACCGCGCCAATCCCTGGGACGAGTTGAGCCTGTTGCTGCTCAGATTCTGTGAATCCGGCTAAGTATTCTCTGAAAAACTCCATCCGTGGAGTTTTTCATTATCGCAAAACAAAAGCGTGGTTTTGTTTTGCTCCCGAATTCAATGGCTTACGCCATCGAATTCGGCGGCACTTCCCTGTGCCGCAGGGAAGCTCCGACTTAATCGGAGCTTTCCTAATTCAAGCCCCGGCGCTCGAGCAGGGCATTGATGTCGGCGTCCCGGCCGCGAAAACCGCGAAACAGGGTCATGGCATCCTCGGATCCGCCGCGGGACAGCAGGCTGCTGCGGAAATGCGCGCCGTTTTCCCGCAGCAGACCACCGTTCTCCTCGAACCACCGCACCGAGTCGGCGTCGAGCACCTCGCTCCAGATGTACGAATAATAGCCCGCCGAGTAACCGCCCATGATGTGCGAGAAATACGTCGCCCGGTAGCGCGGCGGAATTTCGTTCATGGCCAGCCCGGCCTGTTCCAGCGCCGCGGCCTCGAAAGCCATGACTTCTTCCGCCGCCGGGACTTCCTCCGGGGCCAACTGGTGCAGCGCCTGATCAACAATCGCCGCAGCCAGATATTCGGCGGTGGCAAAGCCCTGATTGAATTGCCGGGTGGACAGGACCTTGTCGAGCAACTCGCGGGGCATGGCTTCGCCGGTTTCATGATGCACCGCGTAATTTTCCAGCACCTCGGGCCAGACCGCCCACATTTCGTAGACCTGGGACGGATACTCGACAAAATCCCGGGGCACCCGGGTGCCGGAGAAGCTGGGATAGCGCACATCGGAAAACATGCCGTGGAGGGCATGGCCGAATTCGTGGAAGGCCGTGATGACCTCGTCGAAAGTCAGCAGGGTCGGTTCGCCTTCCGGCGGTTTGGTGACATTGAGGTGATTTCCGATTACCGGCCGGGCTCCCAGCAAGTGGGACTGGGCGATATAGGCATTCATCCAGGCGCCGCCGCGCTTGTTGGGGCGGGCGTAGAAATCGGCGATGAACAGCCCCAGGGTTTCGCCGGTGACGTCGAATACTTCAAACACGCGGACATCTTCCTGATAAACCGGCAAATCGGGGCGTTCCTGAAAACGGATGCCGAACAGTTCTTCGGCGGCGTGGAAGACGCCTCGCTGGAGCACGTTGTCGAGCTCGAAATAGGGCCGCAATTCGCTTTCGTCAAAATCGAAACGCTGGGCGCGGAGAATCTCGGTGTAATAGGACCAGTCCCAGGCTTCGAGGGTAAAATCTCCACCTTCCTCATCAATCATCCGCTGCAGGTCGGCCGCTTCCCGGCCAGCATTGACCGCGGTGGGAGGCGCGAGTTCGGCGAGCCGCTGGTTGACCGCCGCCACCGAGCCGGCGGTCTCGTCTTCCAGCACATAGGCCGCGTGATTCTCGTAACCGAGCAGTTGGGCGCGTTCCGCCCGCAAGCGCAGGACTTCGGTGAGGATTTCGCGATTATCGTACTCGCCGCCCCGGGACCCCCGGGACAGGGAAGTCTCCAGCATGCGCTGGCGCAGATCGCGATTCCGCAGGCTGGCCAGGGCCGGCTGACCGCTGGTATTGAGCAGGGGCAGGACAAACTGGCCCGGCAGGCCGCGCTCCCCGGCTTCTTCCGCGGCGGCGGTGATCAGCGCCTCGTCAAGACCCGTCAGTTCCTCCCGGCTGTCCACCACAATGGCGAGATCATTGACCTCGCTGAGCACATTCTGGCTGAAACGGGTTTGCAGCACGGCGATACGGGCGTTGATCTCGCGCAGGCGTTCCTGCTGCCGCGCATCGAGCGCGGCGCCGGCCCGCACGAAATCGATATGGGTTCGCTCCAGCAGACGCAGCGATTCTGCGTCAAGACCCAGTGAGTCCCGGTTTTCATGCAGCGCGGAAATGCGGGCGAACAAATCGCGATTGAGCAGGATCGCGTCGTAATGGGCGGCAAGCTCCGGGGCAAGCTGCTGTTGCAGCGCCTGGATCTCGTCATTGGTATGGGCGCTGTTCAGGGCGAAAAACACCGATGACACCCGGTCGAGCAATTGTCCGCTCAACTCCAGGGCGACAATGGTGTTTTCGAAATCGGCTTCGGCGGCCTGGCCCGCAATGGCTTCCACTTCGGCGATGTGCCCGGCCATGCCGCGCTCGAAAGCCGGCTGGTAATGCGCATTTTCGATCCGGTCGAAAGGCGGAAAGCCAAGGTCATGCGGACTTTCGCTGAAAAACGGGTTTTCCCCCGCTTCGGCGTCAGCGGCGGGGGACGATTCGGTTGTGGATTCCGCCGTATTCATGGCCTCGGGCTGTGGTGCCGGTTCCTCGGGGGAGCAGGCTGTGAGCAGCGCAAGCAGCGTCCCAGCCGCCGCGGTCCTGCAGTGTTTGTTCATCGGATATAGCCTCTTTGCCAGTCAAGGTTTGTAGCATTCGGGTCACGGCGGGCGCCGGATGAGCTCAGGCGCCGAGCTGCCGCGCCAGGTCGAGAAAATCGGCAGCGGTCAGATCGAAATCGCCGCTGGCGTCGGGGGTGAACGGTCGTTCCGGGCCCCGTTCCAGCGGCCGGGGCACATAGGCGGTTCGCAGTCCCTGACCAGCCGCGGCGCGCAGGTCACCAGGGTGGGCCGCTACCATCATGACCTGCTCCGGCGTCAGCCCGAGCAGATCAACCGCCTTCAGATACACTTCCGGGTCGGGCTTGTAGCGCCCGGCCAGTTCCGCCGAAAGAATCGCATCCCAGGGCAGCCCGGCATGTTTCGCCATATTGGTGAGCAGGGCGATATTGCCATTGGACAGCGTGGCGATCACATAACGCGTCTTGAGCCGGTTCAGGCCCGCCACCGCATCGGGCCAGGGCGAAAGCCGGTGCCAGGCGAAATTGAAATGCCGTCTTTCTTCCCCGCTGAGTTCTTCCAGGCCGAACTCGACGATCAACTCTTCGAGAATCATCCGGTGCAGATCGTCGATTTTGGTCCAGGGCAACTCGCCATTGCGGACCCGGTTCATGGCGGGGCTGTATCCGGCGCGCCAGCGGTCGGCGAAGTCATGCCAGTCGATGTTCCAATCCCTGCCCTGGGCCAGCAACCGCCCTTCCCTGGCGATGGCTGCGCGCCAGTCCACCACGGTGCCGAAAACGTCAAAGGTCAGCGCCCGCACCTGCCCGAATGGGCCGTCGCGCTGGGCGAGGACCAGGCCCGGAAGGGCGGCGGCCCCGGCGCCGAGCAAAAGGGAAGCGGCGGCAAAGCGGCGCCGGCTCAAGCGCGGCGGGCGTTTCACGGAAAATTTCCGCATTGGGGACATCTCCAGAAACCATGCTGATTTTGGCGCTTCACTCCCATGTCATTCTGCCCGGAGCGAAGCGTAGTCGCGAAATCTCTTTCATCGGCCACGCAATGAGATTCTGCGACTGCGCGCAGGATGACCCGCCGCGTGAGTGCGCCCAGCGCCAGAATGAGAATTGCCGTTTCACCAGTTCCATGATTGCAGAAAAACCACCAGAATGGCCAGCGGACAGACGAATTTCACATACAGCGGCCAGATTTTCCAGAACAGGCCGGATCGGGCGCCTGGGGCGCCTTCGGTAATTTCCGCCAGCACCGCATCGCGCCGCCAGATCCAGGCGACAAAGATGCAGAAGAAGAATCCGAGCAGCGGCTGGCTCACTTCCGTGGCCCAACTCACCACCAGATCAAACAACGGGTCGAAATGCAGCACGATCAGCAGCGAAATGCCCGCCACCGCGGCGCCCACGAGCATGGCCGCCCTGCCCCGGGCCATGCCGAGATACTCCACCGCAAAGGCCACCGGCACTTCGAGCATGGAAATCGACGAAGTCAGCGAGGCGATGGTCATCAGCAGAAAGAAGGCCAGCGCGACGAACAGGCCCACCGGGCCCATGGCGCCGAAAAGTTCGGGAAGCACCGAGACGATCAGGGCGGGACCGGCAACGAGGCTGCCGTCGGGGTTGAAGATTTCGACCCCGCCGGCAAGGGCCACATACATGGCCGGCAGGATCAGCATTCCGGCGATGACCGCGATGCCGATATCGAGCAGGGCCACCAGACTGCCGGTCACCGGCAGGTTTTCCCGCTTGCTGATGTAGGAGCCGTAGATCAGCATGGTGCCCACTCCCAGCGACAGGGAGAAGAATGCCTGCCCCATGGCGTCCACCAGCAATCGCGGATTGGCGATCTGGGAAAAGTCGGGCACCAGATAGGCGCGCAGGCCATCCGTGGCGCCGGGCAGGGTGAGCACATAGACGATCAGCAGCAGCAGTATTCCGATGAGCATGGGCATCAGCCGGGAAGCCCAGCGCTCGATGCCGTCCCGCACCCCGGCCCGGATGATGTGAATCGTCAGCGCCATGAATGCCAGCATGAACAGGCCGTTGCGCCACTCGCCGTCGGTGGTGAGCCAGCCCGCAAGTCCGCCCGCGCCGGCGAGGCGGGCGATGGGGTCGAGAAAGAAAGCCATCATCCAGCCGCTGACGATGGCGTAGAAACTGAGAATGAAGCTGACGGTGAGGATGCCGAGGCCGCCGACAAATACGGCAAAGGCCCGGGTTTTCGGCCCCCGGGAGATGCCTTGCAGGGCCGCAATGGAGTTGGCCCTGGCATGGCGGCCGATAATCAGTTCGGCCATCAATGCCGGATACGCCAGGGCGAAGGCGAGCAGCAGATACGTGAACAGGAAGGCGGCGCCGCCATTGGAGGCGGCGTTGGTGGGAAATCCCCAGATATTGCCCAGCCCCACCGCGGAGCCCGAGGCTGCCATGAGGAAACCGAATCGCGAGGAAAATTCACCGCGGCCGCTGGGCTGCGTTGTCGGGGCTACCATCGACTCAACCCCATGGCGTCGCGGACGCGGTCCATGGTTGCGCCGGCGGTTTGCCTGGCTTTTTCATTGCCTGCGAGGATGATGTCGCGGACTTCTCCGGGGTTGTCCATATAAGGCTCGGCAGCCTTGCGGATGGGTTCGAGTTCGGCGAGCACCGATTCGATCACGGGCTTCTTGCAATCGATGCAGCCGATGCCGGCGCTGGTGCAGCCTTCCCGCACCCATTGCCGGGTTTCTTCATCGGAATAGACTTCATGGAACCGCCATACCGGACATTTGGCCGGGTCGCCGGGGTCGCCGCGGCGAATCCGGGCCGGGTCCGTGGGCATGGTGCGGATTTTCTTCTCCACCTGGGCGGGGTCTTCGCGCAGGGTGATGGAGTTGTTGTAGGACTTGGACATCTTCTGCCCGTCAAGGCCGGGCAGTTTGGTCACCGGCGTGTGCAGGGCCCTGGGTTCGGTGAGCACCGGGGCGCCATGGAGATGGTTGAAGCGGCGGGCGACTTCCCGGGTCAACTCCACATGGGCGGCCTGGTCGCCGCCCACGGGAACGAATGCGGCGTCGTAGATGAGAATGTCCGCCGCCTGCAACAGCGGGTAACCGAGAAAACCGTAAGTGTCGAGGGATTTGCCTTCGAGCCGGTTCTGCTGCTCCTTGTAGCTTGGCACCCGTTCCAGCCAGCTCAGCGGCGTGGTCATGGAAAGCAGCAAATGCAACTCGGCATGTTCGGGAAGCGCGGACTGCAGGAAGATCGAAGACCTGGCCGGGTCGATTCCGGTGGCGAGCCAGTCGATCACCATGTCGATGACATTGTCGCCGAACAGCCCGGTATCGCCGTAATCGGTGGTAAGGGCGTGCCAGTCGGCGACGAAGTAATAACACTCGTAGCCATCCTGCAGTTTGGCCCAGTTCTTCAGGGCGCCGTGGAAATGCCCGAGGTGCAGCTTGCCTGTGGGCCGCATGCCGGACAGCACCCTTTTGCCTTGCGGTTCTTCAGTCACTTTCCACTCCCCCGGTCCGGGACGCCTGCTTTCCGGCCACTGCGTCAGATGAAGGGGCTGCTGTCGCCCTTGCCCCGCCGCATGAGATCGGGAACGCCATCCACCAGGTCCACCATGGTAGTCGGTTCGATGCCGCAGGCGCCACCGTCAATGATCAGGTCCACGAGTTTGCCGATGCGGTCCCGGATTTCCTCCGCGTCGCTGAGCGGCCCGTGGTCGCCGGGAAGGATCAGGCTGGTGCTCATGACGGGTTCTCCCAACTCGGCAAGCAGGGCCTGGGCCACCTGGTGTTCCGGCACCCGCAGGCCGATGGTCTTGCGTTTGGGATGCATCAGCCGCCGGGGCACTTCCGGGCTGGCCTTGAGGATGAAGGTATAGGAGCCGGGGGTATGGGCCTTGAGAATCCGGTAGGCGCTGTTGGGCACCTGGGCGTAGCTGGCCAGGGAAGACAGGTCGCTGCAAACCAGGGTGAAATTGTGCCGGTCGCCAAGCTGGCGGATACGGCGGATGCGGTCCAGCGCGCTCTTGTTGCCGATATTGCAGCCCAGGGCGTAGGTGGAATCGGTGGGATAGACGATCACGTCGCCCTGCCGCAGATGATCCACGGCAATGCGGATGCTGCGCGCCGAGGGATTGTCCGGATGGACCCTGAGCAACTGCTTCATTCGCTTACTCCCAGTCGCCGCCGAGGGCGAGGTTGAGGTGGACCCAGCTATCGAGCCAGGCTCGCCGCAGGCTGCTCAGGTCGGCCTCGGAGGAAAACAGCCTTTGCTGGATCGCGAGCACTTCCAGCAGGTCGGTTTCGCCTTCGTCGTAGCGCAGCCGGGAAATGCGCAGGGCGTCGCCGGCGGCCTCGGCGGCGGCCACCGTGGAGCGGGTCTGTTCTTCGAGCACGCCGAGCTGGTCGAGGCCGGCTTCCACTTCCCGGAAAGCGTCGAGCACCGCCTGGCCGTACTCGGCTATGGCCCGCCGCTGGTCGGCGCTGGCCTGGTCGATTTGCGACTGGGCCAGGCCGCCGTCGATGAGCGGGCTGGTCAGGTTCACGGCCGCCATCCAGGCGAGATTCGCCGGATTGAGAAAGTCGAGCAGGTCCGCCGAGGCGCCGCCGAGTTCCCCGGTGAGGGAAACCGAAGGCAGCCGCGCCGCCCGGGCCGCGTCCAGGCTGTTGAAGGCGGCCGCCACCCGGCGTTCGGCGGCGACGATGTCGGGCCTTCTTTCCAGCAGTTCCGAAGGCATGCCCGGCGGTGGGGGGCGGGGCATGTTGGGCAGATCGGCGCTGACCTCGACATCCGCCGCGGGATAGCGGCCGAGCAGGGCTTCCAGCGCGCGCAGGGCGTCGCGGCGGGCGCCCCGGGCGGCAACCAGATTGGCCCGGGCCGTGGCGAGGTCGGACCGGGAAAGCAGCACTTCCTGGGAAGTCACCATGCCGAATTCGAACTGCACGTCGGTGATCCGGACGATTTCGGTGAGCGAGTCCACCGTGGCGGAAACGATATCCACCTGCCGCCCGGCGTCGATCGCCAGAAAGTAGGCTCTCGCCACGGCGGCGGCGATGGAATAGCGGGAGAAGGCATAGTCGGCTTCGGCGGCCTGGGCGCCGAGCACGCCGGCCTGGGCGCCGGCGGCGAGCCGGCCCCAGATATCGAGCTCCCAGCCCGCCCTTGGCGCCAGGGAGTTGGCGTCGAAGTTGCGTCCGTCGCCGCTGCCCGAGCGCGAAGATGCCGAACCGAGGCTGAGCTGGGGCGACAATCCCGCGCCCGCCTGTCCGGCAAGCGCCCAGGCCCGGTCCACGCTCGCCGCCGCGGCTTGCAGATCGCGGTTGTTTTCCTGGGCTTCCCGCACCAGGCCGGTGAGGGCCGGGTCTCCCAGCCGTTCGATCCAGCCGGTTTCCACCGCTCCGGGAAAGTTGTCCACGTCGAACTCGAAAGCCTCCGGGGTTTCCGGCAGGCTTTCCAGCGCCGCCCGGGCGGCGGCATCCGGCGGCGTGGGCGTGGCGCAGGCGAGCAGGCCGAACGTCAGTGGCAGCAGCGCTATGGGTTTCATCTCATGCCTCCGCGGTTTGCGGCAACCCGCGCTCGCCGGCGCCGATCCGGAACAGCACGGCATAGAACGCGGGAGTCACCAGCAGGGTGATCAGCGTGGCGAAGGTCAGACCCGCCGCGATGACCACGGTCATGGACTGGAAAAAAGCGTCGAAATACAGCGGCATGACGCCGAGCACCGTGGTGAAGGAGCCCATCAGCACCGGCCGCAGGCGGCTGGCGGCCGATTCCACCAGGGCGTCGTGGCGCGGCATTCCCCCTGCGATGAGATTGTCCGAGGAATCCACCAGCACGAGGGAGTTCTGGATCAGCAGTCCCGACAGCGACAGCAGGCCGAGCAGCCCCATGAATTCCAGCGGCGTGCCGGTGAGGATCAGGCCGGGAATCACCCCCACCAGCGCCAGGGGGACCACGGAAAAAATGATCAGCGGCTGGCGCAGGCGATTGAACAGCGCGATCACCACCAGCACCATGGCGAGCAGGCCCAGGGGAATGGTGGAGGCCAGATTGGACCGGGCTTCGCTGGACTCGCCGAGTTCTCCCTCCCAGGTGAGGCTATAGCCGGGCGGCAGCGGAATCGCTTCGATAGGCCCTTGCAGGCGGCCGAGCAGCTCGGCGGGAAGCACGCCGAGGCGGGGGTCGCTCTGGGCGGTGATCGTGGGCACCCGGTTCTGACGGATGATGCGGCCGTCGCGCCAGACGATCTCGACGCCGTCCACCACCTGGGCCAGCGGCACCGCGCTGCGGGTGGTGGCGCTGAGCACCGGGATGTTGGCCAGGTCCTGGGCGGCGGAAAAATCCTTCAGCGGCGCCCGGGAAATAATGGGAATCAGGTCGGCGCCTTCCCGGTACACGCCGCGCACGCGGCCGTTGAGGGCTTCCTCCATTGCGTCCGCGGCGGCCTGGCGGGTCACGCCGACCCGCTCTCCCTTGTTCTCGGAATACAACGGCTGGATCACCGGCACCTTGCGGCCCCAGTTATCGCGGATCAGCACCGCGTCCGGGTCCCCGGCCATGATCGCCCGGGCCTCGGCGGCAAGGCCGCGCAGCACTTCGGGGTCGGGCCCGGAGAAAACCGCCTCGATCCTGGCGCCGCCGCCGGGGCCCAACTGGAATTTCCATGCCTTGGCCTGGCCTTCGGGCATTTCGCGGTCGGCGAAATTCTGCATCTGTTCGACGATCCGGTCGTTATTGCGGTAATCGTCGGTTCCGATGAGCAGTTGCCCCTTTTCCGGGCCGTTCATGGTGGCCTGATACACCAGCATGTAGCGCAGGGTCGGGCCGCCCACCAGGGTGTGGACCGCCTCGACGCCT
Source organism: Pseudomonadales bacterium (assembly GCA_022821865.1). Taxonomy (GTDB): domain Bacteria; phylum Pseudomonadota; class Gammaproteobacteria; order Pseudomonadales; family Pseudohongiellaceae; genus UBA9145. The sequence continues at coordinate 14,182 of JAJECW010000087.1, forward strand.
TCGAGCCCGCTGGCGAAGGCTTCGAGTTTCAGCATCTGGCGGCGGGTTTCGCCGATGTCGGCGCCTTCCGGCAGGCTGAAATCCACCACCACCTGGGGCGAGGTGGACGCCGGAAAAAAGCCGGGCTGCACCGCGCCAAAGCCCACAATGGAAGCGACGAAGGCGCCCAGCGCGGCGAACAGCACCAGCCAGCGCAGCCGCAGGGCGCCGTCGATCGCCGCCTTGTAGCCGCGCACCGCCGCGGATTCCCGGCGCGGGGGCGCCGGCTCGCCGGCCGGGACCGCCTGCACGGTGGGAAACAGCCAGTAACAGAACAGGGGCGTGAGGGTAAAGGCGAACAGCCAACTGAAGGAAAGCGAGATCAATACCACCCAGAACAGCGAGTTGGTGAACTCGGCGGTGGAGCCCGGGGCAAAGCCGATGGGGGCGAACGCGATAATGCCCACCAGGGTGCCGCCGAGCAGGGGTTTGACGTTCTTGCTCGCGGCCCGGCGCGCGGCGTCGATCTTCGAGGCGCCGCGCCGGATTCCCACGAGCATGTCGTCGGTGATCACCACGCCGTTGTCCACCAGCATGCCCAGGGAAATCACCAGCGCTCCCAGGGAAATGCGGTGCATGGGAATCCCGGCGATCCACATCACCGCCAGGGTCGCCGCCATGGTCAGCAGCACGGTAAAACCCATGACCAGGCCCGAACGAAGCCCCATGAAAATCAGCAGGGTCACGAACACGATGCACAGCGCGGCCACCACGTTCCAGGCGAAATCGCCGATGGCGGCGTCGACGATCTTGCCCTGGTGGTAAAACTCGTGGAGCAGCATGCCCGCGGGGCGGGTGGACTCGAGTTCGCCGAGCCGCGCTTCCACCGCCTCGCCGAGCTCCACCACATTTAGCCCGGGCAGGGCCGAGATACCGATCCCGATGGCGGGCTCGCCGTCGTAGCGGACGTATTTGGCCACCGGTTCCCTTTCCCCCCGGTAGACCCGGGCGATGGCGCCGAGGCGGGTGAGATTGTCGCTGGCCGAGGAACGCACGATCATGTTGGAAATGGCGTCCACCGAGACCACGTCGCCGGTGAGATGGATATCGAGCTTGTCGCCGTTCAGCACCATGTCCCCGGCGGGGGCGACGGTATTCTGCTGTCCCAGCACCTGGTAGATTTCACTGAGGGACACCCCCAGGGAGGCCGCCTGCTCCCGGGCCACCTCGACGAAGATCGCTTCCTCGTGCTGGCCGATGAGGTCCACCCTGGCGACGCCGTCCACGAGCAACAGGTCGCGCTGCAGCGATTCGGCGTAGGACTCGATTTCGCGCATGGAGAAATCGGGCCCGGTGAGGAGATAGTAGATGCCGTACACGTCGCCGAGATCGTCCCGCACGATCGGCGCGCCGGCGCCGGGAGGCAGGCTCGGGGCGGCGTCGCCCACCTTGTTGCGCAACTTGCTCCAGACCACGTCCAGGGCTTCCCGGTCCCGGGACGCCCAATAGTGGATATCCACGGTGATCGTCGACAGACCAGGCGCGGACTGGGATTCCAGCGACTCCACCTCGGCGAGCTGCTGCATGGCCGCTTCCAGGGGTTCGGTGACTTCCTCGAGCACTTCCAGCGGGCTGGCGCCGGGATAGGAGGTGACGATGCGGGCGGTGCGGATACTGAATTCCGGGTCCTCGAAGCGCGCCATGTTGCCGTAGGCCAGCCAGCCGGCAACCACCGTGATGAGGATCGCCAGCACCGCGAACAGCGGGTAGCGGATGACCAGGACCGCGGGATTCACGGCTAGTCGGGAATCCAGGGCGTTACGCGCTGCCCTGGACTGAGATACGTCGCCCCGGCGGATACGATCCGGTCGCCCTCTTCGAGGCCGTCGAGCACGGCGATCAGGCCTTCGCCCATTTCCAGCCCAAGGGTTACCGGCGTCCGCGCCACGGTTTCCGACGCCGGATCGATGCGCCAGACGAATTCCCCGCCGTCGGCGGAAAGAATGGCGGCAAGGGGAACGATCAGGGAGTTTTCCGCGCCATTGGCGGTCATGCCGCTGAAGGAGCCCACCAGGGTCGCGGTCATTCCCGGCAGCACCAGCACTTCCGTGGGCCGCTCGAAGCTGAAACTCACGTCGAACGTGGCGGTGTTCGGGTCGGCTTCGGTGGCGGTTTCCTTGAGCGCCGCCGGCAGCAGGACGCCGGGGAGGGAGTCGAAGCTGAGCTGGGAGCCGATTTGGGAAATCCGCGGAATTTGGGAAACCACGCTGCTGGGCACATTGATCACCGCTTCGAGCTCGTCGCCGACGATATTGGCGATGGGCTCCTTGGCCTGGACGTTCTGGAATTCCCGGGCGAACACCCGGGAGATGCGGCCGGTGAAGGGCGCCCGCAGTCGGGTGTCGTCCAGGGCCTTGCGGGCGGAATCCAGCGAAGCGCCGGCCACGTCGCGCTGGGAGCGGCGCGTTCCGAGCACGCTGCGGGAGATGGCGTCGGCTTCGGCGAGCCGTTCGGCGCGCTCGAATTCGGCTTCGGTCCGGCCGAACTCGGCCTCGGCCTGGGCGAGGCGGTTGCGGGCGTCCCGGTCGTCGAGCGCGGCCAGGGTCTGGCCGGCGGGGACGAGCTGCCCTTCGAAGATATCCAGCTCGGTAATGGTTCCGGGAACCTGGAACGTCAACTCGGCGGAGCGCCCCGCCTCGATCACCGCAGGAAAGCTCATGACCCTTTCGTTGGCGGCGCTCCGCACCGTGAAAACCCGCACCGGGCGCGGTTCCGGGTCCGGGGCGGCCGCTTCTTCCGGGGCGCAGGAAACCGCCGCCGCGGCGAGCATGGCGGCGAGGCACGGGAGACGCCGGATCATCCGGCGAGCAGGGCACGTCAAGATTATTCCCCCCAGGTTCGTTTGGCCGATGGAAATTATACAAGGATTTTGCATGACCGGCTCAGGCTGTTTCCGCTCGCTGTGCAGGTTCAGGAAGGGCGACAGGCGTTGCCGGGCGAACGCGTCCACCTGGGCGGCGAAGCGCTGGGGGATATGGTCGTGGCCGAAGTACTTGCGCACCACGTGGGCGTTCTTGCCTTCGACCAGGGCGTTGTCGTTGCTGCGCCGGGGCGCGACCTGGTGAACTCGACATGGAGCTTGGCGAGCAGGTCCGCCACCCGGCGGTTGACGTACTCCGAGCCGTTGTCGGTGTGGAATCCCCGGATGCGGAAGGGCATCTGTTCGAGCAGGCCGGTCAGGACGGGCGGCAGGAAGCGCTCCGAGATGGCCGCGACCGCGGCCACCAGTTCGAACTGGGTCGTCTGATCGATCAGGTTGATCAAGTAGATGCCCTTGACGCCGTCCCGGTCGCCCTGATGCACCGTGTCGACGCGCCCGACATCTGCCGACAGGCCTCGTCGATCTCGGCCAGCAGACGGATGTCGGCGGGCCGGTAGACACGCGGAAAATCGCGGCCGCTATTGCCGGCCCGCAGGTCCACAACGCGGCCCGTGTCGCGGTGCCGGCGGATCAGCCGCTCGACCTGCGGCAGCGACAGGCCGGAGAACTTCACCCGATGCCAATACGCATCTTTCCACCATCAGTTGCATTGCCATGGCAAGTCGCCGCATAATCCTGCCACATCAAGACCCGGCCGACCGGTTTATCGCGGCATCCGCCAGGACTCTGGGCCTGACCCTGGTGACCAGCGACCGAGCCCTTCTTGATGGCCCGGACCTGAACTTCCTGGAAGCCTGACAGGCGAAGGCGGCGAATTTTCGATCAGTTTCCGCCAGCGAGCGGGAGGAGTTGAACCGATGATTCGATTAAGGAAGCTCCGATTAAGTCAGAACTCCCCTGCGGCACGGGAATGTGTCGCCGAATTCGATGGCGTAAGCCATTGAATTCGGGAGCAAAACAAACCACGCTTTTGTTTTGCGATAATGAAAAATTCCAGGGAGGGAATTTTTCAGGGAATACTTGATAATAGCAGGCTTGTACCCTTGGACAGAAGGTCGTCAAGACTGTCATGCGGCGTCCTCGGCGCGGCGCGCTTCGGAGACCTCCCAGGCGGCCTGCATACGGGCCCATACTTCCGCGGTACTCCAACCCAGGTTTTCCAGCCGCACCGCAAGGGTGGCTGACAGTCGCACCTTTCCCGCGAGCACGCGATTGAGTTGAGACGTGGACGCGCCGAGCAGCGCCGCGGTTTCAGCGATGGTCTTGTCGTTGCCTCCGATCCATTCGCGCAAGACCTCGCCGGGATGCGCCGGAAGTTGCAAGTTTGGATTGTTCATGGTCGTTGCCTCAACGGTAATCGACGAGGTCGACATCTATCGCCTCGCCATTCTCGAAGCGAAACACGATCCGCCAATTTCCGGTTATACGTACGCTCCAGAATCCAGCCAGGTCGCCTCTCAGCCGATGCAGTCTCCATCCCGGATTGCCGCGCATGCCCTCCGGCCCGGGCGATTGCGACAGCACGGTAAGGACAAGCCTGATTCGGGGCAGCATGGCGGCATCCAGCCCGGTTCTGACACTGCCATCCGACGTCCAGAATCGCCGTAACGCCTTGTGGCGGATTCTCATGACGTAATTGTATCGGAGTGCGACACATCGCGGCAATGTATTTGGACGGCCCCCGATCAAAGCCACTAACCGAAAACATCGCTTGACAGCTATTGGCGCCGTCCCTAGCATGGCAGCCTGTTTGCATGACAGCCTCTTTGCCCAGCGGCGTGGTATTCGCCCCTATGTTCCCGGAGCTTCTCGCGGCGATTGAAGATGACTTCGCAGCCGTAAACCGCACCATCGTCGAACAATTGCATTCCCGCGTCGGGCTCGTGGAGAACATCGGCCACTATATCGTCGAGGCGGGCGGCAAGCGTTTGCGACCGATTCTCGTGCTGCTCGCGGCGCGAAGCTGCGGCATCCGCGACCAGCGCCACATCACCCTCGCGGCGATCATCGAATTCATCCACACCGCCACCCTGCTCCACGACGACGTGGTGGACATGTCCACCCTGCGCCGGGGCAGGCCCACGGTCAATGCCGAATGGAATACCGAATCCAGTGTGCTCGTGGGCGACTTCATCTACTCGCGGGCCTTCCAGTTGCTCGTGGGCATCGGCGACATGGGTATCATGGAAATCATGGCGGACACCACCAACCGCATTGCCGAAGGCGAGGTGCAGCAGCTCGTCAACAAGAAAAACCCGGACATTACCGAGGCCGGCTATCTACGGGTGATCCATGACAAGACGGCGATCCTGTTCCAGTCGGCGGCGCAATGCGGGGCGCGGCTTGCCGGCGCCAGCCCGGCAACCGAGCGGGCATTCCAGTCCATCGGCCTGCATCTCGGCGCCGCTTTCCAGTTGATCGACGATGTGCTCGACTACGCCGGCGACACCGGCGCCATGGGCAAGAACATCGGCGACGACCTGATCGAGGGCAAGCCCACCATGCCGCTGATCCACGCCATGCGCAACGGCGCCGCGACCGAGGCCGAACTGATCCGCAACTGCATTGTGGATGCGGATTTCTGCCGGCGAAACCTTGACCGGGTCATCGCCATGGTTCATGGTGGCAACGCGCTCGCCTACACCGAGGCGTTGGCCCGGTCCGAAGCCGACAAGGCGCTCGCCGCCCTGGCCGGCATTCCGGAATCCGCCTATCGCGATTCCCTCGAAGCGATGATCCGCCTGTCGGTTGACCGCAGTAACTGAATTGCCGCCGCGGCGTTGTCATGGAAACACGCCGCGGTATTCCGGAGACGAAAAATGACTGCTTTCCGCAATGGGCCAGGAATTCTGACCGCCCTGCTCCTGCTCGCCCTGCTCGGCGCCTGCACCGCCACCGGCCTTACCGCCCGGGACCCGGAAGTGCGGCGCCAGGCCATCCTCGACATGCGCAACGAAGTGCTGACCGAACTCTACGCCATGCGACCGGATACCGAAGCCCAGATCTTCGATGCCGTGGGCTTTGCGGTGTTTTCCAACGCCGATATCAGCCTGCTGATCACCAGTGTCGGCGGTGGAGTCGGCGTGGTGCGCAACAACCGCAGCGGCGAGGACGTTTTTCTGCGAATGGGCGAGGTGGGAGTCGGCCTTGGCGCGGGGGTCACCGATGTGCGCCTGGTAATGGTCTTTCACAGCAGCGACGCCCTGAACCGCTTCACCGAGGCGGGATTCACCTTCGGCAGCGATATCGATGCCGCCGCCCGAGCCGGGGAACTCGGCGCGGCCATTGGCGCCGAAGCCATCGCCGACAATGTCACCGTCTACCAGATCACCGAATCAGGCCTCGCCCTGCAAGCCTCGCTGCAAGCCGCCCGCTACTGGTGGGACCCGGATTTGAACTGAGCCTCGCCGTCATTCCGCGCGGGGGAGTATGCGTGGTCGCGGAATGACGGTTCTTTCACTACGGTCGCCCCGGCTCCACGACGACATTGCCCCGCAGCTGGATGCTCAGGCCCGCGGATGAGGTTCGCAGGATGGAGTCCCGGTCGAAGATGCGCAGTCTGCGGTCGCTGGGCACATAGATTTCCTCGCTGGCCGCAAGCAGGTTTTCGGCCGCGTCCCGGGCGTCCCTGGCCCGCTCGATTTCGCCGAGCCGGGCATAGGCCATGGCTAGGCCAAGGTGGAAATCGGGCTCGTATTCCTTGAGCCGGATGGCGCGGCGGAAGTAGGCCCGGGCGGCTTCGAAATTGCCCGCCTCCAGCGCCCTGCTGCCGCGCCCATAGTGGAAAAAGGGATTGCGCTGGTTGAAGTCGTCGATCACGTGTTCGTAGCGCCTCGCCAGGACATCCTCGCCCCGGCCGCGGTAGAACTTCACCAGATTGTTCACCGCGGTGGCATTGGTATTGTCCTGCTCGAAGGCGTAGTGGTAGGCGAATTCCGCCAGATCGCCATCGCCGAGGCGCTTGTAGGCGGTGCCGAGATTGTTCCAGGCATTGCTGTTGGCCGGATCGATGAACAGCGCGTTCCTGATGTAGGCCAGGGCGGCGGCGTCATCGCCGGCGACCAGGGCTTCCACGCCGAGATTGTTGAAATACAGCGCCCGGGCCTTGTCGTCGGATATGGCCGATTCGGTCATGGACTGCAGGGCGATTTCCGGCGTGAAATCCACCACATAGTAGCGTTTCGGGCCCAGCCGGCCGGTGGCGTTGATATGCTGGCTCACCACCAGCAGGTCGCCCCTGCGGTCCCAGCTCGGCTGCACTTCCACGGTCTGGAAGCTGGCGTTGAGCCCCATATGGCGCGCCATGGCGACGTAGAGATTCATCACCGACAGGCAGTTGCCCTCACGGGCGTGGAAAACCTCGGTGGCGGTGTGGGTTTTGGCGTCGGAATACTGGATATGGAGATGGTCGGGACCGTACATCAGATCCTGCAGGGCGCTCACCAGGAACTCGGTGCCGCGCCGCTTGTCGCCGAGGCGCTCCTCCAGCCAGCGCTTGACCTCACTATCGAGGTGCAGGGGGTCGATTTCCGGGAAGCGGTCGCTGTCCTGGTCCACGGCGCGGGCGTATAGCGCCGGGTCGAAAACATAATCGGTTTCCAGATCAATGGCCGCACAGCCCGCCAGCAGCAGGCCGCCCATCAGACTTGCCATGTAGACCGGAATTTTCATCGTTTCGCTCCCCCGCCGCCTATTCTACCTGAAACGGCGCGGAGTCTCCCTGCCTTCCTTGTCGATTTTCATGAATTCGTAGCGGCCCCGGAGAAAAGGCACATTTTCCTCTTCCAGGTAGCGGAACAGCGCTACCCAGCCGGCGTAGCGCGCCAGGTCCCCGAGCGCTTCCCCCAGCGCATCCACATCGGTGCCGTCGCGCAGGCGCGATGCATCCCGGCCCCAGTTGCCGTCGTAGCTGACCGCGCCGGTGCGGGAATCGTAGTCGTATTCCAGCGCCAGCCGGGTCTGGGCGATTCGCATGCGGTCCGCCGAGAGGAAGCGGACTTCAAAACCGGTTGCAAATCGCAGCACCGGGCTTTCTCCCCGCATATGGGCGCGCCCGCCAACGCCGGGCTCGCCGCGCCAGCTTGCTTCGGTGTCGATGATGACGCTTTTGGTCACCGGCAGATAATCGAGAAACGCGAACGGTTGGGTGTCGGCAAACAGCATGTCATAGCCCGCATCGGTATCGCGCAGGGCGGAAGAAATGCGCACCCGGCTTTCCGCGTCGAGGTCGACAATGGCGTCGGAACGGGTTCTGATCGAGCGCCGGGTGAGGTCGAACAGGGCCTTGAGGATTTTCGGATCTTCCGCGGGCAGGCGGCGGTACGCTCCGCCGGTCCCGCGGTCGAAATCCTGCAGCAGGGTGAAACCGCCGTTTTCATAAATCAGCGCGTCCGGCGCCGCGTCCAGGTTTGCGCTTTCGCCAAGGGCGATACCGCCGGGCACGATGATTTCCTCGATCGTCGGCTGAGTGAATTCATCGCCGAGAGTGATCTTGCGAAAGACTTCCGGTTCATTGCGCGACAGGCGGCGAATATCGCGATTGGCCGGGTCGCGGTACACCGAATCCGAGTTTCGCCGCGCCCGCTCGCCAAGCAGTTCGAGTTCGGTGGCATCGGTGCGCAGACGGCGGGCCTGGCGGGTATCCAGCGCGAGGCGGTATTGGGCGGTGGCGTAGAATTCCGCAGCTTCAGAAACTTCTCGAACGCGATCAGATTCATCGGAATAAGCGAAAGTGAATCGGTAACTCAATGCCCGGTAGTTATTTGCCGCCGCAACCTCGCGAATGCGATTAGCGAGTTCCAGATCTTCATTCGCAAAGGTGATGAAAATGCGATCCCGGCCCTGGGTAATTCCGACGTTGCTTAGCCACCGAGATAACACATTAACGGGGAGCCCGCTGTCATCTATCAAAACGTATCCTTCCGGTACTGTCGGTGGCGGCTCTTTGTTTGAAAACAGAATCAAGCCGCCGATTTCTCCGGCCAGGGCTGCCGCTTCCCAGGCTTCAATTTCCGCACTATCCGGGTACGCATCGGGAGGCAAATCCGCAAAGCCGCCAAGTCGCGGCGGGTCGGGATTTCCCGCCGCCTCTTCGCGATCGTTCAGATTTGGCAAGAACCGGATTTCCGATGCCGGAATTTCGTCCGCCAACGCGGAAAACAAGTCCGCGACCGCATCCTGGGCGCTGACGGGAATGCAGAACAGAAGCAGACCAAGAAAACTGCATCCCATGCCACCCGACGGCGACGGATCGAAGCCACTAATCGTTCGCGCAAACATCATAGTCGGTGCCGCGCCGCTTGTTGAGCAGGCGCAGGCGCAAGTCGCTTACCCATTCCGGCTCGCCCCAGAAATGCAGCGGCTGGGCGAGCTCGGCGATGAGGCGCTCGGCCTCGTCGAAATCCCCGGCCTCGATAGCGTACTTTACCGCCTGTTCCATGACAAAGGTATCGGCCGGCAGCAGGGCGAACGCCCGCCGCTGATACTCCACGCCATCGCGCCAGTCGTGCTCCGGGAACAGATGAATCTCGCCCATGGCGAGATTGGCCTCGGGATTGTCCGGCATCATGGCGATTGCCTTCTCGAATGCCTGCCGGGCCGCCGCCAGCCTCTCCGTTGCCCGTGCCGGCGCCCATTCGTTGTTACAGTCTTTCAGTTCATACTCCCAGTACTCGCCGAAATCGAGCAGGATTTCGGGATTGCCGGGCTCCAGGACCAGGGCATGGTCGAAATAGCCGGCTACCTGCCGGTCGCTTTCTCGCTCATCCCGCAAACGCAGGGAATCGCCGAGCCCCGACCAGGCCCGGGCGATGCGGCTATCCTTCCCGGTCAGGCTGCGAAAGAAGCTTTCCGCCACGGCGAAACGGCCCGCATTGAGGGCAAGCTCGCCCAACTGGATCGCCACATGATCCGCTTCCGCGGTCTCCGGTTCAAAACCAAAATCCACCCGCAAACCCGCAACCGGCACCGACCATTCCCTGGCGCGGCTGGCCAGCAGATACCCCTGCAATTCCTCCTCAAGCTGTTCCGGCCGCATCCGGAAGGACTGGTCGAAGGCAAAACGCGGATTGCGGCCATCAAGCAGATGCCCGAGGTAATCCCGCAAGGGCTCGCGGCGGTCGGCAAAGCCTTCCTCGTGGCCGTGGCGCAGGTAGGTGAGCAGGGCTTCCGACTTGAGATTGGCGATCTGGATCAGACGCGGCGAGGCGAGCGCGGCGTCCTGGTACAGCAGCCGTTCCATGGCAAGCTCCCCGGACAACTCCGCCATGCGCTCGTTGGTTGCCGGCGAATAGCCCGGCAAGCGCAACCCGCCGGCATCGACTTCGCCGCGGGAGTAGTAGCCCGCCAGTCCTTCCTCGTACCAGCGTGGCAGGCGCAGATCGACGAAATTGCGAATCAGGAAATGCACATAGTGATGCAAGCCCTGCTGCCAGGCCATGTCTTCGCCGAGAGACATGGCCATGTAGTTCGCCCTGGGCGTGGGCAGATGGAAGCCGGCGTTTTCCCGCAAGCTGAAGTGGGAAAAATCTTCGTGATCGTCGAACAGGAAAACCCGGTTGGGCACGCTGGCCGCCGGCAATTCCCCGGCCCCGCCGAGCATCCGCCCCACCGCCTGCCGCCAGATCTCAAGCTCTCCGGCAACTTCCGCGGTGCGTCGGGGCGACAACTGGCTCAGAATCTGGAAATGATCCGTTTCCAGCCGCTGCCAGCGCTGCTGGGCCAGCTCCACCTGGGCGATTCCGGCGGCAGGCAACAGGCACAGGGCCACCACAAGACAAAGACCGGAATTCCTGTTGCGAGAGACTTTCACGGCGTGGCCAATGAATCGGGACATGGGGCGCAACACTGCGAGTCAGTATAACGGTTTCCGCAGTGCGAAGCCCCACCTTTTCCTGTCGCTTCAGCCATTCTCATTATGACAATGGGGGCGCCCGCATCAGTCATCCTGCGCGCGATCGCGGGACCTCATTGCGTGGCCACTGCAAGAGATTCCGCGCGGAGCGATGCGCAGCCGCGGAATCTCATCGGGGATGACTGCGTCACATTCCCGGATAATTGGGCCCGCCGCCGCCCTCCGGGGCCACCCAGACGATGTTCTGGGCCGGGTCCTTGATGTCGCAGGTCTTGCAGTGGACGCAATTCTGGGCGTTGATCCGGAAGCGTTTGCCGCCGTCGTCCCGCTCCACCACTTCATAGACTCCCGCCGGGCAGTAGCGCTGGGCCGGCTCGTCGTACAGCGGCAGGTTCACATCGATGGGAATCGACGGGTCCCCGAGCTGCAAGTGGCAGGGCTGATTCTCTTCGTGGTTGGTATTGGACAGGTATACCGAAGAAAGCTTGTCGAAGCTGAGTTCGCCATCGGGCCTGGGATAGTCGATGCGCCGACTCTCCCCGGCGGGACGCAACTGGCAATGATCCTTGTTGCGGTCATGCAGGGTGAACGGCAAACGGCCGGCGAACAGGTTGTGCTCGGCCCAGGTGAAGGCGCTGCCGAGCCAAAAACCGAGTTTGTGGAAGGCGCCGCCGAAATTGCGCGCCCGATGCAGTTCCCCGTGCAAGCCGGAAGCGCGGAATCGTTCGCTGAAATCGGTTTCCGCAGCATCCTCGCCGAGCGCCGCGAACAGCGATTCCGCCGCGAGCATGCCGCTGCGCATCGCGGTGTGGCTGCCCTTGATCTTGGCGGCATTGAGGGTGCCTGCGTCGCAGCCGATGAGCAACCCGCCGGGAAAACACATTTCCGGCAGGGAATTCAGGCCGCCCTTGATGATCGCCCGGGCGCCGTAACCGATGCGCTTGCCGCCTTCCAGACAGCCCTTGATTACCGGGTGATGCTTGTAGCGCTGGAATTCGTCAAAGGGGCTGAGGTGCGGGTTGCGGTAGCTCAGGTCGATGATGAGGCCCACATAGACCTGGCGGTTTTCCGCGTGATACAGAAAGCCGCCGCTGGTGGCGGCATGGCTGGGGCCGGTCATGGGCCAGCCCGCGGTGTGCGCCACGAGCCCTTCCTCGTGCCGGTCCTCTTCGATTTCCCAGACTTCCTTCAGGCCGATGCCGTAGTGCTGGGGGTCGCGGCCCCTGTCGAGTTCGTAGCGGGCAATCACCTCCTTGCCGAGATGGCCGCGGCAGCCTTCGGCGAGAATCGTGAATTTCGCGTGGAACTCGAAGCCCGGCTCGAAAGTGGGCTTTTTCCCGCCGTCGGCGGCCACTCCCATATCGCCCGTGGCGACGCCTTTCACGCGGCCGTCCTCGTCATAGAGAATCTCGGTGGCGGCGAAGCCGGGAAAGATTTCCGCGCCGAGTTCGCTGGCCCGCTCCCCCAGCCAGCGGCAGAGATTGCCGAGGGAAATGATGTAATTCCCGCGATTGCGCATGGGTTTCGGCACCATCCATCCGGGAAAGCCCAGGGAGGTTTTTTCCGAACCCAGATAAAAGACCTTGTCCTCCTTGACGGGAGTGGACAGCGGCGCGCCCCGCTCCCGCCAGTCGGGAAACAACTCCCCGAGCGCCCCGGGCTCGAACACCGCCCCGGAAAGAATATGGGCGCCCACCTCGGAGCCCTTTTCCAGCACGCAAACCGAAAGCTCCCGCCCGGCCTTCCCCGCCAACTGCAGCAGCCGGCAGGCGGTAGCCAGCCCCGCCGGCCCGGCGCCGACGATCACCACATCAACTTCCATGGATTCCCGCGTCATTTGTTTTCCCCTTTGCCAGCACCCGACAACAGACCGGACCCGGAGATTATGCGGATTCCTCCCGCCGGGCGCAAAACGCTAAGTATTCTCTGAAAAACTCCACCCGTGGAGTTTTTCATTATCGCAAAACAAAAGCGTGGTTTTGTTTTGCTCCCGAATTCAATGGCTTACGCCATCGAATTCGGCGGCACTTCCCTGTGCCGC
>JAJECW010000150.1 GCA_022821865.1 Pseudomonadales bacterium
AGCGTCCTTTCGGGGTCCTCGCCCCGGTAGGCGATCAGGACGCGGTACCAGTTCGCGCCGTAATTGGGGGAGCGGTTCCTGTTGTGGTCGTAGTACTCCGCCACGGTGGTCCAATCGCTGTCGTCCACGCAGGAGGTCGCGGGCGGCGGCGCCGTGGCGGTGTCGCGCACCTGGGCGGTCCGGTCCGGCGCGTTGGCCGCGGCGCTGGTGTTGTCTTGGGCGTTCGCGCCCGCGCCGCGCACGGTGACCGCCAGGCTGACCGTGTAACTGGTGTCGGCGGCGACTGTCGGGCGCGTCCAGGTCGGGGTGGCGGAGGTGTCGTTGTCGAGGGCGCCGCCGGACGCGTCCCAGTCGTACTCTGGCGTTCCGTCGTACGCGCCGCCGGTCAGGGTCGCGGAAAGCGCTACGGCGGTGTTTTCGTCTCCGGCGGGGATGGCGTCGATGGCGACCGCGGGCGCGGACGCGGCGGGCGGTTGCGCGACATCGCGAACCCGCGTGTCATGGCTTGTGCCGGCCGTGGCGCTGGTGCCGTTTCTGGCGGCGGCCCCCGCGCCGCGCACGGTAATCGTCAGGCTGACCGTGTGGTTTGTGCTCGCGGTCACCGATGGCCGCGTCCAGGTGGGGGTCGCGGATGTGTCGTTGTCGAGGGCGCCGCCGGTCACGTCCCAGTCGTACTCCGCCGCGCCGTCGTAGGTTCCGCCGGTGAGGGTCGCGCGGAGTTGCGCGGTGGTGTTCTCGTCTCCCGCGGGAATGGCGTCGATGGCGACCGTTGGCGCGGCGGCCACGGGAAGCTGTACCGGAACGTCGCGCACCTGGGCGGTCCGGCTCGCGTTCGCCGTGGCGCTGGTGTTGCCTTGGGCGTTCGTTCCCGCGCCGTTGACCGTCACGGCGAGGCCGACGGTGTAACCGGTGTCCGAGCTTACCGGCGGGCGGGTCCAGGTCGGCGTGGCCGAAGCCGGGTTGTCGAGAGCGCCGCCGCTCACGGTCCAGGCGTATTCGGGCGCGCCGTCGTACGCGCCGCCGGTCAGGGTCGCGGAAAGCGGCACGGCGGTGTTTTCGTCTCCGGCGGGGATGGCGTCGATGGCGACCGCCGGCGCGGACGCCGCGGGCGGCGCGCCCGGACCCCGGGCGGTGCCCGACACCTTCAATTCGTAGGAACCGGGGCCGTATCCCCTAAGCTGCACGTAGTACACCCCGGCCGACAATCCAGGCAGCGGATCGCCGGCCCGGCCCGTCTCGATCCGGAAGTTCCCCCCCTCCCCGCCGTTGTCGTCGAACCGCTGCGGCCAGCCGGTCGCGTCTTCCAGGTACGCGAAGGTGTTCGTCGGTCCCGTCGTTTCGACAATCAGCGTCCCGGGCGTCCCGATCTCCAGGCGGAAATAGTCCGCGTCGCCGTGGCCCAGCGCCCCGGCCGTCGTCGACGGGATGAGAATGGGGGTCGCCGAGGCCCGGGCGTTGCCGTGGTCGTCGCCGCCAGTCGCGGCGGTGAGCACGCCGCCGGTGAAACCGTCGTCCGCCAAATCGGAACGGGACGCCGCGCCGCGGGACGCCGCCGGCAGGGCGGAAAACAGCTCGCCGTCCGCCGGGCGGCCCAGGGCGTACACGTCGGGGTCGCAGGAGATGGCCACCGACCCGCCCGGAAATCCGGACGGGATTTGCACGATGCCGTCCAGAAAACGGATGTCGGAACTCCGGGGCGGGATGCGGTAGACGCCTTCGGCGACGGATGTCGCGGAACGGTCCCGCAGCGCCACCGAGCAGGAAGCGGTGACATGGCTGTCGTTGACCAGCGCCAGGCCGAGGGAGCCGGGGACCGGCGGCGCGGGTATCTCGAAATCGGCGCCGGAGGGCGCGGACTCGATAGTGGCCAGGGGAACCGAAACGCCGCCGGCTTCCGAACTCAGCAGCAGACGGGCCACCGCGGGGCCGACACAGGAAAGTTTCGCGTAGCCGGTGGCAAAGGTTCCCCCGCCAGAACTTACCAGGTTGACCGCGGCGTCCGGGGCGCTGAGATCAATCGTGGCGAACCTGCCGTCGGGCGCGACGGCGGCATGGCCCCCGAAGCGGGCCATGTCGAGTCCTTCGCCGACAAGCTCCAGGGAGCACTGGTTGACGGCGCCGGAGGCGTTGCGCAGAAACAGGCGGGAACGGAAGCCATCGCCGTCGGCCACCAGGGGAATCACGTGCTCCCGGCCGGCGGAGTCCGCCGAAGTCTGGGCGAGCGCCCACAGGGCCGCCAGCAGGGCGAAGGAAAGCAGCGCGAGTCGATCAAGTGAGAATTTCATTGCGAGACGGGCCTATCCACCCATCCGTCTGTTCATTTGTTCTGAAATTATACCGGCCCGACCCCCCGGGAAGAGAGTTCGATTGTCATTCATCCGCCAATCCTATCATGCCGGCCACTTGTCGCCGCAGATGTTCGGCGTCCACCAGAGAGCTGATGTGGCCCTTGAGGATATTGCGGCTTCTGCCGGTTGCGGTCAGGAGCATGAATCCATACTCCCATGATAGAGTTCTTGATTGAAGGGAAGTGCCTCGGTAATGAATTTCATGAAATCTGACGCCGATACAAGCATGCCAACTGGTGTGCCGTCCCATTGAAAATCGAACAGGCAACATTGGAGTGGACCGCCTCGGGGGCGCCGCGTTCGCCGGAGTTTGGCGACATCTATCGCGATGCGGCGGACCCGCTGGGGGAGAGTCGGCATGTGTTTCTTGACGCCAGCCGGATTGCCCTGCGGCTGGCGGACCGCAGGGAAGACTTCGTCATCGCCGAAGCGGGCTTTGGCAGCGGGATCAATTTTCTGCTGACTGTGAAAGCCTGGCTCGATGCGGACCGCCCCTGCCGGCTGCATTATCTTGGTTTTGAAAATCGTCCACTGCGCCGGGAAGACCTGCGCCGCTCGCTGGCGCGTTTCCCGGAGTTGGCTGAACCTGCGAACTGGCTGCTGGCGCAGTATCCACCTCCCGCCAGCGGCTGCCACCGCCTGCATCTGCATGACAGGCTGCAACTCGACCTGTTTCTTGGCGGCATGAACGAGCAGATTTCCGCCCTTGGCGAGGGCCTGCGGGGCAGAATCCAGGCCTGGTACCTCGATGGCTTCAGCCCCGGCGTTAATCCTGAGATGTGGAGCGCGAAACTGTTCAGCATGATGGCCCAGTGCTGCGCGCCCCAGGCCACCATCAGCACCTACAGCGCCGCCGGCGCGGTGCGGCGCGGCCTGGAAGATTCCGGATTTGCGATGAAACGGGTGAAGGGATTCGCGGGCAAACGGCACATGCTGCGGGGCGCGCTGCGAGAGACCCGGTCCGGGAAATCCAGCTCTCCCGGTTTCGGCATGCTGTTTCGCTGCCATTCGGCTAACTTGCGGCGAAAACTGGCCAGCGCAATAGCGCGCCCGCCCAAGGCGGCAGGGACGTATGCCTTGTACGCACCGGCGAACCCGATTCGGCAGAGATTGCTGCGAACGCTTTCCCGCTTCGAGGACCCCGCATTCGATGGCGGATTTCCCCGCCGGCCCCTGCCTGGCTGGTCGGATGAATCCTTTGCGCAAGATCAGGATCACAAGGTTCCGAAATGGTTCGGTTTTCCCGGAAGCGCGGCGAAAGGCGGGACGGTTGCCGTTGTCGGCGCCGGCATCGCGGGGAGCAGCACGGCCTCGCAACTGGCGCGACGCGGCTGGCGGGTTGTGGTTTTCGAGCGCGCCGAAACACTGGATCACGGCGTCAATTCCCTGGGGCAATTGGCGCTGCATTGCCGGACTTTTGGCCAGGACGGCCCCCTGGCGCGATTCTTTCTGCTGGGTTTTCTCCACTCGGCCAGGGAATTCGCCCGCCTCGCCCGGAACCGGGGATTGGCCTGGCATTCCTGCGGCCAGACCCAACTGCCGCGGCCCAGGGAGCGGCAGCGCAAGCTCTCGCCCGAGGCGCTGGCGCAACTTTATCCCGATGAAGTCCTGCGGTGGCTGTCCCGGGAACAGGCGCGGGGCCTGACCGGCCTGCCCCTCGCCGGAGGCGCATGGCACAGCCCCGCCGCCGGCTGGCTCGACCCGCTGAAGCTGTGCCGGTGCTGGCTCGATCATCCAGGCATTGAACTGCGGTGCGGAACCCGGATTACATCCCTCGAACAGGACGGTAATGGCTGGAGACTGCCGGGAAACCGCGGGGTGATCAGCGACGAGCCTTTTGCCGCGGTGGTGATCGCCTGTGGCGCGAGCGCCCGCGGCTTTGACGCACTGCGGGAACTCCCCCTGGAGCAGGTTCCCGGCGAAGTGATTTCAATTCCGGAGAATTCGGCAAGCAGCGGCATCCATCACATCATCCGGGGAGATCGGGCCATATTTCCGGCGATGGCTGGACGGCATTGCATCGCGGCAAGTTTCCCGAATGCCATAGCCGGGAAGGAAGCTGGGGAATCTGCCGGTCAGAGCCTGTCTCTGATTCGAAAAATGTTCGAGCCGGCGCTTGGCCTTGCAAGCGGAGAAATACGCGGAGCCAGCGCCGAGCGCTGCCAGTCTTCGGATTTCGCGCCCATCATCGGCGGCGCGCCGGATACGGAGGAATGCCGCCGGCGCTTTGCCGCTCTTGCCCGCAACGCCAGAGCCAGAATCTCCCGGCCTCCCGCCCATTTGCCGGGACTTTATCTCAATCTTGCGCATGGCTCCCACGGGCTTTGCAGCGCGCCGCTTGCCGCCGACTATCTGGCCAGCCTGATCCATGGGGAAACGCCGCCCCTGGCGCGGGATATGGGAGCGGCGCTGGACCCCCTGCGCTTTCTGATACGCAGCCTGCGGCGGCAAGGCGCCTGATTCAGACGAGCCGGTTGTAGAAAGCGGTGACGCAGCGCAGCAGGTGGCCGGGGTCTTCGCTTCCCGCAAGCTCGCGAATCGAATGCATGCCGAACTGGGCAACGCCGATGTCGAGCACCGGAATGCCAATCTCCGCGGCGGTGAGCGGGCCGATGGTACTGCCGCAGGCCAGATCGGCGCGATTGGTAAATGACTGCCAGGGCACGCCGGTTTTCTCGCAAAGCGACTTGAACCGCGCCACAAACCGGCTGCCGCCGGCATAACGCTGGTTGGCGTTGGTCTTGATTACCGGGCCGCCATTGAGCATGGGGCGATGGCCGCCGTCGTGGCGGTCGGCGAAGTTGGGGTGGACGCCGTGGGCGTTGTCCACCGAAAGCATGAGGGAATTTTGCATGACCCGGCTGAAACCGCCGGAGCCCCGGTCTTCCCCCGAAACCAGCCGTTCCAGCACAGCGCCGAGAAAGGTGCCCTGGGCGCCGGAAGCCGAAACGCTGCCGACTTCCTCGTGATCATTGCAGACAATCACCGAAGCGTATTCATCCTCCGCATCGAGCAGGGCCCGCAACGCCACAAAGGCGCTCAGCAGATTGTCCAGCCGGGCGGACGCGATAAACTCGCCATGGAGTCCCACCCGGGCCGGCGGCTGGGTATCGTACAGCAGCAGATCCCAGGACAGCACCCTGGCAAAACCGGCTTCGGGCCGGTCGCGCCTGATGCGTTCGAGCAGGACCTCCTCCAGGTTGAAGGACTCGCCCTTCCCAAGCCGCAGGAGCACCGGCGACAATTCCGTCTGGGGATTGATATTGCGGCCCTTGTTGGCTTGCCGATCGAGATGGATCGCCAGGCTGGGGATAAAGGCGACGGGATCGCGAAAATCGATCAGGGAGGAGACCAGGCCGCCCGCATCGTCCACCCCGCTGATGCGGCCGGCAAGAGACAGGTCGCGGTCGTACCAGGGGTGCAGCAATACGCCGCCATAAGTTTCCACGCTGAGCTGGCCGTATCCCTGGCTTTCCCTGATTGGTTCCGGCCGCAGCCGCAGGCAGGGGCTGTCGGTGTGGACGCCCGCCAGACGCAGGCCGTTTTCAAGCAAGGGCTTGCGGCCGCCGCGAAAGGCAATCAGGGAACCGTCATCGCGAGTGACGAATCCGGCGCTGACGGCATCGGGCCAGCGCTCCGTTTCCGCCAATTGCCGAAAGCCCGCCTCACGCAGCATGAGGCGGGCATTGTCCACCACGTGGTATGGCGTGGGCGAGTGCTGGATGAAGTCCAGCAAATCCTCGGGCAGGACCGGATCAGTCATGGGGCGGGACGGGGTCGTGCCAGCGCCATTCAGTCAACGATTTCCAGCAACTCCACATCGAAAATCAATACCGAATTGGGTGGAATCGCCGGGGTGGGCGAGGACTCGCCATAGGCCATGTCCGCCGGAATGAATAGCCGCCAGTGATCGCCCACGCTCATCAGTTGCAGCGCCTCGGTCCAGCCGGGAATCACCTGGGACAGGGCGAACCGCGCCGGCTCGCCCCGGTCCACGGAACTGTCGAATACCGCGCCGTCGGTCAGGGTCCCGTGATAATGGGCGAGTACCGCATCCTCGGCGCCCGGCGAGGCGCCGCCCGGGCCGGTTTCCAGCACTTCGTATTGCAGACCGGAGTCCAGGGTGACGACTTCGCCGCGCTCGCCGTTTTGAGCCAGGAATTCCTCCCCGGCGGCGAGGGTTTCGGCGGCGGCAGCCCGGGTTTCTTCCATCTGCCGCTCCATCAGTTCCTGCTGGCGCTGCTGGAAGGTATCCAGCGCGGCAGACATCTCCTCCATGCTCAGGCTGAATTCGCCATCCATGGAGTCGGTGATGCCAGCCACAAACAGGCCGGCGTCCAGCCCCTCAAGCAAACCCTGGGACATGACGTTCATACCCACGTTCATGCCGATGGCATAGGCGATCCGGGCATCTTCGCTTTCGAGGCTGGTTGTATCCTGGGCCAGGGCGGCGGAAAATGAAACCGCCTGCATCGCGCTGAACAGCAGTGCGGCCGATGGAATTCTCATGCTTGCTTCCTCATTATTGGGCTGATCAGAAGGCAGGGTGGAATCCGAAGCCGGTTACCAGCGGAGCACGCCATCTCCCGAGATGCGCATGCTATCCATAATGGTTCCCAAATGCCAGAATGAGGCGGTGAAAACCATGAACGGATTGATTCTGACTGTGGCGGGGCTCGCGGCTGTACTGGTGGGCTGCGGACGGAATCTGGCGGTTTCGGTGAATGACCGGGCGGTATATGACCCCCAGGGACGGCTGCCCGCGGGCGAGGTTGCCGATGCGGATTTGCAGGGCTGCATCAATTTCGCCATGGAGCAGCAGGGGGTGGAGGCCGCCGAACTTGCGGTGCTTTCCTGCCCGGCTTCGGCAATCGCCTCGCTGGAGCAGGTATCGGTGCTGGAGCGGCTGCGCTTTCTCGACCTGGGCGGCAACAACATCAGCAATGTGACGCCGCTGGAGGATCTGCCCCTGCTGAGCGCGCTCAACCTGTCGGATAACGCCCTGACCGACATCTCGCCGCTGCTCAATCTGGAAAACCTGATTTCCCTCAATCTGCGGGGCAATCCCGGCATACCCTGCGCGCAAATCGAAGCCTTGCGGGAAAAGCTCCGCTCGAACCTGCAGGCGCCGGAGAACTGCGAATAAACCCGGGAAACTGGAAATCAGACCAGATTTTCGATGATCACCTGAAGCAGTTCCCGGTTGAGCCGGGCGCTGTCTTCGGCTTCTTCCAGGGCCTGGGACGTGACATTGATGCTACCGCCGGCGTCTTCGAGGCGCAACGTGAAATCCCGATAGATCAACTCCGGCGCTTCATTCGATCCGCCGATCAGGCGGCGGAAGAAGCCGGGTTCAGGGGCTTGCTGGATAATGCCGGCAAAGCGCACGTTGAACACCGAGTCTTCCCGGTTGGAATCGAGGATTTCCACCTCGGCATTGTCCAGGGCCTGGCGCACCTGCACCCAGGCCCGTTCGTAATCGATTCGCAGGGCGAGGAAAGGCGGGTTGCCGGCGGCGTCCACGATGTTCGCCTTGCGGGCGCCTTCGATGGTGCCGGCGAGCAGGCTGGCGGTGGAGGCCTGGTAGATGTCGTTGCGGTCGGCGAGATACTGGGAAATGGCGTCGAGAATCTGCCGTTCCAGGTCCGGATCGTCGGAGGTTCCGGGCCATTCCACAGTCAGGGGAGGCGGTTGGGTGCGCAGGTTTCGCTGATGCCGCAGGGTTATTTCCGAGGAACTCGAATGCAGGCCCGGTTCGATCACGACGCGGTACTTTTGCCGAAACTCCGGCGCATTGGTGGATTCGAGCCAGGAAGTCTCCATGACGCCGGCGCCCGGGTCGGCCACGTCGAGCTCCAGATTGAGCTGGCTCCAGAAATCCCGCACCAGCGGCCAGACCTGGGCCGGGGTGGCGTCGATCACGATCCAGCGGCGGTCGCCAAGGGCCTGGATGACAACGCCTTCCCTGCGCCGGGTTTCTATCGGTTTGGGCAGGGGAATGTCGTCGGCGAAGGCCACGCCGGAAATCAGCGGTGTTTCGGGAATGACGTACAGTGCGTCGATGGTGTGGCTGTCCAGTTCCGGCGGGATTTCCATGGGGGGCATGATGCGGGCGTCGCGGTAGGTTTCCGGGTCGCCACCGATGCCGAAGATGCCGTCTTCGCCGATGCCGAGAAAGCCCTCGTCCTCGCCGGATTCGTTGTCGCCGCCGCCAAACAGGCCATCTTCTCCGCCGATGACCGAGCAGCCCGTGATCAGGGCAAGCAGGACGAGGCAGAGGGTTGTTCGGAATCTGGGCATGCTGTCAGTCATTTTCCGGGGCCGGATTTTCGATGTTGACTCCGCCATGAACCAGGGCCTGTTCCAACTGCCGGTGGAACTGCGGGTGGAGTTCCACCAGCGGTAGCCGGATTCCCGATGCGATCCGGCCCATTCGCCGCAGGGCCCATTTCACCGGCGCCGGGTTTCCCTCCACGAACAGGTCCCGGTGCAGGGGCATGAGTTCATCATTCACAGCGGCGGCCCGGGCAAAATCTCCAGCGAGGGCGAGTTCGCACAGCTTCGCCATTTTCTCCGGCGCCACATTGGCGGTAACCGAGATGGTCCCCCTGGCGCCGGCCCGCATCAATGGCAGGGTAACCGCGTCTTCGCCACTGTAGACCGCAATTTCTGCGACATCGCATGCTTCCACAAGTTCCCTGCCCCGTTCCGGGTCGCCGGTGGCATCCTTGATTGCGACGATATTGTCGAACTCGGCCAGACGCAGCACGGTCTCGAGTTCCAGGTCGCAGGCGGTTCTGCCGGGAACATTGTAGAGAATCTGGGGAATGTCGATGGTTTCCGCAATGACGGCGTAGTGCCGATACAGCCCCTGCCGGGAAGGTTTGTTGTAGTAGGGCGTCACGAGCAGGGCGGCGCTGGCGCCGCAGTCGGCGGCGGAGCGGGTAAGCTGCAGGGCTTCGGCGGTATTGTTGGAGCCGGTGCCGGCGATAACGGGAATGCACCCCGCGGCCTTTTCCACCGCGCGCGCCACGAGAGCGCAATGTTCGGCATGGGACAGGGTTGCCGACTCACCCGTGGTGCCGGCAATCACAATGGCATCGGTGCCCTCGGCTATGTGCCATTCGAGCAGGCGGTCAAAACCCGGCTCGTCCAGGGAGCCGTCGGCGGCCATGGGCGTGACCATGGCGACAATGCTGCCGGCGATCGGGGTTTTCACGCTTTCCTGATCCAGTAGCAATAGGCGGTTTCGTCCTTGCTGAAATGGAGGATCTGATGGTCGCTGTGTTCGGCGAACAGGTGAAAATCCCTTTCCGAGCCAGGGTCGGTGGCAATCACTTTCAGCACCTGGCTGACCGCCATGCCATTGAGGGCGAGTTTCGCCTTCAGCAGGGGCATGGGGCATTGCAGGCCGCTGAGGTCAAGTTCAATATCGGCCGCCGGATTCATCCCCGCATTCTAGCAACTCGCCGGCTCGACTGTCTGCACCGGGTTCTTGTACAGGTTGCCGCGAAAACCGGCCTCTCAACATCGGGTCATTCTGCGCGTAGTCGCGGAATCTCCCTGCCGGGGCCGCTGCATGAGATTCTGTGGTACCCTCTTCGGGATGCGGTTTCGGGCTGCTTTCATGCGCTGGTTGATTTTGCCGACTGTTGCATTGGCGTTGGGTGCCATTCTGGTTCCGGGCGGAACGGTCGGGCAGTCGCGGCTGCCTACGCTCGGGGACAGGATTTCCGGTACGGTTTCGCTGGAAGAAGAGTACCGCATGGGCCAGCAGTTTCTGGCCCAGATTCGCCGCAGTGCGCCAACGATTCCCGATGCCCTGCTCAACAGCTATCTGGAGAACATCACCTACCGGCTGGCCTCGCGTTCCGAACTCAAGGACCATCGCCTGTCCTTCGTCATCATCGACAGCGAAGAACTCAATGCCTTTGCGGCGCCGGGCGGCATTATCGGGGTCAATACCGGACTGTTTCTCAATGCGGTGAACGAAGCGGAATTCGCTTCGGTCATGGCCCATGAAATCGCCCATGTGAGCCAGCGGCATTTCGCCCGGGGCGTGGATGAAGCCCAGGCGGGCCGAATCCCGTATCTTGCCAGCCTGCTCGCCAGCGTCGTCGTCATGGCGACTTCCGACGCCCGGCACGGCACGGCGGCGATCACCGCGGCCCAGGGCATGGCGGTCAGCAATCAGCTTCGCCACAGCCGCAGCAATGAAGCCGAGGCGGACCGGGTGGGCCAGAACACCATGTTCAATGCCGGCATCGACCCCGCCGCCATGAGTTCCCTGTTCGAGCGGCTCATGTCCCTGAACCGGCTTGGCAGCAGGCCCCCGGAATTCCTGCTGTCCCACCCGCTCACCGAATCCCGGGTGGCCGACGCCCGCAGCCGGGCGGTGCGCTACCCCGGCCGGGACTATAACGACGGCCTGGAATACCGGCTCATGCGGGCCCGGGTGGTGAACCATTACGCCCCGGACAAGCGCGCCCTGGTGGCGGATTATCAGCGCCGCAGGAAAGAGCCGCGCAATGACATCGAGGAAAACGCCTTCATTTACGGTCTGGCAGTGGCCTATTGGGAAAATGAGCAATACGCGCTGGCTTCGGAGACCCTGGCGCGGCTACTCGCCGGGGACCCCAACCGCATCAGCTACGTGGTGACCCAGGCCGAAATATTGATTCGCCAGAATGAAGAGGGCCAGGCGATCCCCTTCCTGCGCCGGCATCTGGAAATCAATCCCGGCAATCACGCCCTGACCATGACCCTGGCGGATGCGCTGATCCAGGCCCGGGCTTACGAGGCCGCCGCCAGAATCCTCGACGCCCATACCCGGCGCCGCCCGGACGACCACCACATCTGGTATCAGCTTGCGGAAGTACAGGGCCAGGCGGGAAACATCAGTGAAGTGCATCAGGCCCGGGCGGAGTATTTCAGCCTGGTGGGAGATTTCCCGGCGGCGCGGAACCAGTTGCAGTACGCTTTGCGCCTGGAACAGGATGCCGGCGCATCGCCCGCGGAACAGGCCGGACTGCAGCAGAAAATCCGGGAAGTCGAACGGATTATCGCGGAGATGAGCGGCTAGGAGGCTGCGCCGCAGGCTCCTGGACGCCCGCCATCTGCTTGCCGAAATCCAGCATGCGCCGCAGGGGGATCATCGCCTGGCGGGCAAGGTCCGCATCCACCAGCACTTCGTTATCGCCGTTTTCCAGCGACGCCCGCATCTCCCGGAGTGAATTCAACCCCATCCAGGGACAACTCGCGCAACTGCGGCATTCGGCGCCCCTGCCCGCTGTGGGCGCCACGATGAATTCCTTGTCCGGCGCCCGCATTTGCAGTTTGTGGAAAATTCCCTGGTCGGTGGCAACGATGAACTGGCGATTGGGCAAGTTGCCCGCCGCCCGGATGATCTGCGTGGTGGAGCCGACAAAATCGGCAAGCTCCAGCACGCCGGCGGGAGATTCCGGGTGGGCCAGCACCGCGGCTTCGGGATGGACCTGGATCAGGTCCTTCAGCCCACGGGCCTTGAATTCCTCGTGTACGATACAGGCCGCGTCCCAAAGCAGCATGTCGGCGCCGGTGACACGCTGGATATAGGCGCCAAGATGGCGGTCCGGCGCCCACAGGATCCGCTCGCCCCCGGCGGACAGGTGATCCACCAGCTCCACGGCGATGCTTGAGGTCACCACCCAGTCCGCCCTGGCTTTCACCGCGGCGGAAGTATTGGCGTACACCACCACGGTATGTTCCGGGTGCTCATCGCAGAATCGGGAAAAACCATCCGCCGGGCAGGCCAGATCCAGGGAGCAGGTGGCCTCCAGGGTGGGCATCAGCACGGTCTTGTCCGGGCTCAGAATCTTGGCGGTTTCCCCCATGAAGCGAACCCCGGCCACCACCAGCACCTCGGCATCGCAATCCCGGCCAAAGCGAGCCATTTCCAGGCTGTCGCCCACGAATCCCCCGCTTTCCTCGGCCAGATCCTGCAGTTCGGCATCGACATAATAGTGGGCGACAATGGCGGCCTTCCCGCGTTCCAGCAAGCCCATGATCGCATCGCGATACTCGGCCCGCTGCCGCACGCTCGGCGTCTCGGATGGAACCGCCCGGTCGAGATACCGCTTCACCAGCAAGGTGTCGGCGATCAACCGATCTTCATCGACCACCGCCACACCCGAATCGGCAAGGGTTTCTGTCATATCCAGCCCCCGAACAAGCAGGGCATTCTAGCACAACCGCCCGTATCAAGAGTTCGAATCCCGGGAGGCTCCTGGTCCGCTACTCGTGGCTGTACACATCCGCCATGAGGGTTTGTTCGTGGAGGCGGGCGGACTTGATTTTTGCCTGTTTGGCAGAGTCGTTGCGGGTGTTTTCGAGGCGGCGGAGGTAGATTTCGTCCACGTCCGAAGTGATGTAGTCGCCGTCGAAGACGGAGCATTCAAAGCGGCTGATGTCGCGGTTGCCTTCGCGGCAGGCGTCGATGAGATCTTCCAGGTCCTGGTAGATGAGCCAGTCGGCGCCGATGGCCTCCTGCACCTCCTCGATGCTGCGGCCCGCGGCGATGAGTTCCGAGGCCGCGGGCATGTCGATGCCGTAGACATTGGGAAAGCGGATGGGCGGCGCCGCCGAGGCAAAATAGACCTTGCGCGCGCCCGCATCCCGGGCCATCTGGATAATCTGCTTGGAAGTCGTGCCGCGGACGATGGAATCGTCCACCAGGAGGACGTTCTTGCCGCGGAACTCGAGATCGATGACATTGAGCTTCTGGCGCACGGATTTCCTGCGCTGGACCTGGCCCGGCATGATGAAAGTCCGACCGATATAGCGATTCTTGACGAAACCTTCGCGGAACTTGACGCCAAGCCGGTTGGCGAGTTCCAGGGCGATGGGGCGGCTCGTTTCCGGAATCGGAATGACCACGTCGATAACCTGCCTTGCGCGCTGGCGCTTGAGCTTGTCGGCCAGTTTTTCGCCCATGCGCAGCCGGGCCTTGTACACCGAAATGCCGTCCATCAGCGAATCGGGCCGGGCGAAATAGACGTGTTCGAAAATGCAGGGGGTATGGACGCCCGGCTCGACACAGACCCGGGTATGCAATTTGCCGGCGAAATCGAGGTATACCGCTTCGCCGGGAGCGAGGTCGCGTTCGATCTCGAAACCCTGGGAGCCCAGGGCCACCGACTCCGAGGCCACCATGTATTCGCGCCTGCCCTCGCGGCTGCGGCTGCCGAAAACCAGCGGGCGGATGCCGTGGGGGTCACGAAAGCCGACGATGCCGTAACCGGCGATCATCACGATCACCGCATAGGCGCCGCGGCAACGCATATGAACGCCGGTAATCGCGGCGAAGACATCTTCCGGGGTGGGAGACATCTTGCCCCGGCGTTGCAGCTCGTGGGCGAAAACATTGAGCAGCACTTCGGAATCCGAATCGGTATTGATGTGCCGCAGGTCGTCGCGGAAAAGCCCGCGGCTCAGTTCGCGGTTGTTGGTGAGATTGCCGTTGTGGGCCAGGGCGAGGCCGTAGGGAGAGTTCACGTACAGCGGCTGGGCCAGGGCCGGGCTGCTGCTGCCGGCGGTGGGATAGCGCACGTGGGCGATGCCCATCTGCCCGGTGAGCCGCCGCATGTGGCGGCTGCGGAACACATCCTTCACCAGGCCATTGTCCTTGCGCAGATTGAGCTTGCCATGATCGCTGGTCATGATGCCGGCGGCATCCTGACCACGATGCTGCAGCACCGTCAGGGTGTCGTACAGGCACAGGCCCACATCCTTGCCGGCGACCACGCCAACCAGACCACACACGGTCAACCCTCCTGCCAGGTCGGGGCCGCCATTATATGCCAACCAGGGGCGTGGACGGGAGCGGATTCGCAGCCGTGAATTCCCGCGGCGCAGGCTCCCGGATTGGAAGATTCGGGAAAAATCGCCGCCGCCCATTCGAGCAGGGCGAGGCCCATGGGAATCAGCAGGGATTCGGCCCAGAAATCGGCTTCGCTGAAGAATATCCGCAACAGGGACAGGGCCAGGCAAACCAGCAGCGTTCCCCACAGGATGCCGAATCCGCCGCCGAGCGCCCGGTCCATCACGGTCAGCCCGGCAAGCGAAACGATACCGGTCAAGAGCCTGGCCAGCACCACATTGCCCAATAGCATCACTCCCAGAAACAGGCTCAGAAACGCCAAGGCGCTGCGCAGGGCCGCGCTTTCGATCATTCCCGCCATGGCGTCGGCAAAACTGCCGGCATAAAGCCAGACCACCGCCACCGCAGCCGTCAGGGTTGCCAGGGACAGCACCGAACGCACCAGCCCCCGGAACAATCCACGCAGGCAGGCCAGCCCCAGAATGATCAGGATTACCAGGTCCGCCGCATTCAGTTCCTGGAACGACATGGCTCAGAACCCCGGCAACTCATAAGGAACGATGGCGCCGGAAATGCCCAGTTCCTCCGCCAGTGCGGCCTGGTAATCCAGCGCGGTTTCCCGCACCAGCCAGGGGCCGGCCAATACCAGGCTCGATGCTCCGGATTCCGCTTGCCGCCGGCGGATATAGGCGCGATAACCCGCCGCCAGCAGACGCTCGAGCATCTGTTGCGCCTGCTCCGCATCGCTGAATTGCCCGAGCCGCAGGCTCCATCCCCGGGGCAGGCCCTGTGCATCGAGCAGCGGGATCTCGCGCCAGGGCTGCGCCGGGTCCGCCACCGCGCGCTGTTCTTCGGACACGTTGATGGCCGGCGTATCGGCCAGAATGACCGGTCGGGCCTGCACGGGCTCCGCGAGTTCGGGAACCGCCGGCGGCACGGGGATGCGACTCGTCAATGGCGTCTGGGCCGGTTCTTCACCGTCAAGGAACATGGGCAGGAAAATCAGCCCGAGCGCCAGCAGGAACACGGCGGGAATCACAATCCGTCTGAAATATTGCTTCAAGTACCCTACCTCGAAAGCGCCCCGGTCTCGGGACGCACCGCGGCGACTGTGCGGAAGGAGCCGGTTACCACCACCTCTGGCGCCCCGCATTCCCGCGCCGCGCGCCAGGCTTCGGGCACGGAATCCGCGGTGAAGATGGCGGCCCCGGGCAGACAGGCCTTCAGCCTCCGGCGCTGCTCCGCAACGGACATGGCGCGGGAATCGTCGATTTCGGCAATATACCAGACATCCGCCTGCCCCCCCAGAGCCGTGGCAAAACCCTCGATATCCTTGTCCGCCAGCATGGCGAGCACCACAGCGGGTTTGCCGGAAAAAACCGATTCCCGGCGCAGCCGGAAAATTTCCCCGGCAAGCATTCGCGCGGCCGCCGGATTGTGCGCCACATCCAGCAGCACCGGCATCCCGCTTGCGGCACAACAGCGCAGTTCCTGCCTGCCGGGCAATGCCGCCTGTCCCTGGGCGGAGCGGATTCCCTCCCGGGTGACTGCCAGCGGAGATACATGCGCCGCCTGGAGGGCCGGGGCCATGGCGGCCAGGGATACCCGCGGCGGCTTGAGCCCATCGATGCGAAGCGGTCCCCTGCCCCCCCTCCCCCACCAGCGCCAGCCATCGGCGCCGGCATCCGCGCCATAGTCCTCGCCATAGCGATAGACCGGAGCCCGCAATTCCGCCGCGCGCTCGATAATGCTCCCGGTGGGCTGGGTTCCGCCATAAACCAGCGGTTTGCCTGGACGCAAAATACCGGCCTTTTCCGCGCCGATGGCCTCCCGGGTATCGCCAAGCCAGTACTGGTGGTCCAGGTCGATATTGGTAATAAGCATGACGTCGGCGTCAATGAGGTTTACCGCGTCGAGGCGGCCGCCAAGCCCTACTTCGAGTATGAGCGCATCCAGCCTGCTGCCGGCAAAGATTTTCAGGGCCGCCAGGGTGGCAAACTCGAAATAGCTCAGGGATACGCTCTGGCGGGCCTGCTCCACCGCGGCCAGGGCGGCGCAGATCCGGGCGTCGTCGCAGTCGGCGCCGTTGATACGGAAGCGTTCATTGAATCGTTCGATATGGGGGGAAAGATAGCAACCGGCGCGCAAGCCCGAGGCCAGCAGAATCGCTTCCAGCGCCGCGGCGGTGGAGCCCTTGCCATTGGTTCCCGCGATGATGAATACCACGGGCAGCCGTTGCCCCGGCGTCGGATCCAGCCCCATTGCCCGGGCAACCAGACGAACGCGGTCAAGGCCGAGTTCGATCTCCCGCGGATGTACCGCGGCGATATGGGACAGCCAACTGGCCAGATTCACGGCGCCTTGCATTGACGCTTCAGGGCCGCGCTGAAATGTAGCGAACGCATGGGACAGCACACCAGGAGTTCAATTTACCGACCGCCGGAACCAGCAGAGCTTGTCGAGCAGCGATGCGATGCGTTCGCGCAGGTCCCGGCGATGCACGATCATGTCCACGGCGCCATGCTCGAGCAGAAACTCGCTGCGCTGGAAACCTTCCGGCAGCTTGACCTTGACCGTCTGGCGAATGACATCGGGGCCGGTAAACCCCACCAGCGCATTGGGCTCGGCGATATTGACATCGCCCAGCATGGCCAGGCTTGCGGAAACGCCGCCGTACACCGGGTCCACCAGCACCGAGATATACGGCAGGCTGTACTGCCGCAGGCGCTCCAGGGCGGCGGCGGTCTTGGCCATTTGCATGAGCGAGACAAGCGCTTCCTGCATGCGGGCGCCGCCGCTGGTGGAAAAGCACACCAGGGGAAGGTCCTCCTCGATGCAGATGTTCACCGCCTGGGCGAATTTCTCGCCCACCACGGCGCCCATGGAGCCGCCGATAAAGCCGAATTCGAATACCGCCAGCAGCAAGGGCTTGCCGTGCAGCCTGCCCTTGACGATGATCAGGGCGTCTTTCTCGCCGGTGACTTTCTCGGCGGCGCCGAGACGATCCCGGTAGCGCTTGCGGTCCTTGAAACGGAGCAGGTCCACCGGCGACAGGTCCGCCAGCAGTTCCCGCTGCTCGTCCTCATCGAGAAACAGGGCGATGCGGCGGCGGGCCGAAATACGCAGGTGATGATCGCATTTCG
Organism: Pseudomonadales bacterium; assembly: GCA_022821865.1. Classification (GTDB taxonomy): domain Bacteria; phylum Pseudomonadota; class Gammaproteobacteria; order Pseudomonadales; family Pseudohongiellaceae; genus UBA9145. Next base: position 17,349 of record JAJECW010000150.1, read on the forward strand.
GGCAGACGTCGAAATTGTCCTCCAGGCTTTTGCCATAGAGCATGGCGTCGCAACGGGGGCATTTTTTCCAGACGCCTTCGGGCACCGTGGACTTGCCGGCCCCGGTTTTCTTCGCCGTTGAAATCGACGGCAGTATATTGTCCAGCCAACTCATGAAACTCGCTTCCCGTCATGGTTCCCTGACAAATGCCCGCCATGGAATGTATCCCTGTCCAGCGCCCGCCGCAGCCTGCCGATTAATTCCGCGGCTTCGCCCATGGCTTCCGGACGCCCTGTCGCTCCCGGCGGCAGGGCTTCGATTTTCTCCACCAGCGCGCTGCCGATGATGACGCCGTCGCCCAGGGCGTTCATGGCCAGGGCGGTTTCCTCATCCCGGATGCCAAAACCGATGACGATCGGCAGATCGGTCAGTTCCCGCAGTCCGGCAATGTTCTCCGCCACGGATTCCCGATCTTCCAGTGCCGCCCCGGTCACTCCCTTGAGGGAAACATAATACAGGTAACCGCTTGTATATTCGATGATTTCCCTGGCGCGCCCCGGAGTCGTGGTGGGCGAAACGAGAAAGATCCGGTCGATGTCCCGCCCGGCCAGCAGGGCGGGCAGGTCGCCGGCTTCGCCCGGCGGCATGTCCACCACGAGTACGCCGTCAATCCCGGCCCTGGCGCAGCCCGCGGTGAATTCTCCATAACCCATGATTTCGATGGGGTTGAGATAGCCCATCAGTATGACCGGTGTTTGCCCATCCCTTTCCCGGAAGCGGCGGACGAGTGCCAGGACTCCCGCAAGCGTGGCGCCGCCGGCCAGCGCGCGCTCGACGCCGCGCTGGATTGCCGGACCATCGGAAGATGGGTCGCTGAAGGGAACGCCAAGCTCGATCATGTCCGCGCCCCGGGCCACGAGCTCTTGCATGAGCGCGAGCGTGGTGTCGTCGTCCGGGTCTCCCGCCACCAGATAGGGAATCAGCAGTCCCCGCCCCTGTTCCCTGGCGCGGGCGGCGCAGGGCGCAATCCGGCTCATCGGGCGGTTCCGAAATCCGCGCCTTCCAGCCTGGCGACAGCCTCGATATCCTTGTCGCCGCGGCCGGAAAGATTGACCAGCAGGTTTTGCTCCCGTTTCATCTCCGCGGCGAGCCTGCCGGCCCGGGCCAGGGCATGGCTCGATTCCAGCGCCGGGATGATGCCCTCGAGACGGGTAAGCCGGTGAAATGCCTCCAGGGCTTCGGTATCGGTGGCGCCCACATACCGCACCCGCTCAAGATCCTTCAGCCAGGCGTGTTCCGGCCCCACGCCGGGATAATCGAGTCCGGCGGAAACCGAATGGGTGTCGAGAATCTGGCCGTGCTCATCGGTCATCAGGTAGGTGCGGTTGCCATGCAACACCCCGGGCCTGCCGGCGCACAGGGGGGCGGCGTGATCCGTGGTATCCAGCCCCCGCCCGGCGGCCTCGACACCGTACATCGCCACGTCGCGATCGCCAAGAAAAGGATGAAACAGGCCGATGGCGTTGGAGCCGCCGCCGACACAGGCCACCAGGGCGTCGGGCAAGGCCCCTGTGCGTTCGAGAAACTGCCTGCGGGCCTCGCGTCCGATTACGCTCTGGAAATCCCGCACCATCCGCGGATAGGGATGGGGGCCGGCAACGGTGCCGATAATGTAGTAGGTGTCATCCACATGGGTGGCCCAATCGCGCAGGGCTTCATTCATGGCGTCCTTGAGCGTGCGCGAGCCCGACTCCACGGCAAGCACCCGGGCGCCGAGCAGTTTCATGCGGTACACATTGGGCGCCTGGCGGACGATATCCTCGGCGCCCATATAGACATGGCATTCCAGACCCATCCTCGCCGCCACGGTGGCGCTGGCGACGCCGTGCTGGCCGGCGCCGGTTTCGGCGATGAGGCGGGTCTTGCCCATGTATTTCGCAAGCAGCGCCTGGCCGATGGTGTTGTTGACCTTGTGGGCGCCGGTATGGTTCAGGTCTTCGCGTTTGAGCCAGATTCGCGCGCCGCCCCAGGCTTCGCTCAGGCGCTCGGCAAGGTACAGGGGAGAAGGGCGGCCCACATAGTCCGCCAGATCGGCGTCGAATTCCCGCCAGAATGCCGGCTTCGCCGACAGCGAGGCGTAGGCTTCCGCGAGTTCCGTCACAGCCCGGACCAGGGTTTCACCGACAAAGACACCCCCATACGGCCCGAAATGGCCGCTTTCATCGGGGCCCGAAAATTCCGCGCCCAATTCCGGCGCAAGCTCAGGCATTTCTGGCTTCCCTGATAAAATCAGTCACTTTGGATAGTTCCTTGATGCCCGGTTCCATTTCCACACCGGAACTTGCATCGACACCCCAGGGGCGCGCCTTGCGAATGGCGGCGGCCACATTCCCTGCCCGCAAGCCGCCGGCAAGAACGACATTGCCCTTGCCCGCAGCTACCAGCGCCGCGGCGATTTTCCAGGGAAAGGTCTTGCCGGTGCCCCCCGGCGCCGAGCGATCCCAGGTGTCGAGCAGAATGCTTCGGGCCGAGCCGTAGCGGTCGGCCAGGGGCAGCAGATCCTCATCGCCGCGCACGCGCAGGGCCTTCATGTACGGCAGACCGAAAGATTCGCAGAATCCGGGGCTTTCCCCGCCATGAAACTGCAGTCCGGTAACCAGCCCGGTTTTCACCGCGGCCTCCACCGCGGCGGCATTGGAATCGACAAAAAGCGCGAAGATTTCGATTTTGCCGCCGGCCCCTTCCAGCACCTCCGCAAAGCGTTCCGGCGGCACATGACGGCGGCTTGGCGGATAACAGACCAGACCGATCGCATCGGCACCCGATTCGGATATCGCCCGGGCATCCCCGGCCCGGGTGACGCCGCAGATCTTGATCCAGATTTCAGCCATGGGCTGCCGCCGGAAAAACGGCGCATTGTAGCAAACTTTGCTCAGCCGAATTCCGGCAAGCGGTCCAGCAGTGGCGGCGCCACAGTTCGCGACGGTACGCCGCAGGAGGCGGGATAAGCCACGCCGGTCAGGTACAGCCCGGCGGCTGGGGCGGTTGCGCCAGCCTGTTTGCGGTCCCTGGCGGCGAGCACCTGTGCCATCCAGTCCGGTTCCCGCCTGCTCCTGCCCACTTCAAGCAGCGATCCGGCGATGATACGAACCATGTGTTGCAGAAAGGCGTTGGCGCGAATATCGATCACGATGAAACCGCGCTGCCGGTAGATTCGCAGGTGCCGCACATCGCGCAGGGATGAAAGCGACTGGCAACCCGCCGCCTGAAAGCTGCGGAAGTCCTTTTCCCCCTCCAGGCACCGGGCCGCCGCCCGCATGGCGTCAAGGTCCAGTGCTTTGTCCACGCGCAAGGCTCTTCCCGCCAATTGGGGTGAATCGTTCCCGGATGGGTGCAGCAGATAGGCGTATCGTCTGCCAGTCGCGGAAAATCTCGCGCTGAATTGGCTAGTTGCAGTGCATACTTCCTGTATTTTTACTGTTTTGGGCAGAAAGCTGTTGACGCCGGCTTTCCAGGCGCGCGGACTGCGTTCGGCAATGCGGTCGAAATGGGCAATCTGGCAGGTGGCGTGGACGCCGGCATCAGTTCGGCCGGCACAGACGAGTTTGACCGGCGCATCGGCAACCCGGCTGATTGCAGGTTCAAGCACACCTTGCACGGTGGGAATTTCCGACGACTGTTTCTGCCAGCCGCCGAATGCGGCGCCGTCGTATTCAATGCGCAGGACGATGCGCCGACCGCTGGGAATCACTGCGGTCACGGATCACTTCAGGTCATGAATGATTGCCAGCAATTGCCGGGCTTCACCGACCTGTGCTTCATTGCCGACCCGGATAACCTGTTCGAGAATCCTGCGCGCCTGCCCGCTATCTCCCATCCGATGGAAGGAATAGGCGAGATTGAGCCGCTCGGCGACCTCCTCCTCATCGCCATTGTCGAGTTCAATGACGTAATCGTCATCAGCGTCGGCGTCTTCCCCGTCGTCCGGAATTTCTTCCGCCTCTTCCGGAGGGTCCGGGTCATCGACATACCCGCTTTCCGGGAACGGAATTTCCGCAGCGTCGTCAGACCCGCCGCCTGGCTCGATTCTGAAAGTTTCGTCATCGAAATCGTCCTTTTCGTCTCCTCCCCTGTTCGCCGGAAACTCTTCCTGCTCGGTATTCGCTTCAACTGCGGTATGTTTTTCCGTAGTTTGCGCAGTTTTATTGTCCGTATAATCCGCTGATCCTGCTGTCGCTTTCCCGGGGATGCCTGGCCCGGAGTTTGCGCGCAATATCCGCAGCACAGCCAAACCAAGCAGCAGCAAAGCCCCGCCGATGGCAATGGTCACGGGATGAAACAGGCTGCCATCCGCGGCGGCTTCCCGTTCCGTCTGGGCGGCGGCTTCCGCCTCCGCTTCCGCCGCGGCGGCGGCGGCCGCTTCGCGCCCGGCTTCGAGTTGCGCCTGCCGCCTGGCTTCCGCGGCAAGATTGGCCCGCAGCGGTGCGAGTTGTTGTGTCCGGGAAGTAACGAGTTGTCTGGCGAATATGATCTGGACGTCGAGTTCATCAAGCCGGGCGAGCCATTCCGCGCGTTCCCGGTTTACCCGCGCCACCTCTTCTTCGACCCGGACCAGTTGGCCTTGCAATTCCAGAATGCGCTGGTCCAGCGATTCCAGGCTTTCCTGATTCGCCGCGGCTGCGCTGCCAGATGGAGCGGCTCCGGTACTGTCGGGTTGCGGAAAAGGACCATTAGCCTTCGCCAGGCCTGCCGAAAAGCTCAGCAGCAGGCCTGCAAACCACAATGGCCAATATGTCTTCCTGTTTCGCAAAATCGCTGGATTCCGTCTCGCGGCCATAGCCGAATGAACTTTCCGGACGCGGCTTTCCAAGCCCGCCAGTATTTACGATAAGTACTCGGCAAGCAAGATTTCCGCAATCTGTACCGTGTTCAAGGCGGCGCCCTTGCGAATGTTATCGGCCACTATCCAGAGATTTATGCCATTTTCCAAAGAAAAATCATCCCGAACCCGGCCCACAAAGACCGGGTCCGTGCCCGCGGCATGCTCCACCGGCGTGGGATAGCCATTGGATTCGGGTTCATCCACCAGCCGCACCCCGGGTGCATCGAGCAACAACTCCCGCACTTCCGCCGCCGAAATCGCTTGCCGGGTTTCCACCTGCACCGCCTCGGAATGGCCATAAAAAACCGGGATGCGGACGCAGGTTGCGCTGACGTCAATGCTTTCATCGCCAAGAATCTTGCGGGTCTCCCAGTGCATTTTCATTTCTTCCCGGGTATAGCCGTTATCCATGAAGCGATCGATATGGGGCAAGGCATTGAAAGCGATCTGGCTGGGGAACACAGCGGCCTCGGCGGGGCGTCCATTGAGCAGTTCGGCGGTCTGGGACGCCAGTTCCCCCACCGCCGAGCGACCGGCGCCGGAAACCGCCTGATAGGTGGCCACGCTGATCCGGCGAATGCCTGCGGCATCGTGAATGGGTTTTAGCGCCACCACCATTTGCATGGTGGAGCAGTTGGGATTGGCAATGATGTTCCTGTTTCGAAAATCCGCAATATTTTCAGGGTTTACCTCAGCTATCACAAGTGGAATATCAATATCATTGCGAAAATGTGAGGTATTGTCGACCACCACGCAGCCCGCTTCCGCGGCTTTGGGCGCATACTCCGCCGAAATCGAGCCGCCGGCGGAAAACAGGGCGATCTGGACCTCGCTGAAATCAAATTCAGCCAGATTTTCGACGGAAACGGAACGCTTGCCGAACATCACCGGGGACCCGGCGGAGCGCTCGCTCGCCAAGGCATGCAGTCGCTCCACCGGGAACTCCCGCTCGGACAGTATTTCGAGCAGGCACTCCCCCACGGCGCCAGTCGCGCCGACTATGGCCACATTGCAGGCGTTCATGCGTGGAAATACCAGGGCGACTGTTCCCGCCAGCGCTGTTCGAATTCGCGAATCGCCGGCGCATCCTCAAGGGTCAGGCCAATATCGTCCAGACCATTGAGCAGGCAATGCTTCTGAAATTTATCAACTGGAAAAACGATTTTTTCTTCATCGGGTTTGACGATTTCCTGCCGGGGCAAGTCCACCATGAGGCAATAGCCTGGCGCCGCCTCTGCTTCCCGGAACAATATGTCTATGATATTTCTTTCCAAAACAATAGGTAATACGCCATTCTTGAAACAATTATTGAAAAATATATCGGCAAAACTCGGAGCGATGATGACCCGGAATCCATAGTCGTCCAGCGCCCAGGGGGCGTGTTCCCGGCTCGAGCCGCAGCCGAAATTGTCCCGGGCAAGCAGAATCGATGCGCCCTGGTAGCGCGGCTGATTGAGCACGAAATCCGGGTTCAGGGGTCGATTGCTGTTGTCGCTGTCGGGCTCGCCCTTGTCGAGATAACGATGCTCGTCGAACAGATTGGCGCCAAACCCGCTGCGGCGGATCGACTTGAGGAATTGCTTGGGAATGATGAAATCCGTATCCACATTGGCCCGGTCCAGGGGCATGACCAATCCTTCCACTGTTGAAAATGCCTTCATGATCCTTTCCCGCTTTCCATTCAACTCAAAGACTGCGCACATCGACGAAGCGGCCATGCACCGCCGCCGCCGCAGCCATGGCGGGGCTGACGAGATGGGTGCGCCCGCCCCGCCCCTGGCGACCCTCGAAATTGCGGTTGGAGGTTGAAGCGCAGTGCTTGCCGGGAGGCAACTGGTCGGCGTTCATCGCCAGGCACATGGAACAGCCTGGCTCGCGCCATTCCATGCCGGCTTCGCTGAAGATATGATGCAAGCCCTCCGCTTCGGCCTGTTCCTTGACCAGCCCCGAACCGGGCACCACCAGGGCGCATTCGATGTTGTCGGCAACGCGCCTGCCTTCCACCACCCGGGCCGCCTCCCGCAAATCCTCGATTCTGGAGTTGGTGCAGGAGCCGATGAAGACGTAATCGAGCCGGATGTCGCTGATGGGCGTGCCGCCTTCCAGCCCCATGTACGCCAGCGCCTGTTCCATGTTGCCGCGGCGGATGCTGTCCGGCTCGGCTTCGGGCCTGGGCACGGCGGAGTTCACCGGGGCCACCATTTCCGGCGAGGTGCCCCAGCTTACCTGGGGTTCGATGTCTTCACCGCGCAATTCCACAATCTTGTCAAAACTGGCATCGGCATCGCTGCGCAGTTCGCGCCAGGCTTTTTCCGCCCGTTCCCACAACCCGCCGGCGGGGGCGAAAGGCCGGCCCCGGATGTAGTCCAGGGTCTTGTCATCCACCGCGATCAGACCGGCCCGGGCGCCTGCCTCGATGGTCATGTTGCACACCGTCATGCGGCCTTCGATGCTGAGACCGCGAATGACTTCACCGGCGTATTCGATGGTGCGGCCGGTGCCGCCGGCGGTACCGATCCTGCCGATAATCGCCAACACCACATCCTTGGCGGTGACGCCGGCGCCCAGCTCGCCATCGACCCGCACCAGCATGTTTTTCATCTTCTTCTGCAGCAGGCACTGGGTCGCCAGCACATGCTCCACCTCGGAAGTGCCGATGCCATGGGCGAGGGCGCCGAGTGCGCCATGGGTCGAGGTGTGGGAATCGCCGCAGACGATGGTCATTCCCGGCAGGGTTGCGCCCTGTTCGGGCCCGACCACATGGACGATGCCCTGGCGGCGGTCTTCCATGCCAAGCTCGGTAATGCCGAATTCGCGGCAGTTCTCATTGAGCGTGGCGACCTGCAGCTTGGAAACCGGGTCCTTGATGCCGGAAATCCCCTGCCGGCGCTCGGCGGCAGTGGTGGGAATATTGTGGTCCGGAGTCGCCAGGTTGGCGCCGCTGCGCCAGGGTTTGCGCCCGGCAAGACGCAGCCCTTCAAAAGCCTGTGGCGAAGTGACTTCATGGATGAGATGCCGGTCGATATAAATCAGCGCTGTGCCGTCGTCGCGCTGTCTGACCAGATGCGCGTCCCAGATCTTGTCGTACAGTGTCTTGCCGCTCATGGCTCCGGTTTCCGTGTATTTCGCGGTTCAGCGCCGCGCATCGGCGCATTGGGCGCGGTCGCGCAGCAGATGATCCATCAGCACAATGGCCATCATGGCCTCGGCGATGGGTGTTGCGCGGATGCCCACGCAGGGGTCGTGGCGACCGGTGGTCACCACTTCCGCGGCTTTGCCCGCCGTGTTGATGGTGCGGCCGGGAATGCGAATGCTCGAGGTCGGCTTCAGGGCGATTCGCGCGGTGATTTCCTGACCGGTGGATATGCCGCCCAGAATACCGCCGGCGTTATTGCCGAGAAATCCCCCGGGAGTGATTTCATCGCGATGCTCGCTGCCTTTTTGCGGCACCGCCGCAAATCCCGCCCCGATTTCAACGCCCTTGACGGCATTGATGCTCATCAGGGCTCTGGCGAGATCGGCGTCGAGCCGGTCGAACACGGGCTCGCCAAGCCCGGCGGGCACTCCGCTGGCGGATACGCAGACGGCGGCGCCAACCGAATCGCCGGCTTCCCGCAGGGCGATCATGTAGGATTCCATCTCGGCCACCTTGTCGGCGTCGGGGCAGAAAAAGGGATTGTTGTCGATTTCCCCATAATCCACCTTGTCGATACCGATGGGGCCGAGCCGGCTCAGATAGCCCCGGATGGCAATGCCGCGGTTTTCCGCAAGATACTTTCTGGCGATGGCGCCGGCCGCCACGCGCATGGCGGTTTCCCGGGCGGAAGCGCGTCCGCCGCCGCGATAATCGCGCCTCCCGTACTTCCGGTCATAGCTATAATCCGCATGAGATGGTCGATACAGGTCTTTGATTTTGCTGTAATCCCTCGGGCGTTGATCGGTGTTTTCTATGATCAGGCCAATGGGGGTTCCGGTGGTCTTGCCCTCGAATACGCCGGACAGGATTTGCACGGCGTCGGCTTCCCGGCGCTGGGTGGTGTGGCGTGACTTGCCGGGCTTGCGCCGGTCGAGCTCGCGCTGCATGTCGGCTTCGCAAAGCGCCATTCCCGGGGGGCAGCCGTCCACAATGCAGCCCATCGCCGGCCCGTGACTTTCGCCGAAACTGGTGACAGTGAACAGTTTTCCAATGCTGTTGCCGGACATTGCCCACTCCGGGCCCGCTGACCAAAACCGACGGATTGTACACCATGTGCCGAATACCATCCCTGACCGCCTTGAGCCGAGTCCCACGAAAGCATAGACTCCATTCCGCATTTGCGTCCGGAAGTTTCGGGAAAATCATGATGCGAGCTTGCCAGACACAGATACGGGACGGTACTTTCCGAGCGCGTAATGGCCACTTTCGCATTGCCTGAAGATTGAAATTGCGCCTTTCGAGCCGTGAACCAGGAAACGACACTTCCCCGAGCGGGACTTGGGCGGCGCTTGGCCGCCCTGCTCTACGACGCCTCTCTGGTGCTGGCGATCTGGATGGGGCTTGGCTTTGTGGCGCAGTTGCTGGCCGGCGCCGGAACCAATCAAATCATTGACGGGAGATTGCAGACCGACCCGACCTTCGGGCTGTTGCTGTTCGGCCTGATGTGCGCCGGCGCGGCGGGCTTTTACGTCTGGTTCTGGACCCGGGGCGGCCAGACCCTGGGCATGCTCGCCTGGCGCATCCGGGCGGAATCCCGGGATGGGGCGCTGATGAGCGTCAAGCAGGCCCTGCTCCGCTTCCTCTGCGCCTGGCCAGCCTTCCTGCTATTCGGGCTGGGTTACTTCTGGCTGTTTCTTGACAACGGGGGCGACGCCGCCCACGACCGCCTCAGCGGCACCCGGGTGGTGCGCCTGCCGCGCCGCAAGACCTGACCGCGGATTCTCCATGGCTGTACGACCGGGTGTATTGCGCCCGCAGCGACTTGGAGATCCGGATCAAGGAGCAGATCGACCTGTTCGCCGGTCGCCCCAGTTGCCACGCCTGGCGACCGAACCAATACCGGCCGCCTCTCTCCACCCTGGCTTATGTGTTGATCAAAGCCATCCACCGCATCGTGCTCGCCCGGAATCCGGGGAAAGCTCGCGAGGCGGGGGATGTCCGCAAGTCAATCACGGCGAACCTCCCGGAAACGGCGCGAAACAGTCCGAAATTTGTCAGGCCGGAATAGTCACGCCGCAGCATGCCGCAAAAACCGAGAATTCAGGGCAAGTTCAATCCACTCGTGCAATATCCGGGCTAAGAGCCTGCGGCAGGGGGGGATGAAATGGGAGTTGACTATCTGGAAGCCCGCGGCGTCCCGGTTGCCCGGGACGCCGCAAGCATGGAAACCACCGATGACCTAGTTGGCTTGTTGGAAAGCCTGATTTTCCAAGCACTGGATGGCCGCGACCACCGGGTTCCAGCGGCCGGGGGAGAAGTCGTTCGCCATCTGTTGGGCCTCGGCGGCGGTCACGATCGTCGAATCGTTGGCCGTGCCGCGGAAGGTGTGCAGCACCCGCAGCCAGCGCTCCACATGGGCCGCGCCGTGGTGGGTCTCTTCGCTGTAGTCCCCGATAGTGTCTTCCAGTTCCTGGGAGACACAGGCCACGGGTTCCGGTTCAGGCTCGGGTTCCGGTACTGGTTCGGGCTCGGTTTCGGCCTGCGCCGTTACCCGGGATTCCAGATCGGTCAGGGCTTCCACGATCGGATTCCAGCGGCTGGCGGTATAGGCGTCCGCCATCTGCCGGGCTTCCGCGGCGGTCATGGCGGTGTAGCCCTGGTCGACCGCGTCCTGTTCGCCGAAAGCCGCCAACACGCGCATCCAGCGGGTTACATGGGCTGTTCCATGCTGGGTCTGTTCCGCCCAGGTCCGCACCCTGGCTTTCAACTCGCCGTAGTCCGCCGGTTGCTGTCCACCGCCGTCCCGGGACGAAAGGCCGTCCTGGCCACCGCCGGACTTCAGGCCCTGGCCCGGTTTGTTGTTGATGGTCAGCGCGCCATTGAACACTCCGAAATAGGTCCAGGTATCGCGCGCATACTGGGTGGGCATTATCTGATCCGACTTTATCGGACCCCGTTGGTCCCACACGCGGGAAAGGTCGAAGCCGAGGGTCAGCGTCTCCCTGCCCTCGTCGAGGCCGTCCCCGATGGCGGTGATCCTGTACGCCAGGCTCAACCCCTTGCAGACCGTCAACTTGCTGCCGAGGAAACTGTTTCCGAAGGGGTCGGGCGCGCCGTCCAGGGGTTCGATCCGAAAGTCCCTGTTCAATACCGGATAGTTGCCGCGATCGCCCAGGGACAGCCAACCGTCGGCGCACCACATCAAACCGTCGCCCTCGCCCACCAGCAGGGCGCCTTCCCAGGCCTCGCCCTCCGTCAACGTGACTTCCGCGATCTTGATCGCATTACGGTTAGTGCCAACAAAGTTATAGTAGGGATCGGAGCCCGGTATTCCGAGCAACCCGTTCAAGACCTTGATCCGGCTGGTGTCGGGGAACGGGTCTCCATCAACGGATTGGATGCGGGTCGCGGTACCGGCCCGATAGGTCAACACGGCGTCGAGATCATGCGCCATGTTCAATTCTTCCGCGGTGGCTCTGTGCGCGGGATCGAGAATCAGGTGAACCTGGCCCCGGAGGCCGTATGATGTTTCGTTCCGCACGGCAACGGCGACAACGTTGCGGGGTTGCCCG